>NZ_JARVRI010000045.1:0-15511 GCF_030209785.1 Arthrobacter sp. efr-133-TYG-120
GGCGGGAGCGCTGGGGCAAACCGGTGGTCATCGACGAGTGCGCGTACGAGGGCAACATTGATCAGGGCTGGGGAAACATCACCGGCGAGGAAATGACCCGGCGGTTCTGGGAGGGGGCCGTCCGGGGCGGTTACGTGGGCCACGGCGAAACGTACATGCACGCTGCTGACGTGCTGTGGTGGGCCAAGGGCGGCGAATTCCATGGCAGCAGCCCGGAGCGGATCGCTTTCCTGCGCCGCATCCTCGAGGAAACCCCGGGCGGGTTCCTCGAGCCGCTGGCGAGCGCCTGGGACGTCCCCACGGCCGGCATCCGGCACGAGTACGAGATCAGCTATTTCGGTTTCAACCAGCCCACCTACCGGAACTTCGTGATGCCCGCCGGCCGCCGTTACGAGGTGGACATCATCGACACCTGGAACATGAGCATTGACACCCTGCCGGACGCAGTGGAAGGGCGCTTCCGCGTGGAGCTCCCCGGCCGCCAGTTCATCGCCGTCAGGCTCCGCGCCGTCGGCTAGCCCCGCCCGACTGCCGCACCCGGACCCAACTGCCGTACCCCCACCCAACTAGCTCGCACTTAATGTCGTTTTCAGGCCTTATAACGACATCTACTGGGAGTTAGTTGGGTGGGCTAGAAGCTCTCGGTCGTGACGGCATTCAAGTAGGCCGCGACTTCGGAGGGCATGTCCACGGAATCGTTGTCGAGGAGCCACTGGACCTGCAAGCCGTCCATGAGCGCGGTCAGCTGGCGTGCCGCTGCGGCAGGCGCGACGCCGGGCCGTAACGTGCCTTCGTCCGCCATGTGCGAGAAAGCATCGCTCAGCAAGCCGCGTACCCGCTCGTACCGTTCAAGAAAGTACTCGTGGGCCGGGTGCTCGGTGTCGGTGGCTTCCGCGGACAGTACGCAGTACAGCGCCACGAGGCCTGGGATGGTGGTGTTGTGCCGGGTCAGATCCACCATGGCGTGCAGCAAGTCCGCACCCTTGGCATCCAAGGCCCCGGTGTAGATCGCGGACTCGTCGTCGCGGAAGGTCAAGACTGCCTCAAGCAAGGCTTCCTTGCTGGGAAAGTGGTGCAGGAGCCCTGCTTGGGTCAGGCCCACTTTGTCCGCCACGTCCTTCAGCGAGCCCGAGCGGTATCCCGAGGATGAAAAGACGGCGAAGGCGGCCTTCAGGATTTCCTGCCTCCGGGCCTCCGTCTTGGCATAAGTCCCGCGGCGCCCTCGGCGCACCGTTTCGGGCTGGATGCCGCCCGCCGTCTCTTTCATGGATCAACCCTAACAACGTCGATTTTCAATAAGTCCATCAATTGGTCAACCACTGTGCGCATCGTCACATTTCATAACGATTCAAAAAGTTCGGCTAAAACCTAGTGGTCACTAGGTTTTTGATGTTACGGTCTTTCCCAATGGCCGTCCATGGTGGACGCCACTGATCGTGAAAGGGACCAACGATGTTCCGATCCAAGCGAATGGCCGCAGTCATTGCGGCTGTTGCCCTGGGGCTCACTGCTTGTGGTGGTGGCGGAGCCGCCGCCCCCCAGGACCAGTCCTCCCAAACCCTGACCCTGGGCGCGCTGTTGGCGCCCAAGACCTTCGCTGCAAACCAGTCCGAGTTCGCCAACCTGTCGCCGTTCTACCAGGCCGTGTACGACACTTTGATCCGGATGAAGCCGGATGGCTCGCTCGTGCCGATGCTGGCCAAAGACTGGAAGTACAACGCGGACAAGACTGTCCTGACGCTCACCCTGCGTGACGACGTCAAGTTCACCGACGGCACCCCCTTCAATGCCGACGCCGCGAAGCAGAACCTTGAGCGCTTCAAGGCAGGAACGTCTCCGGATGCACAGTTCATGGCGGCACTGAAGACTGCCAAAGCCGTGGACGCAACCACGCTGGAACTGACCCTGTCCGCCCCGGACCCGGCGTTCCTGAACTACCTGTCCAAGGACGCGTCCTTCATGCAGAGCCCGGCGTCCTTCGGCAACGCCGACATCGCCACCAAACCCGTCGGCTCCGGTCCGTATGTGCTGGATACCGCCGCCACCGTGACCGGCACGTCCTACAGCTACCACCGCAACCCGAATTACTGGGACAAGAGTTTGGTGCACTACGACAACCTTGTCCTCAACGTCTACGGTGACCAGACCTCCCTGCTGAACGCCATCAAGTCCGGACAGCTCAACGCCGCCAACACCGCCGACAACAACACGCTCACGGAGATCCAGGCTGCCGGGTACAAGGTCAACCCACTCCAGCTGAACTGGGCAGGGCTCATCCTGTTTGACCGGGCCGGAACCACCAACCCCGCGCTCAAGGACGTCCGCGTCCGGCAGGCACTCAACTACGCCTTCGACACCAAGGCGATGCTGCAGTCAATCGGCCAGGGCTATGGCGAGCTGACCACCCAGGTGTTCCCGCCGTCGTCGGCTGCCTATGACAAGTCCCTGGACTCCCGCTACGCCTACAACCCTGCCAAGGCCAAGGAACTGCTTGCCCAGGCCGGATACGCCAGCGGGCTGACCCTGAAGCTGCCGTCCTCGGCGCTCATGGGCAACACCCTCCCTGCGCTCATCACGCAGCAGCTCAAGGACGTCGGCATCACGGCGGAGTTCACGGACACGGGCAACAACTTCATCGCCGACCTCCTGGCGCCGAAGTATGGCGTGAGCTACATGATCCTGGAGCAGCAGTCCGACTGGCAGCTGATCAACATGAAGATCGCTCCCGGTGCCCCGTGGAACCCGTACAAGTACGAGGACCCGAAGGTGGACGAGCTGATCAACAAGATCCATGTCGGTTCTACGGATGAGCAGACGGCCGCCGCGAAGGAACTGAACAAATACATCGTGGAGCAGGCATGGTTCGCTCCGTGGTACCGCCCGCAGTCCAGCTTCGTCACCGACGCCAAGACCAAGGTCGAGGTCCAGACGGGTAACGCCTACCCGTTCATCTGGTCCTTCTCTCCCGCCTCCTAGCGGACAGCCGCCGGGACCGGACCACGTGCAGACCCAAGCCGCGGTCCGGCTCCGGTGGCCCCAGGAACCTTCCCTTAAGGAACTTTGATGTACCGTTTCGTGCTGCGCCGCCTGCTTTCGGGCGTCCTCCTGCTGTTCGTCATTACAACGGTCGCCTACTTGCTGCTGTACGCGGGTGGCGGCGACATCGCCCGCCGCATCGTGGGCCCCACAGCCAGCCAGGCCCAGGTGACCCTGAAGGCTTCCCAGCTGGGCCTGAACCGCCCGCTCGTGGTCCAGTACTGGGATTGGCTCACCCACGCCGTCACCGGCGACCTTGGACGCTCGTGGTTCAACGGCCAGCTGGTCAGCACCGGCGTCACCAGCCGGGTATCGGTGACCCTCTCCCTGGTGTTGGGCGCCACCATCATCGCGGCCGTGATCTCCGTGGTCATCGCTGTCCTGGCCGCAGTGCGCCGGGGCTGGGTGGACCGTGTGGTCCAGTTCGTGGGCGTCCTGGGATTCGCGATTCCCGGCTTCCTCATCGCTTTGGGACTCGTGTCCCTGTTCGCTTTGAACCTCAAGTGGTTCAAGGCCACCGGCTATATACCGATTACGACGTCGTTCGGCGGCTGGGCGGCCACGGTCACCTTGCCGATCATCGCCCTTTCGATCGGCTGTATCGCCTCGGTGGTCCAGCAGGTCCGGGGCTCCCTGATCGATGCCCTCCGCCAGGATTATGTCCGCACGCTCCGGGCCCGCGGCCTCTCCTTCAACCGGGTGGTGTACAGGCACGTGCTGCGCAACGCCGGCGGTCCTGCCCTGGCAGTCCTCGCGGTCCAGTTCATCGGCCTGCTCGGCGGTGCCGTGATCGTTGAACAGATCTTCGCCCTGCCCGGCCTCGGGCAGATCGCCGTTGCCGCCACCAGCCAGGGGGACATCCCGGTGGTGATGGGCGTCGTCGTCGCCACCGCCGCCATCGTGGTGATCGTCAACCTCATCATCGACCTCGCCCAAGGCTGGCTCAACCCGAAAGTTCGGCTGTCATGATCGACACTTCCATCGCACTGCCCACCCAGGCAGCCAAAGTCTCCTTGTTCCGCAAGCTCCTCACGAACCCCACCGGCGCCGTATCCATGCTGGTCCTCGCGATCGTGGCCTTGGCCGCGGTGCTGGCACCTGTGCTCGCAACGCACGACCCCGGCCTGGCCAGCCTGCAGGCGGTCCTGGCCAAGTCCAGCCCGGACCACGTGCTGGGAGCGGACAGTGCCGGCCGTGACGTCTTCAGCCGACTGCTCTTCGCTGGACAGTTCAGCCTGGCCGGGGCGCTGTTGGCGCTGGTTGTCGCCGTCGCGATCGGCGTCACCGGCGGCCTGGTTGCCGGATACTACGGCGGCTGGTTCGATTCGGCGTCCTCCTGGCTCACCGGCCTGCTCATGGCAATGCCCGGCATCGTCATTCTGTTGGCCGCGCGGGCCGTCGTGGGGCCATCGATGTGGTTGTCCATGATGATCTTCGGCGTCCTGCTTTCCCCGGCCTACTTCCGCTTGGTGTACGCCTGCGTGACGGCGGTGCGCAACGAACTCTACGTCGACGCGGCACGGGTCTCCGGGCTCAGCGATTTCCGGATCATCGGCCGCCACATCCTCACCGTGGTGCGCGCACCCGTCATCATCCAGTCCGCCATGGTCCTTGGCATCGCCATCGCCATCCAGGCCGGCCTGGAATTCCTCGGCCTGGGCGACCTCAACATCCCCACGTGGGGGAGCATGCTCAACGACGGCTTCATCAACCTCTACAAGGCACCCACCCTTGTCCTGTGGCCAAGCCTCGTCCTCGGCGTCGTCTGCATCGCGCTGACCCTGCTGGCCAATGCGATGCGCGACGAACTCGAGCGCAGCCGCGGGCCGGTCAAGCGCCGCCGGAAAGGGACCGCCGTCGTCGATTCCGCAGAAGCTGCCGCCAAGCGCGGCGAGCCGGCCGTGGTGCATCCCGAAACACCCGCCGGTGCACGCACTGCTAGCGCCGGTGAAGTCATCCTGGAGGTCACCGACCTGGGCGTCGGCTACGACCAGCCCGATGGTTCCACCACCCACGTGGTGAACCATGTGGGCCTCACGGTCCGCCGGGGCGAGGTTCACGGGCTGGTGGGCGAGTCCGGCTCGGGCAAGACCCAGACCGCCTTCTCTATCCTCCGGCTCCTGCCGCAGGGCGGACGTGTCACGGGTGGCTCCATCGTCTTCGACGGCACGGACCTGGCCCGCCTCTCCGAGAAGGAAATGACGAAGGTCCGCGGCCAGCGCATCGCCTATATCCCGCAGGAACCCATGAGCAACCTGGACGCCGCCTTCACGATCGGCAGCCAGCTCATGGAGCCCATGCGGGTATGCCTGGGCATATCCAAAGCGGAGGCACGGAAGCGCGCACTGGCACTGCTGGCCAAAGTGGGGATTCCCCACCCCGAACGGACCTTCAACGCCTACCCGCACGAGATCTCCGGAGGCATGGCCCAACGGGTGCTGATTGCCGGCGCGGTCTCCTGCGAGCCGGACCTGCTTATCGCGGACGAGCCCACCACTGCATTGGACGTCACGGTGCAGGCCGAAGTGCTCGACCTGCTGCGCGAACTCCAGGACGAGCTGAAAATGGGCGTCATCCTGGTGACCCACAACTTCGGTGTCGTCGCCGATCTGTGCGACCGCGTGACCGTGATGCAGACAGGCCGCGTCGTGGAAACCGGGCCCGTCCGGACCATCTTCAAGGACGCCCGCCACCCGTACACCCGGCAACTGCTGGAAGCGATCCTCGAGGATGCGGCACCGCGCGGCCCGCTGGGCGCCGCTGGTCCCCGCACAAACGGTGCAAGCACCGACGGATCCCTCACCAGCCTGACAGGAGTGAAGCCATGACCGAAACACTGCTCGACGTCCGGGACGTCGTCGTCGAATATCCCCTCAAGGGCTTCCGGAAGGAACCGTTCAAGGCCCTCAAGGGCGTTTCCCTCGACATCCGCCCCGGCGAGACGGTGGGCCTGGTGGGGGAGTCGGGCTCCGGCAAGACCACGCTGGGCCGCGCCGTGCTGGGGCTCGCCCCGGTCACCGGGGGAAGCATCAAGTACCGCGGCCAGGAAATCTCCCAAGCCACGCGCGCCCAGCGCAAGGAGCTCAGCCACGAGATCCAGGTGGTGTTCCAGGATCCGTACACCTCGCTCAACCCGTCCATGACCATCGAGCAGATCCTCACCGAGCCGCTCACGGTCCGGAAAGTGGAACGCCAGGCCGCCAACAAGCGGGTCGCCGAGCTGCTGGACCAGGTCCGGTTGCCGCACGGCGCCGCCCACCGGCTGCCGCGCGAGTTCTCCGGCGGGCAGCGCCAACGCATCGCCATCGCCCGGGCCCTGGCACTGGATCCGAAGCTGATCGTGTGCGACGAACCCGTCTCGGCCCTGGACCTCTCCACCCAAGCCACGGTGCTGGACCTTTTCATCGAGATCCAGGAACGCACCGGCGTCGCCTACCTCTTCGTCTCGCACGACCTCGCGGTGGTCCGCCACCTCAGCCACCGCGTCGCCGTGATGTATCACGGCGAAATCGTCGAATGGGGCGACGGCGGGCAAGTCACCGGAGAACCCGAGCATCCCTACACCCAGAGGCTCTTCATGGCCGCCCCGGTCCCCGATCCGGACCGGCAAGCCCAGCGCCGCGCCGACCGCCTGCGCTTGCTGGACATCCAGCACCAGCAGAACGTCCAGGCCGGCGTGGCCTGACCCGCTGCCAGCCCCACCTTCAGAACAAACACAGACCCACGAAAGGCGAGCCCATGACTCAGCCGCCACTGTCCGCGAGCCCGGAACTCTCCCCGGCCGCAACGTTTCCCGCCGACTTCGCCTGGGGCGTGGCCACCGCCGCGTACCAAATCGAAGGTGCCGTCAACGAGGGCGGACGCGGCCAGAGCATCTGGGACACCTTCTCCCACCGGCCGGGCACCACCATCCACGGTGACAACGGGGACATCGCCTGCGACCACTTCCACCGCTGGGAACAGGACCTTGACCTCATGGTGGAGCTGGGCATCCCGTCTTACCGGCTGTCCTTGTCCTGGTCCCGGCTGCAGCCCACCGGCGTCGGCCCGCTCAACCCGGAAGGCGTGCGCTTTTACCGTGACCTGCTGGCGGGCTGCGCAGCCCGCGGCATCACCCCGTACGTGACGCTCTACCACTGGGACCTCCCGCAAACACTGCAGGACGACGGCGGCTGGCCGGCCCGGCGTACTGCCCACCGTTTCGGGGAGTACGCAGGGCTCGTGGCCGAGGCGTTGGGTGACCTTGCCGAGTACTGGATCACCATCAACGAGCCGATGTGCGCGGCCTTCCTTGGCCACTCCTGGGGCATGCAGGCCCCAGGCATCAAGGACGACCGCCTCGCCGTGCGCGCAGCCCATCACTTGCTCCTGGCCCATGGCTTGGCGCTGGCCGAATTCCGTGCCCGCCGCCCCGAGGCCAAAGTGGGCATCACCAATATCATCGGCAACCTCAACCCGGCCAGCGATTCCGAAGCCGACCGCAAGGCCACGGAATACTGGGACGCCGTCAGCAACCGGATCTTCCTGGACCCCGTCTACCGGGGCCGCTACGCCGAGTCCACCATCGGGGTCTACGGCCAGTACGGGCTGACCGCCACCGGCGAGGGAGCTTCGGCCGAAGACCTCGTCCAACCCGGAGACCTGGCCATCATCTCGGCACCCGGGGACTTTGCCGGAATCAACCACTACACCAACATGCTGGTTTCCGCGGACGAAGCAGCCCCGGGAGGGGCAAGCTGGACGCACGTGCTGCCGGCACCGTCGTCGTTCGGTTGGTCCAATACGCCCGTGGCACTCAAAGCGGTACTCAAGCGGGTCGCCGCCGAATACACCTCCCTTCCTCTGTACGTCACGGAAAACGGCGTCACGTTCCACGACTACGTGGATCCGAACGGCGAGGTCCGCGACCCCGAACGCATCGACTACCTGCGCGGCTACATTTCCGCGGTAGGCGAGGCGATCGCCGACGGCGTGGACGTCCGCGGCTACTTCGCGTGGTCCTTCATGGACAACTTCGAATGGGCCGAAGGCTACGACAAACGCTTCGGCCTGGTCTACGTGGACTACGGCACCCAGGCCCGCATCCCCAAGTGGAGCGCGTACTGGTACCGGGACATCATTGCCGCCCAGCGCGAAGCCGCCGGGGCCGCAGCCACCACGGGTGCCACCGCATGAGCATCGACACTTCATCCCTCAAGTCAGACAAGAAAGCCACCATGGAACTCCTCACCGACCAGACCATCGACCAACGCCTCGAGTCCCTGCTGGCCCGGCTGAGCCTGGAGGAGAAGGTGCGGTTGCTGACGGGCCGGGATTTCTGGACGACGTGGCCGGTGGAGAAGATCGGGTTGCGGCGGATGTTGTTCTCGGACGGGCCAACGGGGGTGCGCGGCGAGGTGTGGGATGAGCGGCAGCCATCGATGAATTTCCCGTCCGCGACGGCGATCAGCTCGTCCTGGGATCCCGCGATGGCGGACCGTTTGGGGGCTGCCTCGGCGGTCGAGGCCCGCCGGAAGGGCGTCGACGTGGTGCTCGGCCCGACGATCAACCTGCACCGTTCCCCGCTGGGCGGCCGGCATTTCGAGGCGTTCAGCGAGGACCCGGTCCTGACCGCGGAGCTCGCGGCGGCGTATGTGGCCGGCGTGCAGCGCAACGGCGTCGGTGCGACCCCCAAGCATTACGTGGCCAATGACTCGGAGACGGACCGGTTCACCGTCGATGTGAAGGTGGCGGAGCGGCCCTTGCGGGAGCTGTACCTGCTGGCGTTCGAGAAGGCCATTGTGGACTCGAAGGCGTGGCTGGTGATGAGCGCGTACAACTCGGTCAACGGTGCCACGGCCACGGAGAACGAGCTGCTGGAAGCCCCGCTGAACACCGAGTGGGGTTTCGACGGCGTGGTGATCAGCGACTGGACCGCGGTGCGCAGCGTGGAAAGCGCGAAGCACTCCCAGGACCTCGTGATGCCGGGTCCGGACGGTCCGTGGGGTTCGGCGCTCGTGCTGGCGGTGAAGTGCGGCACGGTTCCGGAGGCCGCGGTTGACCGGAAGGTGTTGCGGATCCTGCAGCTCGCCGCCCGGGTGGGCGCCCTGGAAGGTTTCGAACCCGTGGCAGCGGAGCCGGCGGAGCGGGAGGACCCGGTCGTGTTCGCCCGGGAAGCATCCGTGGCCGGGACGGTGATGGTGAAGAACGACGGCGTGCTGCCGCTGGCTCCCGCCTCCGTGACCGGCGTCGCGGTGATCGGGCACAATGCCCGCCATGCCAGGACCCAGGGCGGCGGGTCCGCGACCGTGGTCCCGGAAAGGATCGTCACCCCGCTGGACGGGATCCGTGCGGCGTTCAGGCCGGAGAACGTCAGCTACACCGTGGGCGCGGTGGTGCAGGAAGGCATCGCCGAACTGCCCCTGGAACAGCTCAGGAACCCTGTCACGGGCGAGCCGGGGCTGCGGGTGCGCTTCTTTGCCTCCACGGGCAAGGAACTGTTCGCGGAGGACCGCCGCTCCACCGCGCTGGTTTGGTTCGGCGGGGATGCCCCGATCGCGGAGTCTTCCATGGTCCAGTTCCATACCCACTACACGCCCGAGGAGACCGGCACCATCCGGCTGGGCTTCTCCACCGTGGGGCACGGGCGGATCTTCGTGGACGGGGTCCTGGCGCATGAGGCGTCCATCGAGGCCACGGGCACGGACCTGGGCGCGGCGTTCCTGGCCCCGCCCTCCGCTTCCGTCCCGCTCGAGGCCACGGCGGGTGTTCCGCTGGAAGTGACGGTGGAACTGGACCTCGCCGGGCGCGCCGGCGCCCTGGGCAACGCCCTGGCCGTGACCATCGGGCTCGAAGCGGACCACACCGACCCCGAGGCCCTCATCAACGACGCCGTCGCCGCGGCCCGGGCGGCCGAGGTCGCCGTCGTCGTGGTCGGCACGAACTCGCGCGTCGAATCCGAAGGCTACGACCGCACCACCCTGGAGCTTCCGGGCCTGCAGGACCGCCTGGTCCGCGCCGTCGCCGCGGCCAACCCGCGCACCGTGGTGGTGGTGAACTCCGGGTCCCCGGTGCTGCTGCCCTGGCGGGACGAGGTGGCGGCGATCCTGATCGGGTACTTCGGCGGGCAGGAATTCGGCACCGCCCTCGCCGACATCCTCACCGGCGCGGCCGAGCCCGGCGGACGGCTCCCGACCACTTGGCCCGGGGCCCAGGAGGACGTGCCGGTCCTCAACACCACCCCCGACGCGAACGGGGAACTCGCCTACACCGAGGGCATCCACATCGGCTACCGGGCCTGGCTCAAGGAAGGGACGGAACCGGCCTACGAATTCGGGCACGGACTCGGCTACACCCGTTGGACCCTCGACACCGCCGAGGCCCCCGGCACCGACACCTCCGCGATCGCGGTGCCCGGCGCCGTCGTGCCCCTCACGGTGACCCTCACCAACACCGGCACCCGCCCCGGCAAGCAGGTGGTGCAGGTCTACGCCGAACGGCCCGGCTCCGCCGTGGACCGTCCCGTGCGCTGGCTCGTCGCCTCCGCCCCCGTATGGGCCGAACCCGGCGAAACCCGCACCGCGGTGATCAATGTGCCCACCCGGCTGCTGGCCTACTGGGACAACGGCTGGACCTACGAACCCGGTGACTACCGCCTGCGCATCGGCACCTCCGTCACCGAACTGCCGCTCGAAACCGTTCTCACACTTGGAGGCGCTGCATGAACTTCCCCAACCCACTGATTCCCGGCTTCAACCCCGATCCCAGCATCGTCAAGGTCGGCGAGGACTACTATCTGGCGACCTCCACGTTCGAATACCTCCCCGGCATTCCGGTCTACCACAGCACCGACCTGGTCAACTGGGACCGGATCGGCCACGTGGTGGACCGGGAAGGGCAACTCGATTCAAGGGACGTGCCCACCCTTGGAGGCGCGTGGGCACCCACCATCCGTTTCCACGACGGCCTCTTCTACGTCGCTGTCACCGACGCCATGGCACGCGGGACCCTGGTGTTCACGGCAGAGGACCCTGCCGGGCCATGGAGCGACGGACTCGCCATTGAGGGCGCCATCGGCATCGACCAGGACCTTGCCTGGGACGAGGACGGCACCGCCTACATGACGTACTCGGGACTCGACACCGTCACCGGGAACATCGGCGAGCACGGCGGCATCCTCCAAGTCCGCGTGGATCTGGAAACCGGCAAGGCCCTTGAGGTGCCCCGTAGCGTGTGGTCCGGGACCGGACTGATGTTCCCGGAAGCGCCCCACCTTTACCGGCATGGCGACTACTGGTACCTCATGATCGCCGAAGGCGGGACCGAGCGCGGACACAGCGTCAGCATTGCCCGCGGAACCTCGCCGGCCGGTCCTTTCGAGGGCAACCCGGCCAACCCCATCTTGAGTGCCCGCAGCACCGAGCGTCCCATCCAGAACACCGGCCACGGCGACCTCGTGCAGACGCCCGACGGCGGCTGGGCCATGGTGCTCTTGGGCATGCGGCCCAAGGGCATGACCCGGGCCTTCTCCGCCCTGGGCCGGGAAACCTTCATCACCCCGGTCACGTGGGAGGACGGCTGGCCCGTCGTCGAACCCGTCATCCTCAACCCCCGCCCGGGCGGCGGTGAGTTCGAGGACAACTTTGCGGAAACCGAGCTCGACGGCGGCTGGATCGCCGTGCGGCGATTCCCCGGCACGTTCGCCTCCACCGAGAAGAACCCCGGGCGCCTCACCCTGGTCAGCGACGGCGCCAGCCTGGACGATCCAAGGCCTTCCTTCCTGGGCCGCCGCCAGCGGTACCAGGTGGAGACCATCTCCGCGCTGGTGGGCACCGGATCGTCCGAAGACCTGGACCCCCTTGACGGGGGAAGGAATGCCGGCGGCCTCGCCGTCCGCTACGACGAGGCACACCACTATTCGATCGAACTGAGCGGAACCACCCTGACGGCGCGGGCCCGGATCTCCTCGATCGAACAAAGCTGGACGCGACAGGTTCCCGCCGGACCACTGGAACTTCGCATCGCAACCCGACAGCCGGATTCGGGCGCGGGATTCGGGCACCTGAGCTCGGACACCATCGCCCTCCAGGCAGTCGTCGACGGCGAACTGCTCACCTTGGCCGAACTGGACGGCCGCTACCTCTCGGCGGAAACCGCAGCCTCCTTCACGGGACGCGTTTCCGGCGTCTTCGCGAGCCGCGGCACGGTCACGTTCGACTGGTTCCGTGGTGAAGGCCGCGAACCACAGTAGGAACTCCGGCGCCTATCCACCCACCGCTTCCGAAAGGCCCCTCCGTGACATCAACATCCCTGGCACCGCAGCCAGCAGGTCTCCGCCAGGCTTCTGTCAGCCGGTTCAGCGCTGAGTACAGGACCGATACCGCCTTCGTGGCCAATCCGCGGCCGCGGCTCAGCTGGGTCGTCGCCACGGACAGCACCGATTGGCAGCAGACCCGTGCCGAACTGCGGCTGACCCGTGCGGGGGCTGTCGAGTCGGCAGTGCACGAAGGCCCTGACTCGGTGCTGGTGGAGTGGCCTTTTGGGGCCATCGACGCCGGGGAGCAGGTGGCAGTCGAGGTGCGCGTCTCGGGGAACGACGGCGGCACCACGGCTTGGAGCGCACCCTTGGCTTTGGCGGGGGGCTACCTTGAAGGGCCGTGGCAGGCCGAAGCGATCGGCCTGCCCGTCCTTTCCCGGGCGGAGATTCCGCTCGGGCAGCCCGGCCAATTGCGGCACGAATTCACGGTGGGCCCGGGCTTGGCCAAAGCCACCCTCTTCGCCACCGCGCACGGTGTCTACCAGGCCGAAATCAACGGCTCGGAAGTGGATGACCAGGTTCTGAAACCGGGCTGGACGGCTTACGCCGACCGACTCAACCACGAAACCACCGACGTCACCGCGCTCCTCAAACAGGGGGCCAACGCCATTGGTGTGTGGCTCGCGGGAGGCTGGTACACCGAAAAATACGGCTTCCACGGCTTTGCCACACCGTTCTACGGCGAGCAGCCGGCCGTCAAAGTGGAACTGCATCTCGAATACGCCGACGGCACGCGGCAAACCGTGGCCAGCGGCCCGGAGTGGCGGGGCACCACGGCGGGCCCACTCGTTTCCAGCGGCATCTACGCGGGGGAATCTTTCGATGCGCGGCGTATCGAGGCCGGCTGGTCATTGCCGGATTTCGACGATTCGCGCTGGCTTCCCGCTTCCGTGGACTCCGGAGCTGCGGATTCCAGGGCCCCGGGCTCCAAGCCGTGGGCGGAGGCAACTCCCGCCGTGGCGCCTCCGGTCCGTCGGATCGAAGAACTGCCTGTCAGGGAAGTCCTGACCACGCCATCCGGCGCCACCGTCCTGGACTTCGGCCAGAACCTGGTGGGCCGCCTCCGGATCCGGGTAAGCGGCGACGCGGGACGCCGGATCACACTCCGCCATGCCGAGGTCCTGGAAGATGGTGAACTGTCCCTCCGTCCGCTTCGCCTGGCTGCCGCTACGGACAGCTACACGCTCGCCGGCGGCGGGGAGGATTCCGGGGAGGAGGAATGGGAGCCTCGCTTCACGTTCCACGGGTTCCGCTATGCACAAGTAGACAACTGGCCCGGCGAGCTGGACCCGGCGGCGATCACCGCCGTCGTCATCCACAACGACATGCGCCGCACCGGATGGTTCGAGTGTTCGGACCCGATGTTGAACCGCCTGCATGAGAACGCCTTGTGGGGAATGCGCGGCAACTTCCTGGCGCTGCCCACGGACTGCCCGCAACGGGATGAGCGCCTTGGGTGGACCGGAGACATCCAGGTCTTCAGCCCGACGGCCAGCTACCTCTACGACTCCTTGGGGTTCCTCAGTTCCTGGCTGCAGGATCTCGCCCTCGAACAGAGCCACCGCAATGGTGTGGTGCCCATTGTCGTTCCTGCGGTGCTCGGCATGCTGGAATCGCCCGTGGCCGCCTGGGGTGACGCCGCCACGGTGGTTCCGTGGGTGCTCTATGAACGCTTCGGCGACCTCGGACTGCTGGGCCGGCAGTACCGAAGCATGTGCGATTGGGCTGATGCGTTGCTCCGCGTCCGGGACAGCTCCGGCTTGTGGCAGGGCCAAATGCAGCTGGGCGACTGGCTGGACCCGGCAGCACCGCCGGACAAGCCCGGCGCCGCCCGCACCCACGGCGACATCGTGGCCAGCGCCTACCTTTTCCGTTCCCTCGACCTCACGGCCAAGGCCGCGGCCGTGCTGGGCGCCGACGACGACCACGGCAAATACTCAACCCTCGCCGAAGACGTGCGCAGCGCGTTCCTGGCCGAATACGTCACGCCCGCCGGCCGCATGGTTTCCGATGCGCAGACGGCCTACTCGCTGGCAATCATGTTCGGGATCAGCACGGACCCCGTCCAACGCCAGGCACTTGGTGACCGGCTCGCGGAACTCGTTCGGCTGGGCGGCTACAGGATCGCCACCGGTTTCGTCGGCACGCCCCTCATCGCGGACGCCCTGACGGTCACCGGGCACATGGATGCCGCTGAGCGCTTGCTCACCCAGACCGAATGCCCGTCCTGGCTCTACCCGGTCACCCAGGGCGCCACCACCATCTGGGAACGCTGGGACTCCATCCTGGAGGACGGCACGGTCAACCCCGGCGAAATGACCTCCTTCAACCACTACGCGCTCGGCGCCATTGCCGACTGGATGCACCGGACCGTTGCCGGCCTGGCTCCTGCTGCGCCGGGCTACCGGAAACAGCACATCGCTCCGCGTCCGCTCCGCAGCCTGCAGCATGCCGGCACCTCACACGAGACGCCGTACGGCCTGGCCAGCGTGGCCTGGAAGCGTTCCGGCGAGCGGATCCTCGTGGAAGCCGTCGTGCCTCCGGGGACCACCGCCGTCGTTTCCGTGCCTGACGGATCCGAGGAGTTCGAAGTGGGATCCGGCCGGTACGCCTGGGACGTGCCCGACGCCGCTCCTGGCGCGGCGTACAGTGCCGTGTCCTTGGACTCGCCGCTGTCCGCCATCATGGACGATCCCGGGGCCTACGCGGCAGTCTGGCAGGCCATCGACGCGCACGATCCCGCCGCGGCCGCCCAATTCCGCAAGGACACCGTCTGGTACCGCCAGACGTCCCTGAACCAGGGGCTGACCTTCACTCCAGCGCCCATCAAGCGAGAGATCGGCTCCGCATTGTCGGCACTGAGCGGCACACGCACCGATGTCCCGCCCCTTGCTCCACGAGAACACTGACCTGAGAACCCTGAACCGAGAAGGCAAAGATGACCACTTTCACCGCTGAAAGCCCCCTGTACTTCGTGATGCGGCACGCCGAAGGAAACCGCATCCTGAGCGAACGCGTCCCCACGCTTGTGAACAGCCCGGCGCTGCACACGCTCTACTTCCACGAGGTGGGCACCATCCTCGGAACCGAGGAGGCCCTGCAGGGGAAGCCCGGGGAAACCGCGCAAATCCTGCGCCTCCTCGGCGAGTTGGAACCCGAGGATCTTGCAGCCCAGCGGGC
>NZ_JARVRI010000034.1:0-14816 GCF_030209785.1 Arthrobacter sp. efr-133-TYG-120
CAACGCCACAAGCCCAGCCCCCTGCAACGCTTGACAACTATAGAAGGGTCAACAACTGCGAGTCAGTTGGGGTGGCCGCCCCGTGAAATACCGAGGCTAGACTGCTTCTAGGACGCTCACGTAGTTCGCGATGCCTACGCCGCCCATGTTTTGTACGGCTCCGCGGCGGGCGTTGGGCAGTTGCATCGCGCCCGCGGTTCCCGTGAGCTGCATGGCCGCGATGACGTGCTGCGACACACCGGTGGCGCCCACGGGGTGGCCCTTGGCCTTGAGCCCGCCGGACACATTGATGGGCAGCTTGCCGTCCTTGTAGACCCAGCCTTCCTGCACCGCGCGGGAACCTTCGCCGCGCGGCGTCAGCCCCATGGCCTCGTACATGATCAGTTCGGCGATCGTGAAGCAATCGTGCACTTCGGCGAAGTCCAGCCCGTCGATCCCGACGCCGGCCATCCCCAGCGCGCGCTCCCAGGACACCCGCGTGGCCGCGAACTCCGTAGGGTCGCGGCGTTCTGCCGGGAAGAAGTCGTTTGCGTGCCCGAAGCCCGCCAGTCGCACGGGTTCAGTAGCAGCGCCCGACGCCGGGCCGAGGGAGAGCACGACGGCGGCGGCGCCGTCGGACACGGGGGAGCAGTCGGTGCGGCGGAGCGGTTCGGCCACCATGGGATTCTTCTCGGAAACCGTCCGGCAGAACTCCTCGCCGAAGTCCCGGTGCATCTGCGCGTAGGGGTTGTCCATGCCGTTGTGGTGGTTCTTGGCGGCGATGGAACCAAGGATGTCGCCCAGACCCGCTCCGCCCAGGCCCGCTCCGTAGCGCTTCTCGTAGTGCTTGGCTACCTCGGCGAACAGTCCCGTGAAGCCGGTGGTGGAGGCCTTGCCTGCCATCTCGTAGGACGCGCCAAGGAGTGCGGCTCCCACCACGTCGGCCCCGGCGTCGGTCATCTTTTCGGCACCGATCACCAGCACTTTGCGGGCCGTCCCGGCCAAGACAGCCTTCACGCCCTGCTGGAATGCGGCGGAACCGGAGGCGCAGGCGTTTTCGGTCCTGGTTGCGGGCACATTGGCGAGGTCCTCGGACAGCTGCAGGGCCAAGGAGGACGTGAAGCCCAGGGGCTGCATGCCCGAGTTGAACTGGCCGAGGTAGATCTCATCGATGTCCCGCGGCTCAAGGCCCGAGTTCCGGATGGCCTCCGCGGACACCTGAACGATCAGGGACTCCAGCGTCTCGTCCGTGAGCTTGCCGAACTTGCTGTGTCCCCAACCGGTGAGGAGGACGTCTTTGCCGAACTGGTTTTGCAGGCTCATGCTGTGGCTCCTTCGAGGGCGGCTTCTTCCAAGGAGACCGTGAACGCGGCCCCCGTCTTGCTTTGGATCTCTTCGACGGTGACCCCGGGCGCGAGGCGGGTCAGCGTCAGCTGCCGCCCATGGTCGTTGTCGTTCTTGAACAAATCGAACACCGCGAGGTCACTGACAATGCGGTCCACCACCTGGAGGCCCGTCAACGGCAGGGTGCATTCCCGGACGATCTTGGCGCTCCCGTCCTTGGCGTTGTGCTCGGTGAGGACCACGACGCGCGGTGTCCCGGCCACCAGGTCCATGGCGCCGCCCATGCCCTTGACCATCTTTCCCGGAATGGTCCAGTTGGCGAGGTCTCCGTTGCCCGAAACCTGCATGGCGCCGAGGATGGCAACCTTGACGTGTCCGCCGCGGATCATGCCGAACGACGTCGCGGAGTCGAAGATGCTGCCGCCGGGCAGGACCGTGACGGTCTGCTTGCCGGCGTTGATAAGGTCCGCGTCTTCCTCGCCTTCATAGGGGAAAGGCCCCATCCCGAGGAGGCCGTTTTCGCTCTGCAGCACGACCCGTACGCCGTCGGGCAGGTTGTTGGCAACGAGGGTGGGAATGCCGATGCCGAGGTTGACGTAATCGCCGTCGTTGAGTTCCTGGGCCGCAATGGCGGCCATCTCGTCGCGGGTCCATGCCATGGTGGTACTCCTTCGCTTGGTGGTGTTCAGACGGCCAGGGCATCAGTGCGGGGCCGGACGGTACGCTGCTCAATGTCCTTGGGCCGGCCGCTCGCCTGGACCAGCCGTTGGACGTAGACGCCGGGTGTCACGACGTGGTTCGGATCCAATTCGCCGGGCTCCACGATCACTTCGGCCTCGGCGATGGTCACGATTCCCGCCGTCGCCACCACGGGGTTGAAGTTCCGGGCCGTGTAGCGGTAGATCAGGTTGCCGTCCGTGTCCGCGGTATGGGCGTGGACCAGCGCGACGTCGGCGACGATCCCGCGCTCGCGGACGTACGTGACGCCGTCGAACTCTTCGAGCGGTTTGCCCTCGGCAACCAGGGTTCCGACGCCGGTCCGCGTGTAGAAAGCCGGGATGCCTGCCCCGCCGGCGCGGAGGCGTTCGGCGAGCGTGCCCTGCGGAGCGAACTCGACCTCAAGCTGGCCGGAGAGGTACTGCTCGGCGAAGAGCTTGTTCTCGCCCACGTACGAGGCGATGACCTTGCGGACCTGGCCGGCTTCGATGAGGACGCCGAGCCCCTTGCCGTCGATGCCCATGTTGTTGGAAACCACCGTCAGCTCCTTGACGCCCGAGTCGCGGACGGCGTCGATCAGGTCGGCGGGGATGCCGCTGAGGCCGAAGCCGCCGACGGCGATCGTCTGGCCGTCGCGGAGGACGTCCTGTAGTGCAACGGCGGCGCTGGGGTGGATTTTGGCCATGGCGTTGTCCTCGTCTTTGAGTTGGGTCGCCCAGCGGCTATCCACTTTGTGGACACTGGGCTGAGTTGGCGGTCTGAAAAGGAGCATATGGCGGTTCTGCGCGGAGGGTCAACGGCGTTCCTTGGCCAGCAAGGCTGAACTTGCACAGTGTGGACGCTACTCTTTGAAGTGCCCACATTGTGGAGGAAATCTTTGGAGAGGGGTAGCGTTGCCAACTCAGCATCCGCAAACCAAGCCGGTCCAGGGCGCCCAAGTGGTAGGCCGGGTCGCTGCGCTCCTCCGGCTCGTGGGACGCAAGCCGGAGGGCATGTCCATCGCTGGCCTGGTCCGCGAGTCGGGCTTGACCCGCCCCACGGTGCACCGCTTGCTCGCCTCCCTCGCCGCTGAAGGCCTGCTGGACCACGATCAGCGGACCGGTAACTGGATCTTGGGGCCGGAGATCTTCCTCCTGGGCTCGGTGGCGGCGGCCCGGTTCCCGGTTGAGGACCTGGCGCGGCCCAGCCTCCGCCGCCTCGCCGAGGAGAGCGGCGAAAGCGCCTTCTATTCGATCCGTCGTGGCCACGAAACCGTGTGCGTGCTTCGCGAGGAAGGCAGCTTCCCGGTGCGGTCATTCGTCTTGCACGAGGGCGTCAGGTTCCCGCTCGGCGTCGCGTCGGCGGGCACAGCGATCATGGCCTTCCTGGCGGACGAGGAGCAGGAAACGATCTTGTCCGGCTGGGAACGACACGCCGGGGACTTCGCCGCTGGCCACACTGAGAGCGTGGTGCGCCGGAACCTTGAGCAGACCCGGATGGCCGGGTACTCGGTGAATCCCGGTTTGGTGCTGGAGGGCAGTTGGGGGATGGCCGCCGCCGTCTTCGACCAGCTGGGCCGGCCAATCGGCGCTCTGTCCCTCACAGGGATCGAACCGCGGTTCCGTCCTGAACGCCAGGAATTCCTCGGCAAGTTGCTCATGGAAGAAGCCCACCGCATGAGCTCCGCTTAACCCCTTTCAAATTAAGTTTTGAAACTCACCCATCCCTGTGGCCCGCACCTCCGAATAGCTGGCATAAGGACTTAGCCCGCAAGGGTGAAGTGCTTTCACGCCGGAATCAACCGGCACCGAATGTCAGTCCGTTTGAAGGAGAAATGTCATGCTTGCTACAAAGCGCACGTCTTTTGCGATCGCCGGCCTCGCCGCTTCCGCCCTGCTGGGCCTCACTGCATGTGGCGGCTCCGCTACCACGGCTTCACCCTCATCGGCGGCTCCGAGCCCGTCGTCCACCATGGCAGCGACCCCCTCAGCGTCGGCAAGTGCCGCGATGGACCCGAGCAAAGACCTGGTTGGCCCGGGCTGTGCAGCTTACGCCTCCCAGGTTCCCAGCGGTGCAGGTTCCGTTGCCGGCATGGCGCTCGACCCCGTAGCCGTGGCCGCTTCCAACAACCCGTTGCTCAAGACCCTGACGGCCGCTGTGTCCGGCAAGCTGAACCCCAAGGTCAACCTGGTGGACACGCTTAATGGCAGCCAGTTCACTGTCTTCGCTCCCGTGGACAGCGCTTTCGCCAAGATCCCCGCCGCCACCATCGACGGCCTCAAGACCGACGACGCTACACTGAGCAAGATCCTCACCTACCACGTCATCCCCGGCCAGCTGACCCCGGACCAGATCGTGGGAACCCACAAGACGGTTGAGGGCGACTCCGTGACCGTTACGGGAACCAAGGACGCACTCAAGGTTGACGGAGGTTCCGCCGTGATCTGCGGCGGCGTCCACACTGCCAACGCCACGGTGTACCTGGTTGACTCCGTCCTGATGCCTAAGTAAATCTCAACACAGATCATGCCCCTTAGGATTCGTCCTAGGGGGCATGGCCTTTGCGCGAAATCCGAGGGGAAATAGTGAAGCCGTCGATCGTGTGGTTCCGGGACGACCTCCGGGCCACGGACAACCCGGCGCTGCGGGCGGCAGCCGAGGACGGCGCCGCCGTCGCGCTCTATGTACTCGACGAGGAATCGCCGGGCATCAGGCCGCTTGGCGGAGCCTCCCGATGGTGGCTGCATCATTCCCTGCTTGCCCTTCGCGAAGACCTCGCCGCCCTGGGCGTGCCGCTCTTGCTGCGCCGCGGACCGGCGGCGGAGATCGTCCGAGAGACCGCGACGGCGATGGGTTCCGGATCGCTGTACTGGAACCGCCGTTACGGCGAGGCAGAGCGAACGCTCGACGCCGGCATCAAGGCCTGGGCGCGCGAGTCCGGAATGCACTCGGAGAGTTTCCAGGCATCGTTGCTGCATGAACCGTGGGCCGTCACCACGAAGCAAGGGGGGCCGTTCAAGGTCTTCACGCCTTTTTGGCGGACCGTGTCCGGGCTGGATTTCCGTGATCCGTTGGAGGCTCCGGAACCGGGCCGGGGATTCTCCGCCCAGCTGCCTGAATCCGAGGAATTGGACTCTTGGGGATTGTTGCCCCGCAACCCCGACTGGTCGGCCGGATTGTCCGAAAGTTGGCAGCCGGGTTCGGCCCAGGCACATGAGTTTCTTGATGACTTCCTGGAGCACGGGCTGGCGGACTATTCGGTGAACCGGGATCGGCCGGACCTGCCGGGCAGCAGCCGGTTGTCGCCCTTCTTGCGGTGGGGACAGCTCAGCCCGTTCGAGGTGTGGCACGCCCAGCAGGGCCGGCGCCGGGAACTGGGCGACGGTGCGGCAGTTTTCGCCTCGGAACTCGGCTGGCGTGAATTCTGCTGGCACCAATACTTCCATCACCCGGATCTGGCAACGGCCAATTTGCGGCCCGGGTTCGACCATTATCCGTGGGCTTGGCCCGGTGGTCAGGGTGCGGGACCGCTTGGGGAAGTCACGGAGGCCGCCGACCTCCTTCGCGCATGGCAGGAGGGCCGCACCGGGTTCCCCATGGTGGACGCCGGCCAGCGGCAATTGTGGCACACGGGATGGATGCACAACCGGGTCCGCATGGTTTCCGCCAGCCTCCTGGTGAAGAACCTGGGCATCCATTGGCAAGTGGGCGAGCAATGGTTCTGGGACACCTTGGTGGATGCCGATCCTGCGTCCAATCCTGCGAACTGGCAGTGGGTAGCCGGTTCCGGCGCGGACGCCTCGCCTTTCTTCAGGATCTTCAATCCGGAGACCCAGGCAGCGAAATTCGATCCCGACGGCAGATACGTTGGCCGGTGGATCCCCGAGCTGTCCACGGCGGACTATCCGGAGCCGGTGGTGGACCTTAAGGCCTCGCGGCGGGAGGCTCTGGATGCCTACGGCTCGCTTCCTCGTTGAGCCAGGCCACCTGGGCACGAGCTGACGTCCTCTAGAAATTAGTAGGAAGTCCGAGTATATTCGGGATCAAAGACGTCCGGGAGCGCAGTTGGACTTGCGCTTTCGAGGCCGATGGCGGGCATTCCCCCTATGCAAAGGAGCATTCCATGGTGCGCGAACTTTCCCACTACATTGACGGCCAGAGGGTCGATGGCACCTCCACGCGCTTTGGCGATGTCTACAATCCTTGTACCGGCGAGGTCCAGGCTCGGCTTCCCTTGGCCAGTGCAGATGAGGTCAGGAACGCCATTGCGAGCGCGGAGAAGGGCCAGCTCGAATGGGGCGCCATGAACCCGCAGCGCCGCGGCCGGATCCTGCTGAAGTTCGTGGACTTGGTCAACGAGCACATGGACGAACTCGCCACGCTCCTTTCGTCCGAGCACGGCAAGACCTTCCCCGACGCCAAGGGTGATATCCAGCGCGGCATCGAGGTGGTGGAGTTCGCCGCCGGGGCACCGCACCTGCTCAAGGGCGAATTTTCGGACAACGCCGGCACCGGCATCGACGTCCACTCGCTGCGCCAGCCGCTCGGCGTCGTCGCGGGCATCACGCCTTTCAACTTCCCGGCCATGATTCCGCTGTGGAAGTCCGGCCCCGCGCTGGCGGCCGGCAACGCCTTCATCCTCAAGCCTTCGGAGCGCGACCCTTCGGTGCCGCTGCGCCTGGCCGAGCTCTTTACCGAGGCGGGGTTGCCGGACGGCGTCTTCAATGTCATCAACGGTGACAAGGAAGCCGTGGATACCCTCCTCGAGGATCCGCGGGTGAAGGCTATCGGCTTCGTTGGATCCACGCCGATTGCCCAGTACATTTACGCCACGGCAGCGGCCCACGGGAAGCGCGCCCAGTGTTTCGGCGGCGCCAAGAACCACATGGTGATCATGCCCGACGCCGATCTCGACATGGCAGCGGATGCCCTCATCGGTGCCGGCTTCGGTTCCGCCGGCGAGCGTTGTATGGCGATTTCGGTGGCCGTGCCGGTTGGCCAGGAGACGGCGGACCAGCTCGTCTCGAAGCTGCAGGACCGCATCAAGGGCCTGAAGGTGGGCCCGAGCCTGGCTGCGGATTCGGACTTCGGACCTGTCGTGGCCGCCTCGGCGAAACACCGTATCGAGGGGTACATCCAGGCCGGTGTCGACCAGGGCGCCACGCTCGTCACCGATGGGCGCGACCTGAAGGTGGACGGCTACGCCGGAGGTTTCTGGGTGGGCCCCACCCTCTTCGACAACGTCACGAAGGACATGTCCATCTACAAGGAGGAGATCTTCGGCCCGGTCCTGAGCGTCCTCCGCGCAGCTGACTACGAAGAAGCGCTGCGGCTCTGCTCCGAGCATGAGTTCGGCAACGGCGTCGCGATCTTCACCCGCGACGGCGACGCGGCCCGCGACTTCGCGAGCCGCGTCGAAGTGGGCATGGTGGGCATCAACGTTCCCATTCCCGTCCCGATTGCGTACTACACGTTCGGCGGATGGAAGGCCTCGGGCTTCGGCGACCTCAACCAGCACGGCGCGGACGCGTTCCGCTTCTACACCAAGACCAAGACGGTCACCACCCGTTGGCCCTCCGGCATCCGCCAGGGCGCCAGCTTCGTGATGCCGGCCGGCAGCTGATGGCCGAGGTCCTGTTCGAGAAGCGCGGCCACCTCGGCGTCATCACCCTGAACCGGCCACAGGCCGTCAACGCCCTCACCGCCGGCATGGTGCACGCCATGCTGGAGCAGCTCACCGCGTGGGCGGAGGACGACGCCATCAAGACCGTTCTGGTGCACGGCGCCGGGGACCGCGGACTATGCGCGGGTGGAGACATCGTGGCGATCTACGACGACATCCTGCGCCGCGGAGACCGGACCGCGGATTTCTGGGCTGCGGAATACCGCTTGAACTCACTCATTGCCCGGTACCCGAAGCCCTACGTGGCCTTCATGGATGGACTGGTCCTCGGCGGCGGGGTCGGGATATCGGCCCATGGCTCAGCCCGTGTGGTCACAGAGAGGACCCGCACGGGCATGCCGGAAACCACCATTGGTTTTGTGCCCGACGTCGGCGGGACCCTTCTGCTCTCCCGCTCGCCGGGGGAGTCCGGTACCCACGCCGCCCTCACGGGTGCCCATTTAAGCGGAGCTGACGCCTTGTTCCTGGGGCTCGCGGACCACTTCGTCCCGTCCGAAAGCCTGCCCGCGCTCGCGGAAGCGCTGGAAAGCTCGACGGCGGAGGCCGCCGTCGGGCGCTTCGCGCAGGAACCGCCGGCCTCGGCGTTGTCCGGCCAGCGCAAGTGGATCGACGACGCCTACGCTTCGGATGACGCCGAGGAAATCGTCGCGAGGCTGCGCAACGCCGGCGGGGAAGCCGCTTCAGCCGCCGAGACGATCGGGGCAAAGTCGCCTACAGCCGTGAAGGTCACCCTGGAATCGCTGCGGCGGGTCAAGGGGCTCTCCCTCGACGAGGCCTTGGAGCAGGAATACCGCGTTGGCGTGCGGTGCCTGGCCGGGCCTGATTTTCGCGAGGGGATCCGTGCCCAGGTGGTGGACAAGGACCGCAACCCGCAGTGGAAGCCGGCTTCCCTGGCGGAGGTGTCGCCGGCCGCCGTCGAGGGCTTCTTCGCGCCGCTCGGCGATCGTGAACTCAAACTTCATTCAAAGGAGTCCGACCATGTCTGACGCAGTTTCCGGCACCATCGCTTTCCTCGGCCTTGGCCACATGGGCGGCCCGATGGCCGTGAACCTTGTCAAAGCAGGGCATCACGTCGTCGCGTACGATCCCGTGCCGGCAGCACTCGAGGCGGCGCGTGAACACGGTATTGCCACGGTGGATTCCGCCCCGGAAGCGGTCGCGGGGGCCTCCGTTGTCCTGACCATGTTGCCCAGCGGCAAGCACGTCCTGGACGCCTACCGGGGAGTGGACGGAGCACCGGGCCTGCTCTCGGTAGCTGCGCCGGACACGCTGTTCCTCGACTGCTCCACGATCAACGTAGACGAGGCACGCGAGGCAGCAGCCATTGCGCTGGAGGCTGGCCACCGCTCCGTGGACGCGCCGGTTTCCGGAGGCGTGGTGGGTGCCGAAGCCGGGACCCTGACCTTCATGGTGGGGGCACTGCCCGAGGACTTCGAAACGGTGAAGCCGATCCTGGAGCTCATGGGCCGGAGGATCGTGCACTGCGGCGACCACGGAGCCGGGCAGGCCGCCAAAGTCTGCAACAACATGATCCTGGGCGTTTCCATGATTGCCGTCAGCGAGGCGTTCGTGCTGGGCGAGAAGCTGGGCCTCACTCACCAGGCGTTGTTCGACGTCGCCTCCAACGCCTCGGGGCAGTGCTGGGCGCTGACCACTAACTGCCCGGTTCCCGGACCGGTTCCCACGAGCCCGGCCAACCGCGACTACCAGCCCGGATTCGCCGGAGCGCTCATGGCCAAGGACCTGCGGCTCGCGGTCAACGCGCTTGAGAGCACCGGAGTGGACGGGCAAATGGGACACCTCGCCTCGAGGATTTACGACGCTTTCGCCGCCGAAGGCGGAGCCGGGCGCGACTTCTCCGGCATCATCACGGACATCCGGGACAAGTCCGCCAAGTAGCCTTGGCGGGTAGGTCATTTCCGGGGGCCCACAACGTGGGCAACCGACACAACTGAGCAACCGACAAAAGGGGCACGGCTTGGCGCAGCAGTACGAAAACATCCTGGTGGAACTCCGTGGACGGGTAGGCCTGGTGACCCTGAACCGGCCGAAGGCGCTCAACGCGTTGAACCAGGCCACCATGAATGAGATCGTGGCCGCCGTGTCGGACATGGATGCGGATCCCGGGGTGGGCGCCGTGGTGATCACCGGCTCGGAGAAGGCCTTCGCGGCCGGCGCCGACATCAAGGAGATGGCATCCAAGGGGTACATGGAAATGTACGCCGCCGACTGGTTCCGCGCCTGGGAAAACCTCACGCGCCTGCGCATTCCCGTGATTGCCGCGGTGTCCGGTTTCGCCCTCGGCGGGGGCTGCGAACTTGCCATGATGTGCGATTTCATCATTGCCGGCGACAACGCCAAGTTCGGCCAGCCGGAAATCAACCTCGGCGTCATTCCGGGCATGGGCGGTTCGCAGCGGCTGACCCATGCCGTGGGCAAGGCCAAAGCGATGGACATGATCCTCACCGGGCGGTTCATGGACGCCAATGAAGCCGAGCGGGCGGGACTCGTTTCCCGCGTCGTGCCCGCCGCATCCGTGGTGGAGGAGGCCCTGGAGGCCGCCAAAGTGATCGCGTCCAAGTCCAAACCGGTTGCCATGGTGGCCAAGGAAGCCGTCAACGCAGCCTTCGAAACCGGCCTCTCCCAGGGTGTCCTGTTTGAGCGCCGGATCTTCCACTCATTGTTTGCCACCGAGGACCAAAAAGAAGCCATGGCGGCGTTCACCGAGAAGCGCCAGCCGGAGTTCAAGCACCGCTAGTCCCGAGCTCGACCGGGAGTTCTAGCGCGTGGCCGTATTGGGACCACCCGCCCGTGAAGAGCCGCCCGTGTCCGAGGCCGGCGTGCTCCAGGGCCAAAAGATTGTGGCAGGCCGTCACCCCGGACCCGCAATAGCTGATCACGTTCTCGGCCGATGTGATGCCCGCCGTGGCGAAGATGCGCAGCAACTCGCCCTTGCTGCGCAGTTTCCCGGCGGGGTCCAGGTTCTCCCTGCACGGGACGTTCCGCGCGCCGGGCACATGCCCGGGCCTTGGATCAATGGGGTCCTGCCTGCCCTCGAATCGGTCGCGGTTGCGTGCGTCCACGGCGAGGTTTGATTCGATCGAGAGCTCGTGGATCTCCGCCAGGCGGTTCCTGGGCCACGGTTGTGCGGTGAAATCACCTGCGGGCCTCGAAGGATGTTCGGTTTCCAAGGGCCCTTCATAGCTCGCCAACCCGCCATCCAGAATGGCGGAGCTGTGGCCTGTGGCGCGCAGCATCCAAACCAAGCGTGCGGCGATGACTCCGCCGGCGTCGTCGTAAGCCACCACGATGTGGTCGTCGCTGATTCCCACTTCCCGCATCCCAAGGGCAAAATCTTCCGGCGGGGGGAGCGGGTTTCTTCCCTTGAGAGGCGAGCCCTCAGCCGAGAGCCATCGATCCAGGTCGACAAAAACGGCACTGGGGATGTGCCCGCCGTCGTACGCCGCCCGGCCCGAGCGCCCGTCGAGGTACCAGCGCACATCGGCCAGTACCACGCGGCGACCGTTTTGAGATAACCATTCGACGTCGACAAAGGGTTCTATCGCTGCACTCTTCATGGCTCAATGCTATGCATGAGTCTCATTATTTGATATGCGTATCTCGCAATGCGGTCAAGAGGTGGTGGGCCCACGCCGGTGGGGGTCAGTCCGTGAAGTCGCCCGCCGCCTTGCGGAAGTCTCCCAGTACGCGGATCAGGTGCTCGACGTCTTCGTCCCCGAAACCGGACTGGCCGAACACCTCGTTGTTGAGTGCCGTCGTCGCGCGCTTCGCGAGGGTGCGGCCGTCCGCGGTGAGTTCGATCAGCGTGGTGCGCCCGTCAGTGGGGTGCGGGGAGCGGACCACGAGGGCTGCCTTTTCCAGACGGTCGACGGCGTTGGTCACCGACGTCGGATGCACCTGGAGCAGCGCGCTGGCCTTGTTCATGGGCAACGCGCCGCTGCGGGCGAAACTCAGTAGCGCCAGGAGCTCGTAGCGCGCGAAGGTCAGGCCGAATGGTTTCAAGACGCCCTCGATCCGCGCCAAAAGGATCTGCTGCGTACGCATGATCGCGGTGATGGCCGCCATGGGCGCGGCGACGTCGCCCCAGCCGTGGCGTTCCCAGTTTCGCTGGGCGTCGGCGATGGGGTCGCGGGGGAGTGGGCTGCCCACGGTACCTCCTGACATTGCTTGGCTGCCTATTCTTTCAGACTCGGGAACTCGTCCTCGGTGTACTCCACACCCAGGCCGGCCGGCAGCGGACCATCGCCATGGCGGGCCACCTCCGTGCCCCGAAGTTCGACGCGCCTGATCTTGCCGGAAATCGTCTTGGGCAGTTCGCCGAATTCGAGCCGCCGGATGCGCTTGAATGGCGCCAAATGCTGCCGGCAGTATCTGAGGATGTCCTCCGCCACAGCCGGGCCGGGCTCGTAGCCGGCGGCGAGCACCACGAACGCTTTGGGCACCGAAAGCTTCACCGGATCCGGAGAGGGCACGACGGCGGCCTCCGCCACCGCGGGGTGTTCGATCAGGACGCTTTCGAGTTCGAAAGGGGACAAGCGGTAGTCCGATGACTTGAAGACATCGTCCCCGCGGCCCACGTAGGTAATGACGCCGTTCCCGTCCCGGCTGGCCATGTCGCCCGTGTGGTAATAACCGTCGCGGAAGGCCTCGGCCGTCTTTTCCGGGTCGCCGAAGTAGGACTTCATGAGCCCCACGGGGCGGGGGTCCAGGCGCAAGCACAGCTCGCCGTCGTCGGCCTCTTCGCCAGTGGCAGGGTCAACGAGCACGACGTCGTAGCCCGGCAGCGGCCGTCCCATGGAGCCTGTCTTGACCGGCTGCCCCGGAGTGTTCGCGACCTGGACTGTTGACTCTGTCTGGCCGAAGCCGTCGCGGATGGTTTGGCCCCAGGCCCTCTCCACCTGCCCGATCACCTCGGCGTTGAGCGGTTCGCCCGCTGAAACCACCTTGGTGGGCGGGGTTTTGAGCAGGGTCAGGTCGGCCTGGATGAGCATGCGCCATACTGTGGGCGGGGCGCAGAAACTCGTGACTCCTTCGCGGCCCATCTGTTCCATGAGGGCCTTGGCATCGAAGCGGTCGTAGTTGTAGACGAAGACGCAGGCCTCGGCGATCCAGGGCGTGAAAACGTTGGACCACGCGTGCTTGGCCCAACCGGGGGACGCCACGTTGAGGTGGACGTCTCCAGGCTCCAGGCCGATCCAATACATTGTGGAGAGGTGCCCGACCGGATACGAGGTGTGGGTGTGCTCCACCAGCTTCGCCCGCGACGTAGTGCCCGAGGTGAAGTAGAGGAGCATGGTTTCGTCGGCGACGGTGGGGGCGTCCGGGACGAACGTCGTCTCTGCGGAACCCGATTCGACATACTGAAGGGCACCGGGGGTCTGGCCGTCGCCCACTTCAATGAGGGTGTAATCGCCCGGGACCTCGGCGAACTTGGCGATATTGGCGCTTCCGACGGCGGCCCAGCGGGCGCCGCCGCGTTCCACGCGATCCGCGATGTCGCGTGGGCCCATGAGCGTGGTGGTGGGGATCAGGACCGCGCCGAGTTTGATCCCGGCGAGCATGAGTTCCCACAGTTCCACCTGGTTGCCGAGCATGATGATCATGCGGTCTCCCCGACGGACGCCCTTGGCTTGGAGCCAGTTGGCGAGCTGCGAGGACCGTGCGGAGAGCTCGGCGAAGCTGCGGCGGGTGGAGCTGCCGTCCTGCTCGACGATGACGAGCGCAGGGTTGTTGGCCATGGCGGGATTGGCTGCGATCTGGTCGAACCAGTCGAGGGCGAAGTTGAACTCGCTGAAGCGGGGCCACTGGAATTCGCTGTGTGCGCGGGAGTAGTCGGTGCGCAGCTCAAGGAGCCGGTCGCGGGCTGCACGGAAGTCGTCGGTGACTGTCATTGTCTGCCTTTCGCCCTGCGTGGAATGGGTAAACGCGGACCGGGAAGGGGCTGCCCGTGTGATCCGCCTCACCTGCAATATACTAGGACATCCAAGGGTTTGGAAGAGGCAGCCGTGCGGTGCTGCGTCCCGTCACGCAGGGCAGGCTTTTGTGGAATGACGACGGCGGCGCCCCCCGCTACGGCGCGGCAGATCGCCGTCGTGCGCTGCAAAAAGTCGCTCGGCGTGACGGCGGCGCGCCGGTTCAGGCGATTGCTATTTCCACCACGTGTCGAAAATCGTGACCGGAACGGTGCGCTTGTGCCGCGTGCGCAGGTACTTCTGTTCGATGGTCTCCGCGACCTCGTCGGAGACGTCCCGGCCTTCGAGGTAGTCGTCGATCTGGTCGTACTTGATGCCGAGCTCGTCCTCGTCGGTGCGGCCGGGTGTGCCGTCCAGGAGGTCGGCCGTGGGGACCTTGTCCCAAATGCGGGACGGGGCGCCCAGCGCGGCGAGGAGTGCACGGTTCTGCCGTTTGTTGAGGCCGAAGAGCGGCAGGATGTCCGCGCCGCCGTCGCCGAACTTGGTGAAGAACCCGGTGACGGATTCGGCTCCATGGTCCGTGCCGATCACCAGGTAGTTGTGCTCGCCGGCGAGGGCGTACTGGGCGGTCATGCGGGCCCGGGCCTTCGTGTTTCCCTTGTGGAAATCCGAGATGCGCGCGCCTGTGGTCTTTTCGAACTCATCCTCGAAACCGTCCACTGCGCGCGAGATGTTGAATGTCCATTCGGTCTTGGCCTGGATGAAGTCGAGCGCGGCCTGGGCGTCGTCCTCATCGTGCTGGGTGCCGTAAGGGAGCCGGACGGCCACGAAGTTCGCCTCGACGCCCTCGGCCTCAAGCTCTTGGACGGCCAGCTGGGCAAGCCGGCCGGCAAGGGAAGAGTCGAGTCCGCCGGAAATGCCCAGGACAAAGCCCTTGGTGTGTGTGGCCTTGAGGTATTCCTTCAGGAACGTGACGCGTTTGCGGACCTCCTCGGCAGGGTCGATCCGGGGCTGGACGCCCATTTCCGCAATGATCGTGGCCTGGAGTGTGCGCATGTCCCCAACACTAGTAACCAGTACTTGAAACACTCAACTGTGTCATCCCCGAAGTCCGCCAATCGAGGAACGCTCGCTCAGATATGGGCGCTAATCGAGGAACGCTCGCTCATGATGTGAGCGAG
>NZ_JARVRI010000004.1:0-9112 GCF_030209785.1 Arthrobacter sp. efr-133-TYG-120
CTACTCTGCCAGCCAGTCCCAGACCAGCCACCCCAATCCTCACAGTCGTTTTGAGGGCTCATAACGACAACAAATGCGTGGGCCCACGCCGCCAGGGTTCCCTGGCCGAGCTTGCGAGGCTAGGGTGGCGGTGGGGATCAGTTGGGGGCGGGTACGTTGGGTGGGCCGGGGGACGTTAGCCTGCGTTGAGCTTGCCTGCCAGCCGTTCGCGCATCCGGATGCTCGCCGCGTTGAGGCCAACCAGCTCCACCTCGCGGCCGTGCCTGCGGTATTTCTCGGTCACGGAATCCAATACGGCAACGGTGGAAGCATCCCAGATGTGCGAGGCATGAAGATCGATGACCACGTGGTCGATTCCCTCCGAGGAATCCTTCGCATAGTCGAACTGCGTGTAGAGATCGTTGGAGGAAGCGAAGAACAACTCGCCATCCACCGTGTAGCTCGCCACGGTCCGGCCGTTGAGCTCAAGTTCACTCCGCTCCACCGTGGCGAAATGGGCCACTCGGCGGGCAAACAGCACCATGGCCGTGAGGACACCGGCTCCCACCCCGATAGCCAGGTTGTGCGTCGCCACCACCACGGCCACCGTCACGAGCATGACGCCGGTCTCGGACTTCGGGAGTCGCTTGAGGGTCGCCGGCTGGATCGAATGCCAGTCAAAGGTGATGAGGGAAACGAAGATCATCACAGCCACCAAAGCGGCCATGGGAATCATGCCCACCACGTCCCCGAGCACCACCACGAGGACCAGCAGGAACCCTCCGGCCAGGAAGGTCGAGAGCCGGCTGCGGGCGCCCGAACCCTTCACGTTGATCATGGTCTGCCCAATCACGGCGCAGCCGCCCAAGCCACCCAGGAATCCGGTGACGATGTTGGCGGTGCCTTGGCCCCAGGACACCCGGGCCTTGTTGGAGCGGGTATCCGTGATGTCATCCACGAGCTTGGCCGTCAAGAGGGACTCCAGGAGGCCCACCAGCGCCATGGACAAAGCGAACGGGGCAATGGTCTGGAAGGTTTCCCAGGTCAAAGGCACGTTGGGCAGAAAGAAACCGGGAAGGCTATTGGGAAGTTCGCCCTTGTCGTGCACCGTGGGGACGCGGATGCCGGCCAGCGTCGTGACCATCGTGAGGGCGACGACGGCCACCAAAGGCGCGGGCACCGCCGTCGTTATTCTGGGCAGGCCGAACACTATCAGCAGCCCGACGGCCACAATCGGGTACACCATCCAGGGGACGCCGATGAGCTCAGGCAGCTGCGCCATGAACACCAGAATGGCCAAGGCATTCACGAATCCGATCATCACCGAGCGCGGAATGAAGCGCATGAGCCGCGTGACCCCCAAGACCGCCAGGACGATTTGGAAGACCCCGGCCAGGATGACCGTGGCAATCAGGTAGTTCAGCCCGTGATCCTTCATGACGGGGGCGATCACGAGGGCGACGGCGCCGGTGGCTGCCGAGATCATAGCCGGCCGGCCACCCACGATCGCCGTGGTGACCCCCATCGTGAAGGACGCGAAGAGGCCGATGCGCGGATCCACGCCGGCGATCACGGAGAACGCAATGGCCTCCGGAATGAGCGCAAGCGCCACCACCAACCCGGCCAATGCTTCCGTCTTGAGCCTGCGGGGCGAACGCAGTGTGAAACGGAGGGACTGGAGCTGCTCGGGTGTCATGGGTCCTTAGCTGTTGGTCAGGCGGTACCGCTCGATCTGCTTGAGACGCCGCTGGAGGCTGTCCCGCCGGGGGTGGGGGACGACGTCGGGCGCCTCGGCGGTGAGGTCGATGTGTTCAGTGCCGTACTGCCAGAGCAGGAGGTCATCCAGGAGGCGGTCCGGTCCAGGGGAGTAACGGTGATCCAAGGCTTTGCGGACCTCGGTGATCCGGTTGGCGCTGAGGAGACCGGCGAGTTCCACGGTCTTGTTCAGTCCGTGGGCCGCGAGAAGCTCCGCAGCCCAACCCCAGTCGTCATCAACTTTACGGTCAACGTGGGGAAGCAGCGTCCGCCAGACGTCACGCACCCGGTTGGGCGTGAGGGGCATGGAGCCTTCGCCGTCGAGATCCCAGTAGCCGCGGACTTCCTCGTAGCGTTCGTGGAGGTCGGCGAAGGCGCTTTCCACGGTTTCCAGCATTGCCGCTGTGGCAGTGAACTGGCGGTCGAAATGCGGTGTCCAAGCGCGCGGATCCTCGGCCTTGAAGCGGATGTCGTGTTCGATCTCGCTCCAGGCATGCGCAAAAACCGTACGTATCTGGCATTCGAAGAAGTAGCTGCCATTGGGCGGAATGTCCGGATTGAAGACCTGTTGGTAGGCCTTCACGGACTCGTTTTGGATGGTGCGGAGGATGAGGTGGCGGCTGGAATATCCGTAGGTGCCGGACTCGATGGAGCCGATGTCCTTCTCAAGGTCTCCGCGGCAATCGAAAAGCTGGCGCTGGCGCTTGATCAAGTTGGCAACCGCGGCGTTCTCGGCCGGGAGCTTGGTGATGACGCGCAGCCCCACCATGTCGTTCAAGGTCCGGAAGGGATCCGGGAACTTCAGCACCCGCGGACCCCCCTCCAGGGGCACCTCGGTGCGGGAAATCTTCTCCCGGAAAGATTCGACCGTCTTGGTGCGTCCCGTGACGAAGAGGGGCACGGACTCGCTGTTCTTGAGCATGTCCCGCAAGGTCAACAGGACATCGCGGGTGACGAGTTTCAGGGCAGGCCGGACGCGTTCGTAAAGCTCCACGTTCGCCTGTACTGATTCGCGCAGCTGAGGATCCAAGCTGTCCCAATTGCTAGCCATGCCTCCAGCTTACGGGGGAGGGCCGACAGTGAAGCGGAGAAGGAGCCTCTGGTGCTACCGGTGCGCCACCTGGAAGCAGGAGGGTACGCTCGGGCAGTGCCTTGAGGAAGGCTCCGCGTGGATCCTCAGGCCATCGTTCCCGCTCCGCGGCGCTCCTCCGCGATAGGCTCGGCACAAAGGAGGACACGATGAAGCGGCACAAGTACTACTACGGCCAGCACTCCAGCCAATGGGGCGAGCTGTTCGTACCCGATTCGCTACAACCACACCGCAACAGACCCGATGGAGTGGTGGTGGTGATCCACGGAGGCTATTGGCGCTCCCAATACGGCGCCGAACTCGGTGAGCCGATTGCCCGGGATCTCGCTGCACATGGAATTGCCGCCTGGAACCTTGAATACCGGAGGGCCGGAAACGGTGGAGGCTGGCCGCATACGTTCGAAGATGTCCTCGATGGGATCGACCACTTGGGCGAGATTGCCGGCAAACATGAACTTAATCTGAACAAAGTGGTGGCACTGGGACACTCCGCAGGCGGCCATCTCGCGGTTTGGGCGGCCGGGCGGGAAAAACTCTCCAAAATCGGCGCCCCGGACGCCGACCGCCAGCTCCATCGGCATGACAACGGTGCGGCAGTGCGGCTCACCGGCGTCGTGAGCCAGTCTGGCCTGCTGAACCTTGCCGACGCCGAGCGGCTCAACCTGAGCAACGGCGCCGTCGACAACCTCATGGGTGGCGACTCGGTAAGATACCCCAAACGGCATATCTATGCGGACCCCATGAGGTCGCTGCCCATCCCCGTACCGGTCTTCGCGGTCCATGCTGCATCGGACGAGGATGTCCCGTGCAGCCAGTCCGAGGCTTATGTTGCCGCAGCCACCGCTTCCGGGGGAGCGGCCCAGTTCCTCAAGGTGCCCGGCGACCATTTCGACCTGATCGATCCAAGGGCGGTTGCGTACAAGAAGTGCCGGGAGTTGGTGCAGCGGCTGCTCGCGTGACGGTTTGCCGGCAAAGTCACCGGCTGTCATCGAGAGACGCACACCACATCCGCATGGCAGAGTTGTCCCATGCTGACAGTCATAGGTGAAGCGCTGGTTGATGTCGTCCAGCGTTCCTCGGGAATCGATGCCCACGTGGGCGGAAGTCCGCTCAACGTTGCCGTGGGCCTGGCCAGGCTGGACCACGCTGTCCAGTTCATCGGCCGTTTCGGCAATGACGCCTACGGCGACTCGATCGCAGCCCACTTGCGCTCCAGTTCCGTCATGGTTCCGCTGCCGCCGGACGAGAGCCCCACGAGCGTTGCCACCGCCTTGATCGACGACGACGGCGCTGCAAGCTACACCTTCGACCTCGCCTGGGAGCTTCCCGGCCTCGCCGCGCGCTTGCCGTTCATGCTTCAGGGGACCTCGCTCCTGCATACCGGCTCGATTGCCACGATGTTGGAGCCGGGTGCAGCGGATGTCCTTGCCGCCGTCGAGCATGCCCATCCGAATGCGACTGTTAGCTTCGATCCGAACTGCCGGCCCAGCATCATCAAGGATCGAGAATTTGCGCGGGCCCAGGTGGAGCGTTTCGTGGCGCTTGCCGACGTGGTCAAGGCATCCGACGAGGACCTTGAGTGGCTCTATCCGGGCGTCGACGTCTTGGAATCGGCCCGGCGCTGGCTGGGCCTGGGCGGCAGCGGGGGGCCCGCCGTCGTGGTGGTCACGCGAGGCGCGGACGGACCCTGGGGTGTCACAGCCGCGGGCGAGGCCCAGGTGGACGCCCCAAAGGTAGAGGTGGCGGATACCGTGGGTGCGGGCGATTCCTTCATGGCCGCACTGCTCTCCGGGATCGTTGACCACGGGCTGGCAGGGGCCCAAAACCGCGACGAACTGCACGCCATGCCCGCCGAAGTGCTCGAAGGACTCCTCAGCCATGCCGCGCGCGCAGCGGCAATCACGGTCTCCCGGCCGGGCGCGAATCCGCCGACGCGTGCCGAACTCAACGCCTTGGGCGTCCCGGAAGCCGGTGCAAGCGTCGAGAGGCAGCCATGAGCTACGCCGACCTTCCACAAGTCCCATCGTTCGATGTCACCAGCGGCTCGCTGAAGGACGGCGACGCTCTCAGCCCGGCCCAGACCAGCAAGCGCTTCGGCGTGACCGGCGGCAAGGACGAATCCCCGCAACTGGGCTGGAGCGGAGCCCCTGAGGGCACCAAGGGTTACGTCGTCACCGTCTTCGACCCCGATGCTCCGAGGGCGGGCGGCTACTGGCACTGGGCAGTGGTCAACATCCCCGCCACTACGAACTCGTTGCCTGCCGGTGCCGGCGTTCCGGGTGGTGCGCACTTGCCGGCCGGAGCGGTTCAACTCAAGAACGACGCCGGGTTCCCCGGTTACCTGGGTGCCGCGCCGCCGCCTGGGCACGGTCCGCACCGGTACATCGTGGCCGTGCACGCGGTCGACGTCGCTGAACTGGGGCTCGACGCCGGTGCCTCTACGGAAGCCCTCGTCCGCACACTGGCTTCTCACACGCTGGCCCGGGCCGTCATCACGGGCCATTTCGAGCGGCGCTAGCTCCAGGGGCTAAGTCGACGGCGGCCGCCCCCACGTAGACTGACATAATGCGGCTCGTAGCAAGTGACATTGACGGCACCATCCTTGGGCATGACGGCAAGATCAGCAGCCGCACCATCCGCGCATTCCATGCCTGCCGCGACGCGGGCATCGAGGTGGTGTTCGTGACGGGTCGGCCACCGCGCTGGCTCTACCCCCTCCGCGAACAGATCGGCCATAGCGGCATCGTTATTTGCTCCAACGGTGCAGTGGTGTGGGACCTTGAAGCTGACAAGCTGATTTCGGCCAATGCCTTGAGCATCGCCTCTGTACTGGAGGCCCGCCGGATCATCAAGCAGCTCCGGCCCGACGCCTTGTTCGCTGCCGAAACACTCACGGGATTCCACCTGGAGCCCGGGTTCATCGAGAACGAGACCAGCGAGCTCCTGGCCGAGTTCACGCCCGCGTGGCTGGACGAAACGCTGACCGCGGACGACGCCGTCGTGAAGTTCCTTGCCGTAACGCGCGGCGGCACTCCGGATGATTTCCTCGCAAGGGTGCAGCCCGCCGTCGCGCATCTCGTGGAGACCACCCACTCGGCGCCGCGGACCGCACTCCTGGAAATGTCGGCGCCCGGTATCAACAAAGCCGTCACACTCGCCGTATATGCGGCATCCCGAGGCATCGAGGCCGCCGAGGTGGTGGCATTCGGTGACATGCCCAACGACGTCGAGATGCTGCGCTGGGCGGGCGACGGGTACGCGATGGCCAGCGGCCATCCGGAGGCGATCAGCGCGGCCGGCCAGCAGGCGCCCCATTTCGACGACGACGGCGTGGCCCAGATCCTCGAGGCAAAGCTCGCTTCCCTGCGGGTTTAGTCGGCCCCGCACCGGACCGCCGTGCACGGCTAGTTCGGCGCCCGCAGTCCGTGGCTGTGCGCCAAGGCAATCGCCTCTGTTCGTGAACCCACGCCGAGTTTCCTGAAGATATTCCTGACATGGAATTTAACGGTGTTTTCGCTGATGTGCAGCTTGGCGGAGATGGCCCGGTTGCGCTGCCCGGCCGCCAACAGTTGAAGAACTTCCATTTCTCGCTCGGCCAGGCCCCATCCGCCGATATCGCCCGCCGGGGCTGATGGAGGGTCCAGCGGCAGGACCACCTGCACGTCAGCTCCCCAGCCGGCCATGACCTCGATGTTCATTCGGCCGTCCAGCGCTGCCACCCTGTTGTTGAGCCGGGCAATGTTGGGCGAATCCGACGTCAGTTCGCCTAGGCCGTCGTCGCGCACGTTGATGAGGAGGTTCACGCCGTCGCAGTCCCACTGCACCCGCACACGCCTGACCGCTGGCTGCTCCACGATGGCCAGCACCAGTCCCCGCACGATCGCCCTGGAGGCGTGGGCAACTTCGCCGGGCAAGGCACGGCCGTTGACCGGTGGCTCGATGAACTGGATGTCGAGCCCGCTGAAGTGCATGAGCGGCCGCAGGTCTTCCCGCAGCCGTTCGAACGCCTTGGCCACCGGCTCTTCGACGAGGTCTGTGGTGCGGTCGCTGAGCGTCCGGAGACTGACCAGCGAGGTAGCGGCCAGGTCGGTGACGGTTTTTCTGGCAGTGGCATCGTCCAGGGCGCTCGATCGCAACGCCGCCAAAAGTGTCTCCAGGGTGGTCGAATGCCTGTCCACGAGTTCGGCCGTGACGCGGAGCCGCTCGGCTGACGCCGCGCGGGATTCCAAAAGGTACGACGGCGGCGCGTCCGCCACCTTCTCCTGGATGCGCCGCGCTGTGAGCTGCCATAGGTAGTCAAGCATCCGCAGGGCCGACTCGCGCTCCAACGGTTCGTCGGGCAGGGCCGGCTCAGTGAGGGTCAGCAGCGCATTGCTCTCGGACGTCAATGCAAGAACAGGCCGTTGCTCGCCGGCGATGGCCGCTTCCCCATGCCACACCTCGCCTTCCGTGACCCGGGTCCGCAGTTGATCCAACTCGGGAATGGAGACGCGGCTGATGATGCCCTCTGCCCCGGCTTTCTTCTGGGGCCGGCCGGTGCAATCTTCGGTGAAGATCACCAGCGCGCTGCTGCCTACGTACGGAAGCGTCGCTTCACGGAGCCTCTCGGCGATGGTCGTGAGCGGTGCGTTGGCCAGTTCAGCGACTGCCTCGAGAAGGGTCCATCGGCTTGAGGTCATCCCGCCACTTTAGCGCTTCGCGCCGTCCGCCTACTACCCAAACGGGTAGCTAATACCGCCCTTGTTCAGCGTTACGCCTACCCGTTCAGTCCTGAAGGATTGATTCAAACGGAGCATTCACCTGAGCAGGAGGCAACGCATGACCACCACCGCAGAGGCCGTCCAGGCCGTATCGGACGTCGACCCAAGCCCGGATGTCGAGCTAAGCCTGGCCCTCGTGGGCAGCGAGATCGCGGAAACGGCAGCTGAAGTGGACCTTCGGCAATTGTCCAGCCTGGCCACGGAAGTCCAGACTGCCGGGAACTCGGCCACCGGCCGGATCTTCGTTGCAGGAGCCGGCCGCAGCGGCCTCGTCCTGCGGATGGCTGCGATGCGGCTGATGCACCTCGGCTTCGACGTGCACATCGCGGGGGACACCACCACACCGGCCATCCGCTCGGGCGACCTCCTCTTGCTCGCCTCGGGCTCTGGGACGACCTCCGGCGTCGTGCGCGCCGCCGAGACTGCCTCCAAGGCCGGCGCCAGGATCGCCGTCTACACCACGAATGCCGCGTCCCCGCTCGCGGAACTGGCCGACGTCGTCGTCATCATTCCGGCGGCGCAGAAGACAGACCACGGTTCCACGCTGTCGCGTCAATACTCCGGCAGCCTGTTCGAGCAGGTGCTCTTCCTCGCTGCCGAAGCCGTCTTCCAGGCCCTGTGGGACAACGATGCAACCCCGGCCGAGGAACTCTGGCTCCGCCACGCCAACCTCGAATAGCCCCTGATTTTCACCGCACCAACACCACAACAAACGACAGAAAGAGATCCCTCCATGAAGCTGCAAGTCGCTATCGACGTCCTCACCACCGAAGCCGCCCTCGAGATCGCCGGCAAGGTCGCCGAATACGTGGACATCATCGAGCTCGGCACCCCCCTGGTGAAAAGCGAAGGCCTGTCCGCGGTGACGGCCATCAAGGATGCCCACCCGGACAAGGTCGTGTTTGCCGACCTCAAGACCATGGATGCCGGTGAACTTGAAGCCGACATCGCCTTCAAGGCGGGCGCAGACTTGGTCTCCGTGCTTGGCGGCGCAGACGACTCCACCATCGCGGGTGCAGTCAAGGCCGCCAAGGCCCACAACAAGGGCATCGTGGTTGACCTGATCGGCGTTGCGGACAAAGTAACCCGTGCCAAGGAAGCCAGGGCCCTCGGTGCCAAGTTCATCGAGTTCCACGCTGGCCTCGACGAGCAGGCAAAGCCGGGCTACAACCTGGATGTGCTCCTGAGCGCCGGTGAGGAAGCCCGCGTGCCGTTCTCGGTGGCCGGTGGCGTGAACCTGTCCACGATCGGAGCCGTCCAGCGCGCCGGAGCGGATGTCGCCGTCGTCGGCGGTTCCATCTACGGTGCCGACGACCCCGCACTGGCCGCGAAGCAACTGCGCGCCGCCATCATCTAGGCCCACCTCCCAGCCGGCGGTCCCAACTGGTCCCCACCGCCACCCTCGCCTCGCAAGCTCGGCCAGGGAACTCTGGCGGCGTGGGCCCACGCAATTTTCGTCGTTTTCAGGCCTCTAAACGACTGTGAGGATTGGGGTGGCTGGTCTGGGACTGGCTGGCAGAGTAGGTAC
>NZ_JARVRI010000009.1:0-8468 GCF_030209785.1 Arthrobacter sp. efr-133-TYG-120
TGTGATGTGAATCGCATACTGATAGCCGGCCGTCTTGTTGAGGTCCTGATTTGGGCCACGAAAAACGACCCGGCAAACCGCCCAGAGTCCTTCGACGCCCAAAGCCCTATTTAATCTTCCGCCCGCAATACACACCCCAGGAGACTTGATGTCCACATGCACTGGTACACAAGGGGGATTGGTGGTCAGAATTGGCCGACTCCCTGCGTCCTCTAAGAGTTCAGCCCCTGAAAATTCCGGACACCTGGAGCGCCGGCAATGACCTCCACCAAGGACGGAATCATGACCGGGACAGCTGGTCCAGGAACCGGAGAGCCGCAAACCCTGGGCCGGCGGGCCAGCCGGTTCATCACGCGTTTTGCCGTTGAGTCACAAGTTGCATTCGCACTTATCGCCGCGATTGCAATCTTTGCTGCCGCTCTTCCTGTCTTCGCCACTGACTCCAATGTTCAGAACATGTCGCGCGTCTGGGCAGTGCTGCTGGTTGTCGCGATTGGTCAAAGCTTCACGTTGCTCGTGGGCGGATTCGACATTTCGGTCGCCGCAAACATGGGACTTGCCAGCGTCGTTGGAGGCCAAGCGATGCTCGAATATGGACTCTGGACCGGGATTCTCTCAGGAGTTCTTGCTGCCGCCGTCGTGGGACTTGTCAACGGCATTCTGGTTTCCTACTTAAACGTCTCGCCCTTCATCGCCACTCTTGGCATGTTAACTTTCCTCACGGGGCTAACAAATCAGATCAGCGGAGGCCAATCCGTCTTCGGGCTCCCGGAGGGGCTGCGGCAAGTTGGTGCAGCTGACTGGGGTCCTATCCCATCGGCGGTGGGCATTAGCCTGATCGTTCTGGGCTTAGCATGGCTGGTTCTTAATCGAACCCGGCCCGGCCTCTACTTTTATTCCATCGGCGGCGGGCGCGCTGCGTCCCTCCTGGCCGGCGTCCCGGTCGTACGGTATGGGATTCTTGCCTACACATTATGCGGGATGCTTGCCGGAGTCGCCGGCATCATGCTGGCGGCACGTGTCAGCGTCGGTCAAGCCAACATAGCACCGAGCTTCGAACTGCTGTCGATTGCAACAGCAGTGATGGGCGGGATGCGCATCGGTGGTGGCGCAGGACGTTTGACTGGGGTGGTCTTGGCCGTTGCGCTTCTGACAGTGCTCACCACGGGCTTGGACATCGCGGGCCTGTCCCAGTTTTTCCAGCAGATGTTCGTCGGTGCAGTCATCGTCGGTGCCGTACTTGTGGAGCCGCTTCGAAACGCCGGAGCCCGTCGACTGGCGGCGTTCCGTGCCCTAACCCGTGGCCGTTCCCGTGCGGGTGGCCTATCCCCCTCAAACGAACACTAGCTAGGAGAAAAAATGAAGAATTTCCGATTCTCTGCAGGCAAAACTTTACCGCGTGGCTTGTGCGTGGCATTCGTGGCCGCTCTTGTTGCCACCGTGACAGGGTGCGGTGCGGGCGGGAACAACTCGCCGGCCGCCGGGAGCAACCTGGGCGCAAAGACAGAAGCGCTCGTCAACAAACGCCTGAAGTGTGACTTCGCTCCAGCCACCAGCGATGTTCTTCTCGACTGGAAGGTCCCAAAGGCAAAGAAACCCTACAAGATCACCCTTTTGAATGTGAGCATGTCTACGTTCTACTACCAGGGTCTGGCCTACGGAGCTCAGCAAGCGGCAGATGCGTCTGGCGTCGAGTTGACGGTGGTAGCAGGTGAGGGGTACAGCTCCCCTGCGACGCAGCTGCAGCAGGTCGAGAATGCCATTCAGAAGGGCGCCGACGCAATTGTGCTCGTGCCATCAGACATTCAAGGGTCCGTCGCAGTCGTCGAAAAGGCCAAGGCCGCGGGGGTCAAGGTCGTCAACATCTCCAGCGAGGTTAATGCCGACGCCGTAACTGTGCTTCAAGACGACATCACACTCGGCGAGACAATTGCTGAGCACCTCGGCAGCGTAGCCCACGAAGGCAAGGGCATCTATATGGCCGGTCCAGCGACGGCAACCTGGTCCTTGAAGCGTACCGTGGGCTTCAGCAACCAGCTTGAGGCCAAGTTCCCGAAGCTTACGATCGCAGATGCCCCCACCCAGCTGGTTGACCCCGCGGCCGGACTGCAATCCTTTAACAACGCGGTGCAGACCCACCCCGACATCAAATGGATTGCAGGCGGCTACTACCTCCTTCTTCCTCCAGCTGCACTCCCGAGCCAGTATCGAGGACTACCCTACGTCGCGACAGGCCTTGAACCGGAGTCGGTCGACGCACTGAAAAAGGGCCTTCTCAGCGGCGTCATCAGCGTCGAACCAATTCCAATGGGCAAAGTCGGCGTCACTCGCGCGATTGAGCTCCTGAACGGTGACACGCCGCCCAAGACTACGTGCCTTCCCGCGCCGTACTACACCAAGGACAACCTCGATACGCGGGAGGCCAAGGCGGAAATGCAGCCCATTAGGGACAAGGGATGACTCAGACCCATACCGCCGGCACCGGATTTGCGCTCGAAGTGGTCGGTCTGACGAAGAGCTTTCCCGGCGTACGTGCCCTGGATAATGTCTCATTCACGGTGGCCCGGGGGGAGGTCCACTCGCTCGTCGGCGAGAACGGGGCCGGAAAGTCGACTCTGATCAAACTGCTCACGGGCGTGTACACCCCGGACAGCGGGGACATCCGGATCAACGGAAAATCCGTCTCATTCAGGTCCCCGGGTGCGGCCCGTGCCGCCGGCGTAAGCGCGGTACCCCAGGATGTCGTCGTCGTGCCCGGCATGCCAGTCGGACGCAACATCACCCTCGGGACGGAGCGTTTCTGGGTTTCGAGGAGCCGACTTGCAAATCGGGACCATCAAGCAGTGAACGAGGCGCTGGGCCGGGCTGGCGCGCGATTCACGCCCGATTCGCTCGCTGACTCCATGACCGTCAGCGAACTGCGTCTGGTCCAGATCGCCCAGCAACTATTGAAACCAGGATCCGTCTTGTTGCTCGACGAGCCAACGGCCGTTCTTTCTGAGCCGGACTCTGAGCGGCTGCTCGACACAATCCGAGACTTGCACAGTCACGGCAGGGCAGTGATCTACATCAGCCACCGCCTCGATGAGGTTCTCGAAATCTCGGATAGGATCACAGTTCTGCGGGACGGCAAGGTTGTCGCCTCGTACGCCCGGGGAGAAGTGACGCGCAGCGAACTGGTCGAGGTGATGGCGCGGAAGCGTGGCACCACCCAGGCTGTCATTGATAAACGTGAAAAAAGCTATGGACCTGAGCTTTTCCGGCTTCAAAATGTCGAATGTCGAGGAGCGTTCCTTGATACTCTCACCGCTCACGGGGGCCAGATTGTCGGTCTAACCGGTATCCAAGGCTCCGGTTACAGCGAGTTGGTCCATGCGATAGCTGGGTGGGTACCGAGAACCGGCACGGTCGAGGTCGATGGCCGTCCGATTTCCGCTGGCTCGGTGCTCGCCGCGAGGGCAGCTGGCATCGCACTGGTTCCAGCACAGCGTGAAGCTGCGGTCGTCGGAAGTTCAACCGTTCGCCAGAACATAGTTCTTTCACCTCTATCCAAGACCAAGGACCATGAGTGGTTCACGCGGATGGGCTTCCGCCGGCCCACCCAGGAGAAATCGATCGCTCGGCGATACATCGACGAACTGCAGATACATCCGCGCGATGCCGAAGCGACCGCTGGCTCTCTTAGTGGCGGAAATCAACAAAAGGTCGCCTTAGCGCGCCTTTTAGAGAGCAACGCACGAGTCATGATCGTCGAGGAACCGACTCAAGGGATTGACGTCAACGCGAAGCGGGAGATTATCGCTCTGCTCCGAAGGGCCGCGGAGCGACCGGACCGGACTGTGATCGTAGCGTCCGCAGAATTTGATGAGCTTCTCGAGATCGCCGACGTTATCCACGTCATGAAGCTCGGCCGACCTTCAGCAAGTTACCCGAATCACGAGGCAACGTACAACCGCATGCTCCACGATGCACTGCCCTGAGAACTACACCACTAGAGAGGTAATGAAATGACCGTTGAACGCCGTAATCCCAAAGGCCTGTACGTGCGCAGGCTCCCGTCCGTCGACGGACCGATCTACAGCCAGGTGACCAGCACGGTTGGCACTCGGTCCATCCACGTTGCAGGCACACTTCCATTTGACGAGAAGCAGCAGCTAGTGGGGGAAGGGGACGTGGGTGTTCAAACCCGTTGCATTCTTGAGCACATTCGACGCTCCCTAGAGGAGTTCGGGGCCACGCCTGCCGACGTGGTGCGAACGAAGACATACGTCATCGATATGGCCTCCTACCTTGAACAAGGATTGCCGGAGTGGGTGAAGTTCTTCGGAGGGGAACCACCGACCTCCACAACGGTGGGAGTGACTGAGCTCGCGGACAACCGCGCTCTGGTCGAGATTGAGGCGTACGCGGAAATCGCCGAGTAGGCGATCTTAACAGCCCAAGGCACGCGGTTGCTATGCAACCGCGTGTCTTGCATGACATGGCAGAACAGATTGAACCGCCCCGGGAATCATGTCGCCTGTTTGTTGGCGGCGGCGTCGGGTAACGAGACGATTTCTCGAGCATAGTATTCTTGTCAGCGCTGGTCGGAAAGTGAGCCATTTCTCGGGCGGCGGCCTTCAGCGATCGTTGCAACGGTTTATGGTTTTCGTCGAGGGTGAAGCCAGTCCAGCCAGGCGCTCCATGGGACTTTGCCAACCTAGGATTTCGCGTGGGCGCCGGTTGAGTTCAGCGGCGACCGTAGCGAGGTGTTCCCTGCGGTGGACGCCAGGGTCTGTCCCTTTCGGGCAGTACTGACGGAGTAGGCCATTGGATGCTCCTATGTTTCTCAACTCTCCGAGGGCACTGAATGAGAGGCTGCCGCGGCTTCCATGCCGCGGTAGAGGTGCCGGCCAAGGTGCGCTTGAGGCAGCGGCGGATGTCGCGGTGTGTTTTGCCCTGGAGGGTGCGACGGGCTTCGTATGCCCGGGTTTCGGCGTGGCATCTGATACGGGTGATCGCGACGGTGTGCAGTGCCCGGTTTAGGGCGCGGTCTTCGCCGCGGTTGAGGCGGTGCCGGGTGCATTGGCCGCTGCTGGCTTCCAGGGTGAGACCACGATGAGGCTTTTGAGTTCGTTGATGGCCTTGGCCCGGCTGACGAGCACTGCCTGGCGGGTGGCTGCCAGGGCCCTGATCGCTTCGCGCAGCCCACGGACCCGCGGACTTGACTGGTGTTCCCGGGCCATCGCGGTCCGGGCAGCGCGGACCGCGTCGAGCCGGTCGTTCTTGGCACCGCGGGCGCGTTTAAGGGCACCGACTTCCACGACAGCCTCACCGGCCAGGGCCAGTTCCCCGGCCAGTCCGGCGGCGCAGCTCCCCGTTCCCTCCAACGCCCAGACCCGGCGGCCCGGTGCATGGTCCGTGGCCCAGTCGAGCATGCGCGCGTATCCGGCGCCGTCGGCCAGCGCCTCGAGGTGGGCGCGCAGTCCGCCGGTGGCTGTATCCAGCACCGCCAGGTCGATGGTGTCCCGGATCGCCGCCGATCACGTAGTCATAGTCCTCTGCCAGTGTCGTCATTGCCGTGGTCCTTTCATCAAGCTCGCGGATACGGTTCACGCTGAGCCGGGAAAGCAGATCATTCACCGCGGCAGCACTGTGACGGGTCACGCCCGGAGGGGGCGGACAAGCTCCTAATCAAGCCAGAACCGGTGACAGATCAGGCCGGCGCCGGCAGTTCGAGGGTCACGTCAAACGGAAGGCACGCGTGGTTGCGGCCAGTATTCTCGGGAGGCACCTCTTACTGCCGGCACCCACCCTTCCGGATCAGCCCTTCCGGGGCCACCTCAAGACTCACAGTGTTCTCGTTGGACTCCTTCAAGTCCCGCACCTGAGCCCGAAGCCGCTTGATTCCCCTGACGTCGTCACTGCTCGGACCGGTCTTCTCACCGGCATCGACCTGGGCCTGCACAACCCAAGGGCCCAGCGATTCTGCATCGACTCCGAACTTCGGGCATAATCACTATCTCTCTCGCAGAAGACTGCGGCATCAACTCGAGATGGTTCACAAGCCCTCGGCCGGGCGGCTGTGCCGGGTCCGGGAGTGGGGCCGTTGGTACGCGGCAGCCAGTCGGCGAGCTGGTCGTTCAAATCCAGCCGGGACGCGAACGTCCGGCCGGGCACGAAGCGCTGGCGGAAGTAGGCGTTCATCCGCTCCACGATGCCCTTGGATTCCGGATTCCATGGCGGCAACTGCCGGATCTCGCAGCCCAGCACGCCGGCGAACGCCGCCGCCGGCTCAGTCTGCCTGCCCTGGCCGATCCCTGATTCGTTGTCCCAAACCAGGTGCTCAGGCACCTGCACCGGCCTCCTGCAGCAGCAACCACATCCCGCCCAGCAGATCAAAGGCCGTGCGGGTCGGCAGCATCCTGGCATTGGATGTATCCGGAGAGCGCGCTCGTCGTCACCAACGGAGGCTTGCTCTCCTGCCCGTGACCCAGCGGCAGCGGCTCATGGGCAACCACAAATCGCACTGCATCGCCTGGCCCGGTTCATAGACCATCCGGTCCACCGGATCCGCCGGCATATACTCGGGCCTTCCACAATGGTCGGTGGCCTCACTTTCAGTTGGCATTTATGGCCCTTGCTCCGTCCCGTCGGCGTCAACACGAACAAGGTGTCCCGCCGTGATTGCAAAATCTGATCCGAAATTTGCCCTGGAATCGCGAGTGTTTGCCATGTTATGGGTCGGGTCAGAACTCTCAAGACGATCGATTTGAGCAGGACTGCCGGTAATTATCCGTCCCATGAAGATTGCGGCCTCGCCGTGCAAATGGACGTATGCGGCTGTAGTCAACGGCGAAAGCCGGAACCTCCCACGTTGCGAGAGGTGGGAGGTTCCGGTGCCTGGGGGAGAAGTTCACGAAGGAACTTTGCTAGCTATGCTTCATTCTGTTATGCAGAAGTAAGCCACTGCCGCTGTTCCGTTCTCTGGCCGAACGGGACCTCGAATGTTGGGGTCACGGTATAGGACCAGTAGTCGTGTTGGGTGATCAACACTCCTGCGCCTCCCATTAGTTGTGCCTCAAGCTCTGCAGTTTCGATAGCCTTGCTCAGGTCATGGTTCAGACTCTCCTGATCGTCTGCGTTAACCGTCAGGGATGATGCTGATTCCTTGACTATGCCCATCTGGTGGTGCTGCTAGCCGAGCTCACGTGTGGTCTTGTGGCTGGTTTCAGGTCCTGCGAAGGCCGCGATGGCACCAAGGATCCCAACTGCCACGCACAACCACACTGCCGGCTGCCAGGAGCTCGGCCCGGCACCAAGAGCTTGGGCGACGGTGGGGGCGAAACCAGCGGCCACCAGTCCGAGCATGAGACCCACGGCCATGCCTGTGTACCGCACCTTGGAGGGGAATTGCTCGGCATAGTATGCGGCTCCGACGCCGATGGCCATGCTGTAGAAGAGGCTGATGCCGAGGACCGCAGCGACCAGCAGAAGGACGACATTGCCGGAGTCGATAGCGTTGAAAAGGACGAACAATGTCGAACTGGCACCCAAGGCGCCGATGATGTAGACGGGGCGTCGGCCGAAGCGATCGGCCCATATGCCTACTACGGGTGCCATGATCGCGGCCCCGATGTTGCCCACAGACACTGCTATCAGCATGATGACGCTTGATACGCCATGGTTCTGCGTCACGTAGGCCAGGGTGAACACGTTGAAGATGCTCCCCACGACGTTGATGCAGCTGCAGACAAGTACGCGGAGCACGGCCTTCCAGTGGTAGCGCAAGAGAGTGACGATGGGCAGGCTATCTGTTTTGCCTTCTTCGCGCACTTCCTTGAAAACTTCTGGTTCTTCAAGGTTTCGCCTCATTAGGTATGCGACGACAGTCAGGACGCCGCTGAGGAGGAACGGAATACGCCAGCCCCAGGAGAGCAATTGCTCCTGCGGCAGGGCGGCGAGGGGCAGGAAGACCAACGGGCCCAATGACATGCCGAGCTGCATACCGCTCATGGAAAAAGCGGTATAGAAAGCTCGTTTGCCATCGGGAGCATGTTCTACGGTCAGACTGCTGGACCCTGGTACTTCGCCGCCCGCTGAGATCCCTTGAAGAATCCGCAGAAAGACCAACAGGATCGGTGCTGCCATTCCCATTGTTTCGTAGGAGGGAAGGACACCGACGAAAAAGGTAGCAAACCCCATCAAGCCGACTGAGAGCATGAGAGCAAGTCGGCGGCCAAGGCGGTCACCGATGTGGCCCCAGAAGATGGCGCCGAACGGACGGGCGACGTAGGCTACGCCGAAGGTGGCGATGGACGCCAGAGCCCCTGCTCCACCTTCCATGCTGGAGAAGAACACCTTGCCGAAGACAAGGGCTGCAGCGGTGCCGTAGATGATGAAGTCGTAGTATTCCAGCGCGCTGCCAAAGAATCCGGAGAGGGCAGCACGTCGTACCCTCCGGGATTTTTGTTGCACTTCGACGTCTG
>NZ_JARVRI010000052.1:0-8336 GCF_030209785.1 Arthrobacter sp. efr-133-TYG-120
TACGCGATGCACGCCGGAGCATCCGGACCCAGGCCCTGGTACCAGCGCGGCTCACTCAGGTACCGGTCCAGATCCGCGGCAGCATGCTGAACACGCTCTACAAGTTCATTGTTGGAAGCAAGTTGGTCCAGCTGATCGCGGCTGATTGACCCCAGGAGGCTTATTGGATCGTGATGGCTCTCCTCCCACAATTCCTGGTCAAGGCTTGCAAAGAGCTCGCGCGTAGCCCGGTGCCACGACCAGCGCAGATTTGTCGCGAGACGAGCCAACGGCCGGATCGGTTCGGGGAGCAGTGTACGGACTGTAAACCTTCGGATTGCCTTCACGAGCGCCACACTAATCCACTCGGTGGACGGCAGGAACAGCTTTCGGTTTCTTTTAGGTAAATGACACATTGCGCGGAAGAGTCTGGGGTACCTCTTCGCAAAATGTGATTTTTCTCGCTAACGTCGAGGTTGTGACCACTACTGCAGCACCGCGATCCAGCTCAGCATCCAAGTCCAAGCAGAAGGCCGGTATCACCGAGGGTCTTAAGTTCGGCAGATTCCCGATCACGGCCGTGCAGCCCGTCATCGAGGAAGGCCGGTTCCCGGCCAAGGCCTTGCCGGGTGAAGATTTGGTGGTTGGCGCCACGGTCTTCCGCGAGGGCCACGACCAGCTGGGGGTGAGCGCCGTCCTGCTGGACCCCAAAGGCAAAGAACGCCAACGTGTCCGGCTTGCCCCGGCCCCGGGTGAGCGTGGCAAGGGAACGGACCGTTGGGAGGGCCTGCTGACCCCAACGGCGCCTGGAGCCTGGACCTTCGCAATCGAGGCCTGGCACGACCGCTACGGCACGTGGCATCACAACGCCGAAGTGAAGGTCGAGGCCGGCATCGACGTGGAGCTGATGCTCGCTGAGGGCGTCGCCCTGCTCGCGGAAGCCGCTGCCGAAAGCACGCGAAATGCCGCAGACAAACGCATCCTTCGCACTGCCTCCGAAGGCCTCGCCGACACTTCTAGGACTGCCGAGGAGCGCCTTGCCGCCGGCTTCAGCCCAGAGGTCGCGGCCGTCGTCGAACGCCAGCCGATCCGTGAACTGGTGACCGTCTCGGAACAATACCCACTCCTCGTGGAGCGGGACCTCGCCGGCCGCGGGGCCTGGTACGAATTCTTCCCCCGCTCCGAAGGTGCCGTTTTCGATCCCACCACGGGAACATGGACTTCAGGCAACTTCACGACGGCGGCCAAGAGGCTCGACGCCGTCGCGGACATGGGCTTCGACGTCATCTACCTGCCGCCCATCCACCCGATTGGCTTCCAGCACCGCAAGGGGCGCAACAACACCTTGACTCCGGGTCCCCAGGATCCCGGCTCGCCGTGGGCCATCGGCTCGGAAGCCGGCGGCCACGATGCCATCCATCCTGAATTGGGATCCTTCGAGGATTTCGACGCTTTCGTGGCCCGCGCCAATGAGCTGGGCCTCGAGGTCGCGCTGGATTTGGCCTTGCAGGCCGCCCCGGACCACCCCTGGGTGAAGACCAATCCGGAATGGTTCACCACCCGGGTTGACGGCAGCATCGCCTATGCCGAAAACCCGCCGAAGAAGTACCAGGACATCTATCCGCTGAACTTCGACAACGATCCCGCCGGTCTATCGAAGGAAATCCTGCGGATCGTCTTCCTGTGGGTAAGCCACGGCGTGAAGATTTTCCGCGTGGACAATCCCCACACCAAGCCTGTGTGGTTCTGGGAATGGCTGATCGCCAAGGTCAACAAAAAGCACCCCGACGTCGTCTTCCTCGCCGAGGCGTTCACCCGCCCCGCGATGATGCATGCCCTTGGCCGGGCAGGTTTCCAGCAGTCGTACACGTACTTCACGTGGCGGAACACCAAGATCGAACTGGAATCGTATTTCCAGGAGGTCAGCCACGAATCTCCGGCGTACTTCCGGCCGAATTTCTTCGTCAACACCCCGGATATCCTCACCGAATACCTCCAATACGGCGGCCCGGCCGCGTTCCGCATCCGCGCCGCGCTGGCAGCCACGGCCAGCCCGCTCTGGGGCGTCTACGCCGGATTCGAGCTGTACGAGCATGTGGCGCGTCCCGGCGCCGAAGAGTACATCGACAACGAGAAATATGAGTTCAAGGACCGCAACTGGGATGCCGCAGCGGCTTCCGGGCACAGCCTCGCCCCGTACATCACACGGCTTAACGCCATCCGGAAGGCCCACCCGGCCTTGGGTGATCTGCAGAACCTGACGTTGCATCACAGCACGGATGACGCCACCATCGTGTTCTCCAAGCACAAGACCTTGCCCGACGGCAGCAAGGACACCCTGATCATCGTGGTAAACGTCGATCCCCACGGCACCAGGGAAAGCACCGTGACGCTGGATCTGTCCGCTCTTTCGCTGGATCCATCCGACTTCACCGCCAACGGACGATTCTGGGTGGATGATTTGGTCAGCGGCGAAAGCTGGGAGTGGGGCGAGTACAACTACGTCCGGCTGGACGCCCATGTAGAACCGGCACACATTCTCAATATCCGGAGGTAGCCTTAGTGAGCTTCAATCCGCAGGGTCAGAGTCAGTACTTCACGCCGAAGAACACTTTCGAGCTGAACGCCCCGGGTCTTCAACACGACCCTCATTGGTATCGGAAGGCGGTCTTCTACGAAGTGCTGGTGCGGGCCTTCGCGGATGCGAACGGCGACGGTTCTGGTGACTTCCACGGACTGATCGACAAGCTGGATTACCTGCAGTGGCTCGGAGTGGATTGTTTGTGGCTGCCGCCGTTTTTCGATTCGCCTTTGCGCGACGGCGGTTACGACATTTCCGATTACACGTCCGTTTTGGACGAGTTCGGCACCATCAGCGACTTCAAGCGGCTCGTGGCCGAAGCGCATGCGAGGGGCGTCAGGGTCATCATCGATCTCCCGCTGAACCACACCTCGGACCAACACCCTTGGTTCCAGGAATCACGCAAGAACCCGGACGGCCCGTTCGGCGACTTCTACGTGTGGAGTGACACCGACGAGAAGTACCAGGACGCGCGCATCATCTTCGTGGATACGGAAGAGTCGAACTGGACGTTCGATCCTATCCGCCGGCAGTTCTTCTGGCACCGGTTCTTCAGCCACCAGCCCGACCTGAACTTCGAAAACCCCAAGGTCATCGAGGCCGTCCACGACGTCGTCAAGTTCTGGCTGGACCAAGGCATTGACGGATTCCGGGCAGATGCCATCCCGTACCTCTTCGAAGAAGAGGGCACTAATTGCGAGAACCTGCCGGCCACCCACGGCTTCCTGCGGGATCTGCGCAAGATGGTGGACGAGAACTACCCGGGCCGAGTGATCATCGCCGAAGCGAACCAGCCGCCGCACGACGTCGTGGAGTACTTCGGCACGGAGGAAGAACCGGAATGCCACATGGCCTTCCACTTTCCCATCATGCCGCGCTTGTACTACGCACTCCGCGACCAGAAGGCCGCACCCATCATCGAGACGCTCCGGGATACCCCGGGAATCCCTGCCGGCGCGCAATGGGGTACGTTCCTGCGCAACCACGACGAACTCACCCTGGAGATGGTCACCGCCGACGAGCGTGCCGCCATGCTGGGCTGGTACGCCCCGGACCCGCGCATGCGGGCCAACATCGGTATTCGGCGGAGGCTCGCCTCGCTGCTGGACAATTCCCGTTCCGAGATCGAGCTGATCAATGCGTTGCTGCTTTCCCTGCCCGGCAGCCCCTTCTTGTACTACGGGGATGAAATCGGGATGGGAGACAACATCTGGCTTGACGATCGCGACGCGGTCCGCACGCCGATGCAATGGAACCCCGACCGCAACGCGGGTTTCTCCAACGCAGATCCCGGAAAGCTCTACCTCCCCGTCATCCAGTCGCTGGTCTACAACTACAGCATGGCGAACGTCGAGGCCGAAGCAGCCCATTCCGGCTCGCTCCTGCGCTGGACACGCCAGATCCTGAGCGTGCGGAGGAACCACCCGGCCTTCGGGCTAGGCGACTTCAAACACGTTCCGGCGGACCACGAGGTGGTTCTCGCCTACATGCGTGATCTCCGGGAGGACAATCCGGAAGGCGAGGATGCCGAATCCATCCTCTGCGTTTTCAACCTGTCCCAACATCCGGTTGCCACAACCCTGGATATCCCTGAATACGCCGGAAGGGGCCTGAGGGACGTGTTCGGCGGCCAGCCGTTCCCGGGGATCGGCGCCGACGGCTCCCTCACCCTCACGCTCGGTAGCCACGACTTCTTCTGGCTCCGGATACGTTCGGCAGGTTCCACAGGCTCCTCGCCCTACACCCAGGCCATCCCAGTGCTTTCCATCGAAGGCTGACATGAGTCACATGGCGCCCACCACGGTCCTGGCCCCCCTGCTCAAGGAATGGCTGCCCCGGCAGCGCTGGTTTCCCGTCAAGGCAGGGTTGTTCGAACTGGATTTCGTCGGCTCGTTCGGTCTTCCTGCGCCCACCTCCGGGACCGGCTTGGAGGTCCAGCTGATCTCCGTCGCCTACGCCACGGCCGATGGCGGGAGGCAGACAGACATCGTCCAAGTGCCGCTCAGCTTTCGCTCCGCGCCCTCCGCCGCCTTGGCAACTGCCTCGGTGGGCCAGATCGGTGGAACAAGCGAGCAGGATCCGCCTCTCTGGGTATACGACGCCCCGCACGATCCTGAATTCGTGACGGCATGGCTGGATCTGATCCGGGGCCAGGCCACCGCCGATCCCGGAGTGGGGGAGTGCACCGCGAGCGGACATACGGTGCCGGGCGGCCTGCGGCTGCCCACTGCCTCAGGATCCGTGCGGGTGTCTTCCGGCGAGCAGTCCAATACTTCGGTGATCGTCGACGATGGCGTGTCCGCGGCGATCGTGAAGATCTTCCGGGTCCTGTCGGTCGGCAAAAACCCCGAGGTGGAGGTCGGTGCGGCCCTGACCTCGGCGGGAACGAAGGAAGTGCCGTCCACCCTAGGATGGATCACGGGAACCTGGGAGGTGTGGACGCCCCAGGGCCGCCACGGAACAGCCTCGGCGGATTTCGCCGTTGCCCACGAGTTCCTTGCCGGCGGGCAGGACGCTTGGCGCCTCGCCGTCGACGCCGCGGCATCAGGCAAAGACTTCGCCGCCGAAGCCCGGCAACTGGGCCAAGCGACTGCCACCGTGCACTTGCGCCTCGCGGAAACCCTCGGAACCGCCACGGAACGCGTTCCGGGCCAGGACATCGCCCCCGAAGTAGCCCGGCGCGTCCGCCAGTCGTGGGCTGAGGCGGGCACCGCCGTCGGGCCCCATGAGCAGCAGCTCGAGGCACTCCTGGCGCAATTGTCGGGCAAGGAAGCCGGAACCCTGCAGCGCATCCACGGAGACCTTCACTTGGGCCAGATCCTTTTGGTGCCTGGCGCCGTGGGCGAACCTGCGCGGTGGGCGATCCTGGACTTTGAGGGCGAACCCCTGAGGCCGATTGAACACCGTAACATTCCCGACGTTCCCCTGCGGGACGTCGTCGGGATGCTGCGGTCCTTCGACTACGCGGCCGGTGCGGCCATCCGCGAGAACCCGGGCGCCCGGGTTCCCGCCACGTGGGTTGACGACTGCGCCGAGGCCTTCCTGGCTGGCTACAGCGACATCACCCCTGGAACGATTGACCGCCGCTCGCCGCTGTTTGTGGCATTGTGGCTGGACAAGGCCTTGTACGAGGTGATCTATGAGCTGCGGAACAGGCCGGACTGGTTGCCCATTCCGGTCAATGCTTCGCGGCAGCTCCTCGGAAACACGAGCCCCGGCACGGATGCCGCGGCGACATCGGAAGGTAAGGAAATGACAGGCTCAGCACGTACCGAACGGCCCCGAGTCCCGCTGTATGTGGACGCCGCTACCCTGGGCCGGGTGGCCGCTGGCGCGCACCACGCCCCGCACTCGGTGCTGGGCGCCCACCTTGACGACCACGGTCACGTCACCATCCGTACGGTCAAGCACCTCGCTGCGGAGGTATCTGTGGTCACCGAAGCCGGTTCCACCCCGATGACCCACGAGACCGACGGCATCTGGGTGGCTGTCCTCGAACCGCTGCAGCAAGGCCACGTACCGGACTACCGACTCGACGTCGTGTACGGCGATTCCGCGCCCGTGACGATCAACGATCCCTACCACTACCTTCCAACCGTCGGGGAAGTGGACCTGCACCTCATCGGAGAAGGCCGGCACGAACGGCTTTGGGACACGCTGGGCTCCCACGTCCAGCACTACCGCTCCCCGCTCGGCGATGTGGACGGCGTCTCCTTCGCCGTCTGGGCCCCCAACGCACAGGCAGTCCGCGTCAAGGGTGACTTCAACTCCTGGGATGGGCGTGAGCACGCCTTGCGCTCACTCGGGTCTTCAGGCGTCTGGGAGGTCTTCATCCCGGGCGTTGTAGCAGGGGCGTGCTACAAATTCGAGTTGCTCACCAAGGCCGGACACTGGGTGGAGAAAGCCGACCCGCTCGCCTTCGGCACCGAAGTTCCGCCCTTGACCGCGTCACGCGTAGTGGAGTCCGGCTACCGCTTCAAGGACGACGCCTGGATGACCGCGCGCGCCAACAAGGATCCGCACAACTCGCCCATGAGCGTGTACGAGGTCCACCTTGGTTCCTGGCGCCTTGGCCTCGGGTACAAGGAGTTGGCCAAGGACCTCGTTGAGTACGTGAAGTGGCTCGGGTTCACCCACGTCGAGTTCATGCCGGTGGCCGAGCACCCCTTTGGCGGTTCATGGGGCTACCAAGTCACGTCCTACTTTGCTCCGACCTCCCGCTTCGGGCATCCGGATGAATTCAGGTTCCTTGTCGATTCGCTGCACCAGGCGGGCATCGGCGTCATCTTGGACTGGGTCCCCGCGCACTTCCCGAAGGATGCCTGGGCCCTCGCCCGTTTCGACGGCGAACCACTGTACGAGCACTCCGATCCCAGGCTCGGTGAGCACCCGGACTGGGGCACGCTCATCTTCGACTTCGGCCGCACCGAAGTTCGCAACTTCCTGGTCGCGAACGCGCTCTACTGGCTCGAGGAATTCCATATCGACGGACTCCGCGTGGACGCCGTGGCCTCCATGCTCTACAGGGACTATTCGCGAGAGGAAGGGGAGTGGTTCCCCAACGTCCACGGTGGACGCGAGAACCTGGAAGCGATTTCGTTCCTCCAAGAGGTCAACGCCACGATCTACAAGACCCACCCCGGCGCAGTGACCATTGCCGAGGAATCCACCGCATTCCCCGGTGTCACCGCGCCGACCAACCACGGTGGGCTCGGATTCGGCCTCAAATGGAACATGGGCTGGATGCACGATTCCCTCAAGTACATCTCCGAAAACCCGGTGAACCGCCGCTGGCACCACGGCACAGTGACGTTCTCCATGGTCTATGCCTTCACGGAGAACTTCCTGCTGCCCATTAGCCACGACGAGGTAGTGCATGGCAAGGGATCCATGCTGCGCAAGATGCCCGGCGACCGTTGGCAGCAGCTCGCCAACCTGCGGGCGTTCATGGCGTACCAGTGGGCCCACCCGGGCAAGCAGCTCATCTTCATGGGCACCGAATTCGGCCAAGAGGCCGAGTGGTCCGAACAGCACGGGCTCGACTGGTTCCTTGCCGACATCCCGGCGCACCGAGGACTGCAATTGCTCACGCGCGAGTTGAACACGCTGTACAGCTCGACGCCGGCCCTTCACGTCCGGGACAACGAGCCCGGCGGTTTCCAGTGGATCAACGGCGCGGACGCGGATCGCAACGTACTGACCTTTATCAGGTGGGACCACGACGGCAACCCCTTGGTGTGCGCCGTGAATTTCTCGGGAGGCCCGCACCAGGACTATGTGCTCGGCGTCCCGGCCGCCGGCGCATGGCAGGAAGTACTCAACACTGACGCCGAGGTCTACGGAGGCTCGGGTGTGATCAACAGCGGTGAACTTCTTGCCACCGCACCCGGGGCGGAAGGATTGCCTGCGGCACTGACCGTCACCTTGCCGCCGCTCGGAGCCTCTTGGTTCGCGCCTGTGGGGTAGTTGTCCTGCTTGCGTGAGGGGAAGCTTGCCTGAGGGTGAAGGGTCCGGAAAACTTTGAGTTTCCGGGCCCTTTGCGTGGGATCTCAGGGGCGCCTGCTGGAGCGTAGGAAGCCGCCCGGAGGGGGTTTTGCCTCCCCGGTGAAGTGGTGGTATAGTTAGTACCCGCGCTGCTCCCCAGTGGAGATCGGTGAAGTTGACTGAGTTCCTCGTGAAAATCAAGTCAAGAACGCTGATTTGACTAGGAGGCAAGCAGCCGGTAAGTTTGGAAAGTTGCTCCGGAGCGAGTCTGGGCCCTTTGGTGGGTGTGGGT
>NZ_JARVRI010000011.1:0-5805 GCF_030209785.1 Arthrobacter sp. efr-133-TYG-120
GATGTGGGCCGAATAGGTGAGCGATGGTTTGGGATGTGGGCCTGATATGTGAGCGGGGGTCTGGGTTTAAGGCCCGATATGTGAGCGCGCGTTGGGTTCGACAAACGCTCGCTCACTTATGCCGGCATTTTCCCAAACGCTCGCTCACGTCTCGCGCTGGCTCCAAGGATGAATCCGCTGGCTTCCGGGTGGAGATCGAAGCCCGGAGCGCGGAATCGGCGTTCCCCCGTGCTTGGCCGTGGATAGGGTGGCTGACATGGAACAGACACTGAAAGTTGTACGGCATTGGGGCGCCCCTGCGGCGGCCGTCATTTTCTTCACGCTGTGGTGCGTGGCGGAAGCGGGAAGGATGGGGCCGTGGCCGGGGCTGAACTATTGGCCCGGCACCTGGATGCTCGTTCTGATGACCTTGGCTATAGCTGCGGCGGTGTGGAAACCCTATGTGTCACTCGGGCTGACCGCCATCCTTTTGCTCGGTCAATTGATCCATTTCATCCGTGCGCCTTGGCCCAATCATTGGGCGATCTACATCGGTTCGTTCATTGCGCTGGCGTTCATTCTGTGGACCGGGTCCCGCAGGCAGCGGTCGATCGCAGGAGTAGCCAACCTCGTGTTCACAGCCGTCATAACGTTTTTGATGTTGTCGTGGCGATACGGGCAGGGCGTTGGCTGGTTCAGGCCACTATATTCGGGAGACCGGGGCGCCCTGAGTTACTACGGCTGGCAGCTCTTCTCCACCCTGATTTTGATCGCCGCTGGATGTGCCGCCGTCGGCATCGCCTTGGCTCTGTATGAGGACCGGGGCAAGCTCTTCCAGTCCAAGGTCCTCGTCCAAGCAAACCTCAAGGAGACCGAGGTCGAGCTTGTCGTGGAGCAGGAGCGCACGCGGATCGCCCGCGACCTTCACGACGTCTTGGCGCACTCGCTCGCTGTGATCGCCGCGCAGGCGGACGGCACCCGTTATCTCAGCCAGGACCAACCCAAAGCGGTGCTCGACGCCTTGGAGAATATCGCGGTGTCAGCCCGCCACGCACTCGTGGACGCCCAGCGCGTCATTGAGGGAGTGCGCGACGACGGTCTGGTGGCTCCGCAGCCCCGGCTCACCGACGTCGGGCATCTTGTGGAGCGGATGCGCCAGGGGAGCCTCAAGGTCCAGCAGAGCGAAACCGGAACCCCGGTGGACCTTGGCGCGGGCCAGCAACTCGCGGTATTCCGGATTGTGCAGGAATGCCTGACGAACGCCCTCAAGCACGGCGGACGCGGCACCGCCGTGCGCCTTCATTTCGACTGGAGCGGCCCCGGGCTGACCATGCACGTCGCGTCGGAATTGCCGGCGTCCGTTTCGATTGGGGGGACGGACGACGGCGGTACCGCCGAGCGCGTGGGGCGCGGCATCCCCGGAATGCGCGAGCGTGCCCACCTAGCCGGCGGCTGGCTCAGTTCCGGGCCCGACGGCGAGCAGTTCCGCGTGACGGTGTTCATCCCCTATGGTTCGCGGCCGGCAGCGCTCCTTCCGGAAGGTGGAGCGGAAGAGGAGGGTGTTCCGTCCGTTGAGGGGCTGGAGCAGGAGCCGGCGCTGGCTCTCGAGGGCGCCTCGCCGTCGTCGGGCACTGAGCGGGAAAGCGTCGGACGTGGCTGAAACACCGATCACGGTGGCCTTGGTGGACGACCAACCACTGTTCCGCTCCGGCATCCGCATGCTCGTCCAGAGCCAAGCGGACATGGACATGGCTTGGGAGGCCGACGACGGCGAACAAGCCGTGGCGCTCGCGGCCAGGCAGCGGCCGGACGTGATGCTGATGGACCTTCGGATGCCGGTGCTTGACGGAGTGGAGGCCACGCGCCGCATCACGGAGGAAGCCGATGCGGCCGGGGTGGACAAGCCAAAGATCATTGCCCTGACCACGTTCAACAGGGACCAAGCCGTGGTTGACGCCGTGCAGGCCGGCGCGAGCGGATACCTGCTCAAGAGCGCCGAACCGGAATTTCTGCTGGCTGCCATCCGGACCGTGTATTCGGGATACTCGGTGATCGCGCCCGGTTCGGTTCACGAACTCTTCCGGCACGCGGCCAGGACGGTGCCGGTCGCCGGGCCGGACCTCGCCGTGATGGACGAGCTGTCTCCGCGCGAGCGGGATGTGTTCCTCCTGGCGGCCAAAGGCTTGGGGAACGCCGAGATGGCGCAGAGCCTGTTTGTCTCCGAGGCGACAGTGAAATCCCACCTACGCAGTGTGCTCAGCAAGCTCGGGCTGCGTACCAGGCTTCAGCTAGTGGCCTTTGCCTACGAACATCGGCTTCTCGGGTAGGCACCCCGGACGCAAAGGCGGCGGCCGCCCGAAAGGGACGGTCGCCGTCGTGCAACTGCAGAGTGCTGCAGAGTGAGGGGGCGCTACATGGCGCGGCCCTTCGACTCCTCCCTAACATCGCGTCCAAGCCATAGCCCAACGGCAACCATGACAACACCGAGAACCAGGTGCAGCCAGTCGTCCGCAGCGTTCATGGGCACGAAGTCAGCGCTCATGTTCGACATGGTGATCAGGCCGTAGATCCACAAGACGAGGTAGATTGCGCCGCCACCGATGAGGTAACCGCGCGCCATCCTTCCAGTCCTTGCGAAGTACAGGCCTGCTGCGCCGAACAGCAAATGGACAATATTGTGCAGGACGGATACTTGGAAGACTCCAAGAAGCATGGCGCCCGAGTCATGTCCTGCGAAGGTCATGGCGCCGTAATTGCTGGTGATGCCCGGGATAAATCCCAAGACGCCAACAGCCAGGAAAACCCAGCCCAAAATCAGTGCTGAGTTGTGGAGCGTCAGCCCCATCGCGTGGTGCTGCGCGGGGTGTGAAGCAGTAGTCATAGCTCCTCCCGATCACGATTTCCATCGGCCCTTCAAATGGAGGGCCGTATCGCGGCAAGGAGTCGGAAACCCTGCCGACGAGGATATCTTACTCCCGAAAACCCCGGAAATAGAGGGGAGAGGCCGGGACAAGCGCAGCTAGCATGGTTCTGTGATGCCCGATTCTGCGACGCTTTATCCCGTGATGGCAGTGCAACCGTGAGTGAGCCATCGGTTCCCGGAGTGCGCGGAGCGATTTTCGGGGACACCCGGGACATCACGCCGTTCCGGAACGGACATGTCCGCACATCGGTAGGTGGACTGGCTGAGGGCTTGGGCGGTGCGATTTGGGGCGTCCTGAGAGGAAAAGCCGCAGGCCGGATCGACGTCGCCGGGGACGTCCCCAGGCTCAAACGGCTGGCTGGCAAGACCGCCAAATCGGTGTACGACGCGGTCTTCACCAGCACGGAACCGGATCGGCTCATCACCCTGGCGCGTACCTACCCGGGCTGGGCTGGCCTCTGCTACGTGATTGCCGGGCTGCTTGTGTACAAGCACGGAGGATATCTCCGGGCCTCGGAACTTCTGCAACGGGGCTTGTCCATCCGGATCGACGACGCCGCCAGCCTGTTTTCATCAAGCTACCTTCGCAGGGTGGTGACGCGGATCGAGGTGGCGGAGCGGATCGACGTTTCAGTGCTGTTCAGCGAGGAATCCGTGTTCCTCGCCCTCTCGCATTGCTTCAGGGAGACGGGCCAGACGGCGGAAGCGCTGGACTCCCTGGCCAGCTTGCCGCCGTCGTTGCCCTCCGCCTTGGCCCGCTGCACCGCGGCGGCGGCGCTCGAGCGGCACGCCGACGTCGTCGCCTGGACTGAGGGGCTCCGCAACACGGACGACCTCTCGGCGGCGCTGCTGCTGATTCGGGCACAGTCGCTCAGGATGTTGGGGGAGCGGGAGGCGGCGCAGGCCGCGCTTGAGGAGGTACTCCGCAGGAAGAAGACCAGCCTCGCCTTGCGGAATGACGCCCTCACGGACCGGGCCCTCTCGAAGCTTGAGGTCAGGCGGAGGACGCCCAAGCCGAGGCCCTTTGTCGCTGAGCGGGTCCGGCGCGGCAAGACGGAGGACGCTGAGCTGGATGCGGTCGATGGGATTCGCAAGGACATCGAGATACGCCGAATGTGGAACAAGGACTTCGGCGAGCCGGGCGACTAAAGCAGGGGCCAACGCAGGGCGGCTACGCCCGACGCGTGCGAATGATTCCCCGAATGGAGACCCCCACGGCGCCGACAAGTGGGAGCAGCATGGCCAGGACAACTATGGTGTTCGGCTGGAACGTCACGCGTCCGCTTGCGTTGCGGCCATAGACCCCGACGGGGAGCACAAACCCGCCCCCGCCGCCGCCGGCAGCATTGCCCCCATCGCTGCCTCCGCCGAATCCAAAGGACACCAGCGCTACCGGAATCAGTTCTTCTCCGGCGATCTGCAGGGGCGGGCCGTACGCCCTCGATACGCCGACCTTCTTGAAGGCCTCCACGAGAGCTGAAAAGTCATCGGACATGAAGCCGACCATAGGCTGCCTCGCCCAAGAACACCAGAGCGAGATAGCCCAGCGGCCGTGTCACCGGAGCATCGGAAGTAGCTGCTCGCCGAGCAGGACAGCCCCGAGGCCCACCATGATGATGCCGCTCGCAAGGGTCACCACACGCGCGGCCGAAGGCCGGGACTGCAGCAGCTTCCGCGAGCCGAGGGCCACCACCGTGTAAATGATGCCTGCGAATAGGACGAACGTGAGGCCCAGCACGCCTGACTGCACCGGCACCGGCAACGACGCCTCCGGGCTCACGAATTGCGGCACAAGCGCCAGGAAGAACAGCAGGCCCTTGGGGTTGATGCCGCTTGTACCCATGCCTTGCAGGAAGGTGCGCAATTGGTTTCGGGACTGCCCGACGGCGTCATCCGCACTGAAGCTCGCGCCGCGCCACGAGCGCATGGTGCTCACGCCGAGCCAGAGCAAGTACGCGGCACCCGCGATCGTCAGCCAGCCAAGAAGCCCCGGAACGCCCGTCAAAACGGCGGCGAGTCCGGCCACCAGGAGGGCCGTGTGCAACACATAGCCGCTGCACAGGCCGGCCACAGCGGGGAGGAAACTGCGCTGCCGAAGGCCAGCGGCAATCGAATACGCCCAATCGACGCCCGGGGTGCACGCCAAGGTGACGGCGACAATGACGAAGGCGAGGAAAAGCTGTGGATTCATGGTGGCTCCTGGCTGGCGGTTACACCATGAACTTTATGGAAAATCGGCCCATAAGTGTTCCCATTTTTAGCCAGGCTTGCCGGGATTTCGGTAAGATATTTGCGTGATTGATGGAATCGATAGAACTATTTTGCGCCACCTCAAAGAGGATGGCCGAATGACTGCCACCGCGCTCGCAGCAAAGGTGGGATTGACCGTGGCTCCGTGCCATCGCAGACTGCGGGATCTCGAAGCTTCCGGGGTCATCCGTGGGTACAGGGCAGACATCGATCCTGGGGCGATTGGCCTCGGATTCGAGGCGATAGTCTTTGTGACCCTGCGTCAGGCTGACCGCACCACGATGTCGGAGTTCGAAGACCGGGTGGCAGCCATTCCGAACATCGTCGAGGCCCAGAGACTCTTCGGCTCGCCGGACTACCTCCTCCGCGTGATCGCAGCCGATCTCCCGGCCTACCAGCGCTTCTACGACGACCAACTCTCGGCGCTTCCCGCCGTCGAGCGCCTCAACTCGACGTTGGTGATGAAGAACCTCAAGCCGAACGCGGGACCGCCGGTCTGAGTTCGGTTTCCACGACGGAACCGGTCGGGGCCTTGGGATTCGTTGCCGAGCCAACGTCGGTAGGTATCGGTGGCTTGGTTCCGGGGCCGGCCTAAAAATGTCGTAGCCTCCTGGCAGAGTGTTTCCATGGAAGCGATCGGATGCGTCGACACC
>NZ_JARVRI010000005.1:0-273709 GCF_030209785.1 Arthrobacter sp. efr-133-TYG-120
CGCTAATCGAGGAACGCTCGCTCATGATGTGAGCGAGGGTCGCGCCAAAACGCACTATAAGTGAGCGAGCGTCCTGGGAGGGGCTGCGCCGTCGTGTGTCCGGGCTGTTTGTCACCACCCCCGAGCTACTTCGACGATCGCTCGCTCAGATATGGGCGCTAATCGAGGAACGCTCGCTCATGATGTGAGCGAGGGTCGCGCCAAAACGCACCATAAGTGAGCGAGCGTCGGTGGGGATTACGACGGCGCGGTGCCCGTCGATGCCCGGACCGTGAGGTGCGTGGGCATGACCGCCAGGCGCCGGCTGGTGCCGCCATATTGGGGATTGAGCCTGGACAACAGCATGGAGACGGCCACTCGCCCGGCCTGTTCAATGGGCGACGCCATGGTGGTCAGGGGAGGGTTGCAGAAATCGGCTCCGAAGATGTCGTCGCAGCCCACAATGCTCATGTCATCGGGCACCCGAATACCGCGTTCGCGCAGGCGCTGCAGCATTCCGATGGCCAGCAGGTCGTTGAAGACGATGCACGCAGTGGCCCCAGTGTGCACTGCGGCGTCCGCTGCGGCCGCTCCGGAGGTGGTCTTGGGCGCGAACGGCCCCACGCTGAACGTGGTCAGCTTCCGCTCGGTGGTTTCGTCCTGGAATGCCTGCCACCGCTTGGCATTGGACCAGGACGTGGCCGGGCCTCCAACGAAGCAAATACGTGTGTGCCCCAGCGAGACCAGATGTTCCAGCGCCTGGATGATGGCTGACGGCGTATCGATCACCACGGTGGGTGCGATAGCCGGAGCCCGGTTGATGGTGACCAAAGGCTGCTGTGCCGCCGCCTCGGCCAGCTGCGCATCCGTCAGGCGGGACGCGGCAAGAATGAATCCGTCTGCCGAGCGGCGCATTTTCTGCAGGGCATCTGCTTCCATCTCCGCTGATTCCTCGGTGTCTACGAGCAATTGCGTGTAGCCGGCGGCCTTCAACTGGTGCTGCGTCCCACGGATGATGTCGAAGTAGAACGGATTGGTGATGTCCGGAACCAGGACGGCAACTGTCTGGGTGCGTCCGGAGCTGAGCCCGCGGGCCTGGGAGCTTGGAATGTAATTCAGTTGCGCGGCCGCTTCTTCGATCCGCTCGCGCGTTACCCGGTTCACTCGGCCGGGATTGCTCAGGGCCCTCGAGACTGTTGATGTTGCCACTCCCGCAAGCTCCGCCACATCGCGGATAGTGGGCTGCCTGCCTGGTGACTGGAGCTGGAGTTCTGCCATCGCCTAGGTGTTCCTCATCTGCCGCAGCCGCTCTTCAACGAGTGACTTGTCCCACAATTGCAGCACCGATGACAATTTTTGGCAATCGCTTGTCATCGCTGTTGCGCTTCCCTAGACTCGGAGAAATCACCCGATGTGACGCGCACCACGCCAATGAGGCCATCGGGTCTCCAGGGAGGAAAACAATGAAGTTTGCATCGTCCGCCAAATTTGCCGCTGTTGTCGTAACAGCCGCCCTAGCTCTGACCGCCTGTGGAGGCGGAAGCACCAGCTCCGGGGGGAGCGTCGGGCCCGTCGACGGGAAGGGCAAGAAGCTGAGCGTCCTGACAGGCGTCAACAACCAGTACTCTGCCCAGCAAAAGCAGTGGTTCACCGACATTGCGGCCAAGTTCAAGGCCCAGACCGGTGCCGATGTCGAATTCGAAACGTTCGCGTCGGCCAACGACGAACTGACCCGCATCCAGACCTCCGTCGTCTCCGGACAGGGACCCGACGTCTACAGCCTTGGCACCACCTTCACGCCCACCGCGTACGCAACCAAGGCCTTCGTGACGTTGTCCGACGACGACTGGAAGAAGGTAGGCGGGAAGGACAAGTTCAACCAGGCCGCCCTCGGAATTTCCGGCCCGGACGCCCAGCACCAAGCGGGCATTCCCTTTGTCAGCCGGCCGTTCGTGATGGCCTACAACAAGGACATCCTGAAAGCAGCCGGAATCGACAAGCCCGCCACTAGCTGGGACGAGCTCGCAACCCAGGCCAAGAAGATGACCGACGCGTCCACCGGCACCTTCGGCCTGGCCACCGGGTACAAGGACAACTTCGACCCCTGGAAGTTCATCTGGGCCATGTCCGTCCAGGCAGGAAACCCGCTCGTGGACGGCAAGACGCTCAAGCTTGACGACCCGGCCGTCAAGAAGGCCTATGAAACCTACTTCGGTTGGCTTACTAAGGACAAGATCGTCGATCCGGCTTCCATCGGGTGGAGCAACAGCAACGCCGTTGCCGCCTTTGCCTCAGGCAAGGCCGGATACCTCATGATGACGACGTCGAGTTCCCTCCCGACGCTCGACAAGTCGGCTGTCGCGGGCAAGTACGCCTACACGGCCATGCCGACGACGGCCCCGGGCCAGTCCTCTCCGCAGGGCGACGGGGCGAATGCGGCCAGCATCCTGTCCGGTGACAACGTGGTTGTTGCCGACTACTCGAAGCAGAAGGACCTTGCCTTCGCTTACATCAACCTGATCACGTCCAAGGACGAGCAGTTGAACTACCAGAAGATCTTCGGAGACCTGCCGGCCAACGCCGAAGCCCTGAAGGCCCTGAGCAACCCCGCGCTCCAACCGGTTGCCGATACCGCGGCGAAGTCCAAGGCCACGCCGTTCACCGGAGCCTGGGGCGACATCCAGCTCGCTCTCCTCAACGTCGTGGTCCAGTCGATCCCTGATCTCTCCAAGGGTTCCGTGGACGACTCGAGCCTCCAGACGCGCCTCAAGGACGCACAAACCAAGGGCCAGGCCTCACTCGACCGGGCATCGAAGTAAGTAGGAACTGACATGTCCACCGATTCATTGACTGCGGGCAAGTCCACGCGCCGCAAGTCGTCCCGCGCTGCCAAGCCGGACCCGCAGTCACCGAATGACACTTCCCGGCGCCGCAAGGGGCTGAGCGAACGCAACCGCCCCTTGTGGATGCTGATTCCAGGCGGCCTGCTGATGACAATCATCATCGTAGTGCCGCTCCTGCTCGGAATCTTCATGTCGGGGCTGGACCTGGACCAGTATTCGCTGCGCAAGTGGGTCAGCGCTCCGTTCATCGGAGTCCAGAACTTCGTCGAAGCGCTGACCGCATCGCCTTTGCTGCACGCCATCTGGCTCAGCGTCAGCTACTCCTTGCTCGCCATGGTGGTCACTATCCAGCTCGGCATCGCCGGGGCAGTCGCCACCCAGAACGCGTTCAAGGGCCGGGCAGTGATCCGTTCCATCTTCCTGATCCCCTACGTCCTCCCTTCTTTCGTGGTGGCGACGGTGTGGCGGACCATGTTCCAGCCGGGCAGCGTCATCGACTCCATGCTGCATTCGGTGGGCATCGACCCCGGACTGTGGCTCAACGGTCCCCAGTCGTATTGGACGCTCATCCTTGTCCAGATCTGGGCGTCGTGGCCGTTTGTCTACCTGCTGGCTTTGTCCGGGCTCCAGTCCGTGGACCATGAGGTCCACGAGGCCTCGGCCCTTGACGGCGCCCTGTGGTGGAACAAGCTCCGCTACGTGGTGTTCCCTTACCTGAAGGGTCCGCTCTCCTTGGCATTCCTGATCGGCATGCTGCACCACATCAACAACTTCACCTTGCCGTTCGTCCTGTTCGGGGTACCTGCTCCGTCCGATGTGGAACTGCTCCCGATCCTCACCTACGTCACCAGCTTCCAGAGCTTCCGGTTCGGGCTCAGCGCGGCCATGGCGTTCATCTCGCTGATCCTGATCGCGATTCCCTTGTTCGTCTATCTGCGTGCCGTCAAACTCGACGACGCCGAAACTCCCGGAGGCAAAAAGTGAGCACCGCAACTACCGCCGTCGGACGCAAATCGAAGGAGGACTTCCGTCCGGGCTCCAAGCGCCAGCATGAAGTCACCCGGCTCATGCCAGGGCCGATGCTCGCCATCATCCTGACTCTGTTGTGTGCCCTGGTGCTGATTCCGGTGGCGTACATCTTCCTCGCGTCCGTGAACTCGGACATCGGCGTGGCCAGGGGCGAGTTCTTCCCGTCCAGTTTCTCCTTTGAGAACTACTCGACCATCTGGACGAGCGTTGGACTGGCCACCGGCTTGGCCAACAGCGTGCTTGTGGCCGGTTCCACCGCCGTGGTCTCCGCGCTCATGTCGATCGCCACCGCCTACGTCCTGGTCCGCTACCAGTTCCGCGGCCGCTTGACGATCCTTCGCGGGCTGCTGGGACTCCAGTCGGTTCCCGGCACCCTCATGGTCCTTCCGGTCTTCGTCCTGTTCTCTTCGTCCGCCACCTATCTGGGCATCCAGGTCATCGGCACGCAGTGGGGCTTGTTCATCACCTATTTGACGTTCGCGATGCCGTTCTCCACCTGGGTGATGGTCACCTATCTGCGCGGCCTGCCGCGCGAACTCGAAGAAGCGGCAAGGATCGACGGTGCCAGCAACCTGGGCGTGCTGGTGCGGATCATCCTCCCGCTGAGCTGGCCCGGCGTCGTCGTTTCCGGCATTTTCGCCTTCCTGCTCGGCTGGAACGACGTCCTGTTCGCCTCAGTCATGACGCGGCCGGAAAGCCAGACCGCCGCCGTCGCGCTCCAGGTCTTCGGCGCCTCGCAGGAAGGCGGCGCGATTCCCTTCTACGGCCAGATGATGGCAGCTTCCCTTGTGTGTGCTGCCCCGGTGGTCATCCTGTACCTGATTTTCCAGCGTTACCTAGTGGGCGGCCTGACCGCCGGAGGAGTCAAGTAACTATGAGCACGCCAGCTGTTGAATGGGAGCTCTCGGGCTTCGGCGACGAGATCGACGACGACCCCAAGATCCAGATTGCCGTGATGCAGGCATTGGGAGCCAAGCACATTGAGGTCCGCAGCGCCTGGGGCACCAACATCGTGGATCTGGATGACGCACAGCTTCGTGAATTGAAGTCCTTGCTGGATGCCGCGGACATGAAGGTTTCCGCGATCGCCTCGCCGATCGGGAAAGTGGACGTTTCCCTCCCCGTCGAGCACGAGGTGGAAAGGCTCCGCCGGGCAGTCAACGCCGCACAGGTCCTGGAATCCCGCTACATCCGGATCTTCTCCTTCTACTACGGCGAGGACGTGGCGGTGGAGAGCATCCGGGAGGCGGTCATCGAACGCATGCGTGCCCTTGCGGACGTGGCGGAAGAGTCCGGCGTCGTTCTTCTGCACGAGAACGAGAAGGACATCTACGGAGACATCCCCGAACGGGTCCTGGACATCATCGAAACCGTGGCCTCTCCCGCGCTGAAAGTGGCTTGGGATGCCGCGAATTTCGTCCAGGTGGGCGTCAAGCCTTTCGAGGACGGCTACGCCAAGCTCCGCCCGCACCTTGAGTACCTCCAGGTGAAGGATGCCTTGTTCTCGAACGCCCACGTGGTCCCGGCAGGCGAGGGCGACGGCGATGTGCTCCGCACGGTTGAGGCCCTGAAGGCCGACGGATACACCGGTTTCGCGAGCCTTGAGCCGCACTTGGCCGGCGCCCACGGACTGGGCGGTTTCTCCGGCCCGACGGCGTTCGGGATCGCAGCGAGGGCGTTCGCGAAAGTCCTCAATGAAGCAGGAGTGGAGACGAAGTGAGCGAGGCCTCAAACGCTTCCGGCGCGGAGATCCGGGCCGCAATCGTAGGGTGCGGCGTGATCGGCCGCACCCACTCGGCCGCGGTCCGCGAATTCCCGGAGATCGTCATCACGGCCCTTGTGGATGTGGTTTCCGAGGCTTCCGAGGCGCTCGCCACCAAGATCGAAGCCCAGGGCGACCCGAGGCCGGCAGTCTTCCTGACGCTCGCCGAGGCGCTCGCCGCTGTACCCGTGGACCTGGTCATCGTCTCGACGCCCAGCGGGCTGCATATCCAGCAAGCGCTGGAAGCGCTCGACGCCGGCAAGCACGTGGTGATCGAAAAGCCCCTTGACGTTGACTTGGTCAAGGCGGACGAGATCCTGGCCGCGGCCAAGGCCGCCGAGGCCAAGGGCTTGGTGGCCACGGTGATCAGCCAGCACCGCTTCGATCCGGCCAGCCGGGTGGTGGACGAGGCCCGCCGAGCCGGACGCTTCGGTACGCTGACCTCGGCCGTCGCCTCGGTCAGCTGGTGGCGGAGCCAGGGCTACTACGATTCGGGCGCGTGGCGCGGAACCTGGGCCATGGACGGCGGAGGCGCCATCATGAACCAGGGCGTGCACACCGTGGACCTGCTCTTGTGGTTCCTCGGCCGGCCCCTTGAGATCAGCGCCAAGACCGCCCTTCTCGCCCACGAAGGTGTTGAAGTGGAGGACACCGCCGTAGCTACCGTCACCTTCGAGTCCGGGGCCCTTGCCGTGCTGCACGCGACGACGGCGGCGTACCCTGGCTTGACGGTCCGCCTCCAGGTGATGGGCAGCAAGGGTTCCGCAGTGATCGACAACGACGACCTCGCGTACTTCCACGCATCAGACGCCGCCGATCCTTCGGAGAGCAGTGCGATGGGCATCCTCGGCGGCGGGAACCAGGCCGCCGTCGAGCTCGCCAAATACCCTGACGACACCGTCGAAGCACTGGATCCCACAGTGTACCCGGCTGGACATGTCCGGCAGTACCGCGACATCGTCGCGGCGATCCGGGAAGGACGCCCCGCGGGCGTTACCGTCCGGGACGCCGTGACCGCCTTGGCCACGGTGCGCGCCCTGTATGTCTCGGCAACCCTGGGCCAGCCGGTGCTGATCGACGATGTCATAGCGGGCAAGTACAACAACGTGGAGGTCCGTACCGGCGGGGCTGCTTCCCACCCGGACGCCCGCGAGGAGGTATCGGCATGAAGTTCTCCGTCTTCACCGCATCCACGCCCGAGTGGTCGCCGCAGGAAGCCGCCACCAAGCTCGCCGCCCAAGGGTGGGACGGCATCGAATGGCGGGTCACGGACCAGGCAGAGGCAGCAGAACCGGGCTTCTGGGCAGGGAACCGTGCCACCTGGCCCATGACGGGCCTGGAAGATTCGGTCCCGGAGATTGCCCGGCTCACCGCCGATTCAGGGTTGGAATTCTCCGGCCTCGGCGGCTACGCCCGCTGCGACAACCACGACGACGTCGATCGGGTCCTCGCGGCGACAGCGGCCTTGGGTGCCAGGCAGGTCCGGGTGAACGTGCTGCCGCTGGGCAACTCGAACATGGGCGGCCCGGAACCCACAGGCCTGCCCTACCCGGAACTCTTTGCCGCCACCCGGGAACACTACGAGTGGGTTGCTTCCCGTGCAGCACACCACGGCGTCAAAGCCCTCGTGGAACTTCATCATGGAACCGTGACGGCGTCGGCCTCCTCGGCCCGTCGATTGTTGGAAGGCCTGGATCCGCGGCATGTCGGCGTTATCCACGACCTCGGCAATCTGCTGATCGAGGGCTGGGAATCACCTTTGCCTGCCCTCCAGCTCCTCGGCCCCTATTTGGCACATGTCCATGTGAAGAACGCCCGCTGGGTCCGAACCGACTCGAAAGACGATTCGGGTGCGGCCGTGTGGGTCAACGAATGGGCCCCTCTTGCCGAGGGCCAGGCGAGTGTCCTCGCCTACTTCCGGGCGCTCGCTGACGTCGGCTACGACTCCTGGGTCACACTGGAGGACTTTTCCACCGAGCTTCCGTTGGAGGAACGGACGGCGTCCAACTTGGCTTATGTCCGGAAGGCAGCCGCCTTGGCGGGGTTCGCCGTCGTCGATCCCGCTTCTGCATCCTGACCGGTCCGGGCGTCCACGATTAAGCACAGCAGCCGCTTGCCTTTCGGAGGCAAGCGGCTGCTGTGTTGTTTGGAGGTTGCTCAGATGGTGCGCGGTGCCTTCGCCAGGTTGTCCTTGAGTTCGGCAGCGTTCTGCCGCACCACGTAGGCCGGGCGGTCACGCTCCACGCGCCAGCTCTCATCGAGCGGGCCGATGTTGACGGTGTCGAAACCGAACTCGTCGTAGAGCTTCGCCACGAGTTCCGCCGCCTCGGGGTAGTCGCTGGCGGTGGCCAATGCGCGGCGGTTCTCGGCGCCTGACGGGGAGCCGTCAGTGCCGATCTCCTTCGCCATGATGTGGTTGAAGCCCTTGGCGACCTTGGACGTGGGCAGGTGCTTCTGCAGCAGGCCCGACGTGGTGGCCTCGCCCTTGTCGAGCTCCGGGATGCGGCCGTCCCGCTCCCAATAGTAGTTGTTCGTGTCGATCACAATCTTGCCCGCGAGCGGTTCCACGGGAATGTCCTGGTAGCTCCTGAGCGGAACGGTCACGACGGCGAAATCGCCCGCCGCTGCTGCCTCGGCCGGTGTTGCGGCCCGGGCATGTTCGCCAAGCTCCGCCACCAGTTCCGCCAGGGTTTCCGGTCCCCGCGAGTTGCTGATCACTACGTCATAGCCAAGCTCGACTGCTTTGCGGGCGACTTGGCTGCCAATGTGTCCTGCACCGATGATTCCGATTGTTGTCATACGTGGGGGAACACCGCCTCCCGCGCAGATATTTCACAGGTTACGGCGGGTGACGTGCCGGCGCCGTGGACAGTGCATGACGCTCGCCATTCCCTTGCGTCGAACGGCTTTACGTAGAATGGGCACCATGACTCCCGCTGTTGACACTGCCGCTGCCCGTGCCCGCCTCCTTGAATTGATCAAAGAACTGGCGGTTGTCCGCGGCAAGGTGATCCTTTCCAGTGGTGCCGAGGCGGACTACTACATCGACTTGCGGCGCATCACCCTCCACCACGAGGCTTCGAAGCTTGTTGGCCAGGTGATGCTCTCCATGATCGACGACGCCGGAATCGCCGTTGAGTGCGCCGGTGGCCTGACGATGGGTGCGGACCCGGTCGGGACCGCCGTGATGCACGCCGCGGCCGACGCCGGCCGCGCGGTTGACGCCTTCGTGGTGCGCAAGGCCCAGAAGTCCTACGGCATGGGCCGCCAGGTTGAGGGTCCCTCAGTGGAAGGCCGGAACGTCGTGGTTCTCGAGGACACCTCCACCACCGGCGGCTCGGCACTGACCGCCGTCGAGGGCGTCCGCAAGGCCGGTGGCAACGTGGTGGCCGTGGCCGTCATCGTGGACCGCAACACTGGCGCCAAGGAAAAGATCGAGGCCGAAACCGGCGTGCCGTACCTCTTCGCCTTCGGCAAGGACGAGCTGGGACTCGACTAACTCTGCCAAGGCCGGGCGGGTTTGAGGGGACCGTGTGCCCGTCCGCCGAAGCGCCTAAGCTGGCTGCGTGAACTATCGGGCGGGGAAATTCCCTCGGAGGCAGCAGCGCTGGCAGGACCCGGGCTCCCTTGCCCGGGTGCTCCGCCAAGCCGCCGAGCTGAAGAGCTTTTCCCGCCGTTCCTTCCTGATTGGAGCCGGTGCTTCCACGGCCCTCGCAGCGGACATGCTGTTCACCCGCCAGGTCCAGGCGGAACGCCGCACCACCAAGATCCTCCCGGTAGGGGACGATTTCGCGGAGTCGTACTACCCCAACTCGAGTTGGATCCTCTTTCCCGGCTATAAGACGAGCTGGGAAGAGGCCCAATGGATCCTCAACTCGATCCGCGGTTCGCTCCGGCAGCGCGGCCAGATGGCCGCCGTCGGATACTCCAACCTGGGGATGGAAGTCACTGAGGTGGTGGACGCTGTGCTCGCCTATATCAATGAGCGCAAGCTGAACACCCTGTATTTCTACGGCCACAGTTTCGGCGGGATGTTGGCCACTGAGGTGGCCGCACGCCTGCGTGAACGCAACGTCAGCGTCAAGCTGATCCTGTTGGATTCCTCGCCGTTCAGTAAGTACGACATCCTCGACCAAAGCTGGTTCGACGGCGTCGTGTTCTTGTACGAGAGCGGCTTCCAGGTTCCGTCAGTCCTCCGCGGCGGCTATGAGCTGGGCGAGCGCGTGGTGAACAAGCACGAACGCACATGGGGGCAGATCTGGGACCAGACCTTGGAGCAGCTCTCGCCGATCGCGCCGTCGAGCGTGCTGATCCAGAGCGAATCGGACTACATCTACCACTTTGACGGCACACGGTTTGTCGACGGGCTGGGAGACACCCGCATGGCCTTCATCGGAAACCCGAACGACGACACCGTGAACTACGAAACCGCCCGGGCCGCGTGGGCCAAGGTATTCCCCCTCAACATCGCGTCCACGGGCCGCAGGACCGACGGCGCCCGCCCCGCCCATGCGAGCCCGCAGTGGAATCCCTTTATCTACAATCCGATCATTGAGGACCTGGAGAACGAGCTGTTTCCGCTGCCCCGGGCCGGCTCGCGGGTGGTGTTCTACTGACGGTGCCTCCCTACCTGCGCCGCAGTCCGTCCAGCTCGGAACCGCTGAGGCCGGCGACGCGCAAGTAATCCGCCGCGTCGCCGAACTCGTGCCCGAAACGGTCCAGGAAGTATTCCATCGCGGCTTCGGGGGATTGCAGCAGCATGAGCGAGGGACTGAATGCCTCCTCCGGAACCTCGGGGACAGCCAGCCGCCAAGCTGCTGACATGGTTTCCAGCATTGTGGGGAGGGCCGCGGTGCTTGCGGCGTAGTCCGCCACGACGGCCGCGCGGTCAGCGCCCGTCGCGAGGAGCGCCAGAGCGGATACGACGCCGGTGCGATCCTTGCCGAGCGAGCAGTGGATGAGCGTCCGCTTGCCCTGGGCCGCGGGACGCAGCGATTCGGCCACCCAATCCGGGCGGGCGCGAACCCACCCAAGGTACAGCTCGCCAAGGTCTTCGGCCGTGTGGATCGATTGGAGCCCAGCAGAAGCGGTACGCGGATCGAGGGGGTTCTCCACGAGCTCCACCGCGCCGTTGGCAAGTTGCCAGGGCACGATGGCGCGCTCGTACGCGCTCCGGAGATCCACGACGGCCTGGATGCCATGACGTTCCAGGAACGCGGCCGTCGCCGCGGTGCCCATGCCAAATGGCTGGCTGCCCCTCAGGATACGGCCACCGGCCAGGGACCGGAGGTTCAGCACAGCCATGGCACCGGCCCTTCTTCTTAGATCTGGTTTTTGAGGTCCGCTACCGAGTTCAGGACCTGGTTCGGCCGGAACGGGAAGGCCGCGATGTCCTCCCGCTGGGTGATGCCGCTGAGCACCAGGACCGTGTGCAGCCCGGCTTCCATGCCCGCGATGATGTCGGTGTCCATGCGGTCACCGATCATTGCCGTGGTCTCGGAGTGCGCGTCGATCTGGTTCATCGCGGAACGGAACATCATGGGGTTTGGCTTGCCCACAATGTAGGGCTCGCGGCCGGTCGCCTTGGAGATGAGCGCGGCGATGGCGCCGGTGGCGGGCATCGGCCCGTCCTTCGAGGGACCGGTGGCATCCGGGTTGGTGGCGATGAAACGCGCCCCCGCGAGGATCAGCCGGATGGCCATGGTGATCGCTTCGAAGGAGTAGGTGCGGGTTTCGCCGAGCACCACGAAGTCCGGGTTCTGGTCGGTGAGGATGAAGCCGGCCTCGTGCAGCGCCGTCGTGAGCCCTGCCTCACCGATGGTGTAGGCGCGGTTCCCGGACTCGGAGCCCTGCACCTGGTCCTTGAGGAACTGGGCCGTGGCCAGGGCCGATGTCCAGATGTTCTCTTCCGGGATTTCCAGGCCTGAGGAGCTCAACCGGGCTGCCAAGTCCCGCGGCGTGAAGATGGAGTTGTTCGTGAGGACGAGGAATCGCTTGGAGGTGTCCACCCAGCGCTGGATCAGTTCAGCCGCTCCGGGAACCGCTTGGTTTTCGTGGACAAGGACACCGTCCATGTCCGTGAGCCAGCATTCGATTTCATGTCCGTTGCGGTAAAGGGCTGAGCTCTTGGGGGCCTCGGTTGCGTTCTCCATGCTTTTCCTCCGCGTAGTGGCTGCTTCTCGTCCCAAGTCTTTCATCTTTCGGTCTCCGAGACACCCGGGTGTCCTGCGTTACGGGGCCGGGTATCGGCGCCGCATGCGGCACTGGCCGGGCTAGGGTTGAGGAGTGACTGACCGGCCCCAGAACCCTGCCCCCACCAACCTGTCGTTCGTCTCCTCTACCGAAGGGGAGTCCGAAGCGAAACCGGAGGTCGGCGTCGGGCCCTGGGAGGGCGACTGGCCGGAAGGCGAGCAGTGGGACCCGGACCTCCTGGCGGACGGCGACCGCCGCAACGTCGTGGACAAGTACCGGTACTGGAAGCACGAAGCGATTGTCGCGGACTTGGACGCCCACCGGCACGATTTCCACATTGCCATTGAGAACTGGCAGCACGACCTCAACATCGGCACCGTTGTGCGTACGGCCAATGCGTTCCTCGCCAAGGAGGTCCACATCATCGGACGACGCCGGTGGAACCGTCGCGGCGCCATGGTCACCGACCGCTACCAGCACGTCCGCCACCACCCCACCGTGGAGGATTTCGTGGAGTGGGCGCAGGGGGAGGGGCTGGCCATCATCGGCATCGACATCTTCCCCGATTCCGTGCCGCTGGAAACCTACGAACTTCCGCGCAACTGCATCCTTGTGTTCGGGCAGGAGGGCCCCGGCTTGACTCCCGAGGTGCACGACGCCGCCGTCGCCACTTTGTCGATTGAGCAGTACGGTTCCACGCGGTCCATGAACGCGGCGTCGGCCGCGGCCATCGCGATGCACGCCTGGATCCGCCGGCACAACTTCGGCCAGCGCGTGTCTTGAGTCAGCCTGTCCTGAGAGGACCCGGAGGCAAAAGGTCCGCAAGTGTTACCCGTCTCCGTGACCGGAAACACGGTGTCGGATTCTTCAGTCGCTAGGATGGTGCCTAGCCGTATAGGTCTACTCCAGGGTCAACAAAACCCACAGACGAAAATCAGCATAGGAGTCAGCATGCCCATCGCAACCCCAGAGATTTACTCCGAGATGATCGACCGCGCGAAGGCCGGTGGATACGCGTTCCCGGCAGTGAACGTGACCTCGTCGCAGACCCTGAACGCCGCCATCCGCGGCTTTGCCGAGGCCGAATCGGACGGCATCATCCAGGTCTCCACCGGTGGTGCTGCCTACTGGTCCGGCGCCTCCGTCAAGGACATGGTTGCCGGCTCCTTGGGTTTCGCGGCTTTCGCCCGCGAAGTCGCCAAGAACTACAACGTGAACATCGCCCTCCACACGGACCACTGCCCGCAGGACAAGCTGGCTGATTTCGTCCTGCCGCTGCTGGCCGCTTCCGAGGAAGCCGTCAAGGCCGGCAAGGACCCGATCTTCAACTCGCACATGTGGGACGGTTCGCACGAGACCCTGTCCGAGAACCTGCGGATCGGCCGCGAACTCCTGGAACGCGCAGCTGCGGCCAAGATCATCCTCGAGGTTGAAATCGGCACGGTCGGCGGCGAGGAAGACGGCGTCGAGAACGAGATCAACGAGAAGCTCTACACCACCACCGAAGACGCCCTCGCCACCATCGAGGCACTCGGCGCCGGCGAGAACGGCCGCTACCTGACCGCCCTGACCTTCGGCAACGTGCACGGCGTGTACAAGCCGGGCAACGTCAAGCTCCGCCCCGAACTGCTCAAGCAGATCCAGGCCGAGGTCGGTGCCAAGATCGGCAAGACCAACCCGTTCGACCTCGTCTTCCACGGCGGCTCCGGCTCCACCGAGCAGGAAATCGCTGACGCTGTTTCCTACGGCGTCATCAAGATGAACATCGACACCGACACCCAGTACGCGTTCACCCGCCCGGTTGCCGGACACATGTTCTCGAACTACGACGGCGTCCTGAAGGTCGACGGCGAAATGGGCAACAAGAAGACCTATGACCCCCGCGTCTGGGGAGCCTCCGCCGAAGCCGGCATGGCTGCCCGCATCGTGGAAGCCGCAAAGCAGCTCGGTTCGGTAGGCAAGACCTTCTAATGTCCGACGAATTCCGCAAGAACCTGATGGGCCCGGAGCCGACGCTTCTCCCTGCCGAGACCGAGGTGTACCAGCACCTTGCCTTGGGGCAGGAGGCCCTGGACCTCGTGGCCAAGTACCCCACGTCTTCGTTGCTGTGGGCGATCCTGGCCGAAGAAGCCTGGGCTGACGGCCGGACCATCGATTCCTATGCGTATTCCCGCGTGGGTTACCACCGCGGACTGGATTCGCTGCGGCGCAACGGTTGGCGCGGCGTCGGGCCCATCCCGTGGGAGCACGAGCCCAACAGGGGATTCCTGCGCGCCCTGTACTCCCTCGGCCGGGCGTCGGCTGCCATCGGCGAGGCTGAGGAACCGGAGCGGATCGAGAAATTCCTGAACGACTCCGATCCCGCCGCGAAGGCAGCGATCGAAGGCTAGGACAAGTGAATTAAACGCCGACGGCGGCCTCCCACTCAGGTGGGCGGCCGCCGTCGCGCTTTCCCCACCCAACTAACTCGCAGTTAATGTCGTTATGAGGCGTCATAACGACAACAAATGCGAGTCAGTTGGGTCGGGCGGGTCCTATGAGACCGGGGTGAGGCCGGTCCGGGCCATGGCCTCGGCGTAGGCGCCATGAATGAGGTCCAGGTACTCCTGCTGGCGCGTGGGGGAGCCGGCGAAGGAACGCCCACCGAGCGAGCGGACCTTGAATGTCTTGAACCCGCGGCGGTGGATGCTCTGCGGAGCAGCCTTCATCAGCTGGTCTGCCAATCGATGGGCTTCATTGCCGTGGGCTACCAGCACGGACGTGCGCGGCACGATCGCCAGCAGGCGCAGGAGCGGTTTGAGGCCTTCGGTGATGTTGGCAGGAGTCAGCTTGCCCGGTTCGCCGTCGGGCTCGATCCACGGGTAGACGTTCCACGGCATCATGAGTTCGGGACGAAGGCCCAACTGCCACTGCATGCCCACCATGCGGGTGGTGGCATCCGCGTCACCCGGGACGATGAAGCCCGAGCCCTCCGTGGTGCGGGTGTTGGAGAAAAGGCTGATGATGCGGCACTCGTCAACGCTGTGGACGGGGTCCACGTAGAGGACTTCGCTGCCCGGCTTCTGTTCTTTGAGGGAATCGCAAAGCCCCGTGACCTCGGCGATGTGGGGTTCGAAACGTCGGTTCCAGAGCTGCTCTTCGCGTGTTTCAGTCGCCAGGTCTTGCATATGGGCTTGGGTCTCCTACGTGTAGCGAGGCGCACTTATCCGGCCGGGAGCGGTTTGCCGCGACCGGTCAGATTGGGTGCAGTGTTGGGGGCTGGTTAACTCTACCGGAACGGCGGTGAGCTGTGGGGTGAATCGGGACTTCTGTGGTGGGACTCTCGACGGCGGGAGCCGGCTTCCGGGCATGGACCGGGCCGTGCGCTAGGCCGTACGTTAACGGAAACGGCACCATCCCGATGCATTCGGGACGGTGCCGTTTCGGAAGTACCTTGCTACTGCTTGTTCTCGTTCTGGTCGTCGCTTTCCTTGGTCCGGGAGACCACGGTGCCGTTCGATTCGTTGAGGATAAGCTTCACGTCCCGCGCGTTGTCAAAGTTGAACATGGCGTTGATGGAGCCGGCCTTGGCGTCCGCCGAGGAGTCGCCGATCTGGCCGGTGTGCCAGTTGTCCTCGATGAAGCGAAGGATGGATGACTGGTCCGTCTGGGTGTGGTCCACGAAGTTCTTCTTCGCGAAGGGCGAGATCACCACGAGCGGCTGCCGGGGGCCGGGGCCGCAACGGTCCGCATAGCCTCCGGCCATCGGGACACCCTTGTTGTACGCGTTGAGGCACCATGCGGCGTCGTCAGTGGTGTTGGAGGAGTTCTTCACGCCAGCCGCGACGTGGTCGTACCAGCCATCGGAGTCATCGTAGGCGAGGACGATTGCGGTGTTTTCCCAGTTCTTCGAGTTCTGGATGGCGTTCACCTGCTGCGTGATGAACTTCTGCTCGTCCAGGGGATCGGAGTAGCCGGCGTGGCCGTCCTGGTAGTTACCCGCCTTCAGGAAGGAGACTGCAGGCATGTTGTCCGAGTTGACCACCTTCGCGAAGTCCGTGGTGTCGTACTGGTGGTTGGCCTGGCCGTTGTGTCCGATTTCGTCCACGCTGGCCGGAGCAAGGTGGTGGGGGTTCGACGTTGACTTGTAGTACTGGAACGGCTGGTGGTGCGGGTTGTAGTCAGTCACCGCGGCACCCGCGATGTTGGTGTGGGTGGTCATGCAGGCTGCCGGGGTGGTGTCCGTGGCCGGCGTCGTCGGGGCGAAGCCGCCCTGGAACCAGCCCCAGCTGACGCCCTTGTCGTTGAGCAGGTCGCCGATGTTCTTGCCCTGCATGCCGGCGAGGTTGTTCTTGCTTGCGTGGCTCTTGTTGGAGCAGTCGTCGTAGACCGGATCCGGGTCTTCCGTCATGGTGCCGACGCCGTTCGCGTCAGGGAACTTGACCGTGTAGTCGCTGCTTGCCGGCTTGACGGGCTGTCCGGCGGCGGTGAATTCGGTGACGCCGTGGGTCTGGCCGGACACGAGGTTGAGCGCGCCGGGGCTGGACGGGCCGAAAACGGTGCTGAAGTGTGAGTCGCTCATGGCGAAGTTCTGGGCGTAGTTCCAGATCCCGGTGACGGTGTTGCCGTCGTAGTAGTCCATGGTGAGCCCGGGACGCCCGAACTGGCCACCCGAACAGGTGTCCATGCTCGTGTTCTCGACGAACTTGTTCATCAAGCCACCGTTGTAGGCCTTCTGCTCCGCGGTGTATTCGTGGTCCTGGTCGCACGTGATTGCCTGGCCCGGAGTCAGCCGCTGGGGCTGGACCGAGTTGGGATTGTTAGGTGCCAAGAGCTTGTCGTTGGCGAGGGTGGCGATGTTTTTCGGCGTGTTCTTGGCCGCCGTGAACGCGGGAGCCGCTGCGCCGCTTCCTTGCTGGGTTTCGCCTGCCGTGTTGGCTGCCTGCGGATACGTCGCGAAGTAGTGGTCGAAGGAGACGTTCTCGCCGAAAATTACGACGACGTGCTTGATAGGCGTCGCGGTGTCCTTGTGGTCGTTATTGGCCGAGGCCGGCGTCATGCCGAACCCGATCAGGCCGGCAGCGATCGTGGATGCTGCGAGTGCGCTCACTCCTGCCGTGGACAAGAGCCGCTTGTTGCGAAAATTCATCGATTTCCCTTCAGATTCACGGAAGTGCCCGCTGGGGGTGAGGATTCACAAAGAATGTAGCCGCTCGCCTGGGGCCCGAGGGCCGTTTTGGAGGCTCGAAGCGGACTGTTTGGGAAGAGTTCACATTCTGCTCACGGGGAACTTGGAGGGTGCCCTCCCTGTTTTCATGTCGCCTTCCGACCGTGTGACAACAGGTCCAAGAGCCGCATCGGCTAAACTTGGCTGGTAAGAGCCCCGGAACTCTTGCTGATCCCGCCGATGAACTTTTGCGAAAGTCTGCGGGCAGGACCGAAAGATTCGGGGCGTTCTCATGTACGGCGCTGAGCCTTGGTGATCCCGCCAGGACCGGCCCGAAAGAATGGGGGAGGATCCCATGCCAGCTATCGTGATCGTCGGAGCCCAATGGGGCGACGAAGGCAAAGGCAAAGCAACCGACCTGCTCGGTGGCCGCGTTGACTACGTGGTCAAGCCCAACGGCGGCAACAACGCCGGGCACACCGTTGTGGTGGGCGGTGAGAAGTATGAGCTCAAGCTCCTTCCTGCCGGCATTCTGAGCCCCAACGCGATTCCGATCATCGGCAACGGCTGCGTGGTGAACCTTGAAGCGCTGTTCCAGGAGATCGATGGCCTGGAAGCCCGCGGCGCCGACACCTCCCGATTGCGTGTCTCCGCGAATGCCCACCTCGTGGCGCCGTACCACCAGGTGTTGGACAAGGTCACGGAGCGCTTCCTCGGCAGCCGCGCCATCGGCACCACAGGCCGGGGCATTGGCCCGGCCTACATGGACAAGGTGGCCCGCCTGGGTATCCGCGTGCAGGATGTCTTCGACGAATCGATCCTCCGCCAGAAAGTGGAAGGCTCGCTGCGCCAAAAGAACGAGCTCCTGGTCAAGGTCTACAACCGCCGCAATGTGGTGGTGGACGAGATCGTGGATTACTTCCTGTCCTACGCCGAGCGCCTGCGGCCGCTGGTCATTGACAGCACGCTGGTCCTCAACAACGCACTGGATGAGGGCAAGGTGGTCCTCATGGAGGGCGGCCAGGCCACGTTCCTGGACGTCGACCACGGCACCTACCCGTTCGTGACGTCGTCCAACCCGACCGCCGGCGGCGCGTCCGTTGGCTCGGGCATCGGACCCACCCGCATCTCCCGCTCCATCGGCATCATCAAGGCCTACACCACCCGTGTCGGCGCCGGCCCGTTCCCCACGGAACTCTTCGACGAGATGGGCATGTACCTGCAGAAGACCGGCGGCGAGTTCGGCGTGAACACCGGCCGCCCACGCCGCTGCGGTTGGTACGACGCCGTCCTGGCCCGCCACGCATCCCGCGTCAACGGCTTCACGGACTACTTCGTCACCAAGCTGGACGTCCTGACCGGCATCGAGCAGATCCCGGTCTGCGTGGCCTACGACGTCGACGGCGTCCGCCACGACGAAATGCCCATGACCCAGACCGAATTCCACCACGCAGTGCCGATCTTCGAGTACTTCGACGGCTGGACCGAGGACATCACCGGCGCCAAGACGCTCGAAGACCTCCCCGAGAACGCCCGCCGGTACGTGCTGGCCCTCGAGAAGCTCTCCGGCACGCGCTTCTCCGCGATCGGCGTCGGCCCGGACCGGGACCAGACGATCGTGGTGCACGACCTCATCGAGGACTAGTCACCAAAGCTAAATCACGACGTCGGCGGGTCGCCCTTTCAGGGGTGGCCCGCCGTCGTGCGTTCCGCGCCAAAAGGCACACAAAACGCCGTCGGAAAAAACTTTTGGAATCCGCGTAACCCTTTGGGGTGCCCCGACGATTACCTCTTTGAAAGGCCGAGCTGAAATTTGTCCCCCATCATGTTTCAGCTCGGCCCTTTTCATGTCTGAAGGGGTTTCGTGGATGTGCAAAAAGTCCGGGAGAGGCAGGTCCCCGGAACCGAAGGCTGGTCCTTGGGCATAGCGGGAGCAGCGGTTAAGCTAGGTGAGGTTGCCCGGCCCTGCCGCGTTTGGGCGGCACCGAGGATCTCGCATGGATCCGGACATTCGCTCCCCAACGAAAGCCACGCTTCAGTGACCGACGCCTTGACCGATGCAGCATTGCTGGCCCTTCGCGGCCGCGAAGCTGAACTGTTCAGCGCCGTCTACCAGGCCTTTGCGGGCCAGGTGCTCGGTTACCTGACGGCGAAAGGTGTCTCGGATCCCGAAGCTGTCACACAAGACGTTTTTCTTGCCGTCCTGCCTCGCGTCGAGACGATCACGGGCGGCGTCAGCGGTCTGCGGACGTTCGTGTTCTCGGTGGCCCATGCGCGGATGGTGGATGACCACCGCCGTCAAAGCAGGGCACCTGAGCATCACGAGTTTGAACCTGAACGTGACACGCGCCAGTCGAGTTCGGCAGAAGCCGAAGCGATGAACCGCGTGGCGCCCGGGGAAGTCATGGCGCTGCTGGACCTCCTTGGGGAAGATCAGCGGGAAGTCCTGACCCTTCGTATTGTTGCCGGTCTGACCGTTGACCAAGCAGCCGAAATCATGGGGAAAAGCCAAGGCGCAGTCAAACAACTGCAGCGCCGGGCGTTGAATTCACTCCGCGAGCACTCGGTAGTAAAGGAATACGTGGCACCATGATGCGTTGGGATTGCAAGGACATTGACCGCGACGCGGTCATCCTCGAGCTCATGCTTGAGGCTGGCCTCACGGACGCCCCTGAAGTCACGGATTCGTTGAAGGCACTGGAATCGTTTGCCTCCATGCCGGCGCCTGTCCCCGGGCCCGCGCTCGCGGCGATGTTGGCTGGCTCGGCTGTGGGCGAGACTCTTCCCCTCGACGAGCTCGGCAAGCGGCGTCAGTTGCGCAAGCATCGCCCCGCCGTTATTGGTGCTGCGGTCCTGACCGCCATGGGCCTGGGTGTTGGTGGCGTTGCGGCCGCGAGCGGCGGATTCAGCAAGGGAACGCCGGAATTCATGCAGACGCTGATCTCCGGCTGGGCGCCCGCTTGGACCACAGCTCCGCCGTCGCTGGTACCTCCGGCCCCCGCCCAGGACTCCCCGAAGGTTACGACGCACCCGGCGCCCGTTGACCTGCCGCCGGCGCCCCCGGTGGCGGGCCCCTCGGCGGATCCCGTGGTCACTGCTCCAGCTGGTACTGGCGAGGCGGCGCACGCGCCGGAAGCACCGGCGGCCGGTCGGGCTCCGGCAAGCCAGCCAACGCAGGAGCAAGCCCCGAAGGCAGCCCACACCGAGCCTAAGAACGATTCTCAGGGAATCCTTCCGCAGCCCAAAACTGCCATCCCATCAGCCCCCACGGCGAAGGACCTCCAAAACGGAGTGCAGCAAGCAGTCGAGAACACCCAGGACGACGTGTCCCTGAAGCCTGCCGGGCCCTCGCTGCGTTGGCTCCTTGGACTGCTGTCCCGCTAGTAGGCTGAAGCTATGACACATGTCAACGATCCGGCAGTCATAGACCGGCTGATGCGAACAAAGGGCCGCTGGGCCATCGTGGGACTCAGCACGAATGAATGGCGCTCCGCGTTCGAAGTAGCCCTCTATATTCGCGACACCATGGGCATGGAGATCATCCCGATCAACCAAAAGGGCGAAGACGTCCACGGCGAAACCGGGTACAAATTCCTTGCGGACGTGCCCCTCGAGAAACAGCCCATCGACGTCGTCGATTGCTTTGTGAACTCCTCGCGCGTCGGCGCGGTCGTGGACGAAGCGATTGCCGTGGGAGCGAAAGCTGTGTGGCTCCAGCTCGGAGTCATTGACGAGGACGCAGCGGAGCGGGCCAAAGCTGCGGGCCTGGACGTCGTCATGAACGCTTGCCCGGCCCAGATGGGCTGGCGGAGCGGCATCTAGCCGTCGTTTTCTGTTAACCGGCCGCTGGTATGTTTTGGAGGCAATCACCCTTTCGAGACCAGGGAATCCCCATGTGTGACCACCATCCCTCCACCGCCAGCCGACGCACAGCGCTCGGTTTCCTCGGGGCTTCCCTCGTGGCCGGGCTGGGGGCTTGCGCGGTCCCGGGAAACCAGTCCGCGGAAAGCCCGACGGCGGCGCCCCGCACGGTAGGCCTCTCGCCGTCGTCGTCCGCAAGCGCCGCGATGAGTCCCACGCCAAGCCCTGCGGGTCCCGGGCGGCTCCGGAACCCCTTCACCCCCGACTTCACGCTGCCGCCAATCCAAGGCGGACTGGCTCCCGTGATCACCAAAATCCCCACCAAACATCCCGTGGTGTTCCTCACGATCGACGACGGACTGGTCAAGTCCCCGGAAAGCGTCCGGCTCCTCGCGGAGAACGGCTACCCGGCCACGCTCTTCCTGACGAGCAACACGGTCCGCGACAACCCCGCCTTCTTCAAGGCATTCATGGCGCAGGGGAGCCTGGTTGAAAACCACACGGTCAGCCACAACGTCAACATGACCACTCAATGGGGTTACCAGCGGCAGCTTGACGACATCGCAGGAATGCAGGATTTCGCCCTCCAGCAGTACGGCCGCAAGCCCACACTGTTCAGGCCTCCGGGGGGTGCCTATTCGACCGCCATGCGGCAAGCCGTGGCCGCCGCCGGCTTGAAGGCGATCGTTACGTGGGAGGCCAAGGCCAATGCCGGGCGGATGGACTACCAGTACGGCAATTCCCTCCGGCCCGGCGACATCGTCTTGATGCACTTCCGCCCCGAATTCGCGGCGGACTTCGAGGCCTTCCGCTCGGCGCAAGTGGCTGCCGGGCTGGAAGTGGTGCTCCTCGAGGACTTCCTGGACGTTGCGTGAGGCGATCGGTCCGCTAGTCTCGCTACATGGACGCTGCGACACTCCGCCAAATCTGCCTTGGCTTCCCCGGGAGCTATGAAGACTTCCCGTTCGGCCCGGAAACCTCGGTTTTCAAGGTCCGGGCCGCCGTATCCGGCGGATCCAAGCAGGAAGGCAAGATGTTCGCCGCATCCGCCATGGACGACCAGAACCTGGCAGTAAGCCTCAAATGCGATCCCGCCTTGGCCGTGCAACTCCGCTCGGCCCATCCGGAAATCACCGGTGCCTGGCACATGAACAAGACGCACTGGAACGGCGTGCGCCTGGATGGCGCGCTCCCTGACTCCATGGTCCGGGACATGGTGGAGGATTCCTATGACCTGGTGGTTTCCTCGTTGAGCCGCAAGCAGCAGGAGCAACTGGGCTGGGCCCGGCTCGCCAAGGACTGACACGCGGACCCCGCCTGCCGCTTCGGCTAGATTGTGAGTGGACTGCACCTTCCATCGCCTCGAAGCAATCAGGAGGAGCCAGATGCTGGAACAAAAGACCCTCGATGAGCTGTGGAATTTTGAGGACCCCGCGTTGTCGGAAGCCCGATTCCGCGAAGCCATGGCCGATCCCGCCTACGATCCCTTTGAACGGGCCGAGCTCGCCACCCAATTGGGCCGGGCAATCGGCCTGCAGGGCCGCTTCGAGGAGGCGGACGCCCTCCTGGACGGGATCGACGCCGAAGAGGAGCCCACCATTGCGGTGCGGATCCTCCTGGAGCGCGGCCGCCTGCTCAACTCCGCCGGCCACCCTGCCATGGCCGTTCCGCTCTTTGAGCAGGCCGCCGAGATGGGCGACCTCCTGGGCGAAGATTTCCTCGCTGTGGATGCACTTCATATGCTGGCTATCGCGGACTCCGGCCACCAGGAATCGTGGACGCGCAGCGCGCTTGAGTACGCGTCCGCCGTCGAGGATGCACGCACCAAACGGTGGATGGTTTCCCTGCACAACAACCTCGGTTGGGCGATGTACGACGACGGTCGCCGCACCGAGGCGATGGTGGAGTTCCAGCTCGCCGAGCAATGGGCTGAGCGGGTAGGAACCGAGCAACAGCAGCAATGGGCGCGCGAGGCTATCGCCCAGTGCGCAAAATCCCTGAATTTACGGGGCTAAAACACCCAAACGACCCCTCCGGACGGCAGAATCGTCAGATCACATTTTGACAAAAGTTGATTGAAACTGCCCTCAAATATTGCTTTTCAATCACTCGTGGTGAAGTATGTCACACGAAGGGCGCGTCGCAGCGGCGGTGCCCTGACCGATCGACTGCCGGCCGAGGCGCCGTCAGCGTGAGGTACTACGAGTCTCTGGAGGGTTTTAGGATGAACGTTCAGCAGCAGTCTTTTGCACGCCGCGGTTTCCTCCGCGGCGCGCTTGCCGCGGCCGTGCTTGTGCCGTTGGCCGGCTCGATGGCGTCCTGCGCGGGGGGTGGCGGCGGAGGAACAACTGGTCCAACGGGGACCGTTTCGGACACCAATCCCTTCGGCATGGCAGACAAGTCCACCGTTGACGCAGTGATCTTCAAGGGCGGGTACGGAATCGACTATGTCGACTTCGCGGGCAAGGGCTTCGAAAGCGCACATTCAGGTTCCACTGCCAAGATTTCCCCGTCCACGGACATCGCACAGGAACTGCAGCCACGATTCGTCGGAGGCAACCCGCCGGACCTGATCGACAACTCGGGTGCCAAGGCAATCGGCTTCAGCACCATCCTGGCCCAGCTTGAAGACCTCACCAGCGTGGTCAACGCCAAGAACCTCGAAGGCAAGGTCATCAAGGACACCCTCTACGGCGGAGTGCTCGCCCCGGGTACCTTCGAGGGCAAGCTGGCGGCCTTGAACTACGTCCTCACCGTCTACGCGATGTGGTATTCGGATGCCCTGCTCAAGGACAACGGCTGGTCCGTTCCCAAGACCTGGGATGAGATGTACGCGCTCGGCGAGCAAGCCAAGGCCAAGGGCAAATACCTGTTCGTCTGGGGCAAGGAAGCCGCCACGTACTACCAGGAAATGGCGATCGCCTCCGCTATCAAGGAGGGTGGCCACGACGTTCGCCTCGGCCTTGAAAACCTGAAGGCAGACTGCTGGTCCCACCCTGCACTCCAGAGCGTCTTCACCGCCCTGGAAAAGATCGTCAAGGCAGGCCACTTCAAGCCAGGTGGCTCGGGCACGCAGTTCACGGCAGCACAGGCACAGTGGAGCAACGCCCAGGAAGCAGTGTTCTACCCGTCCGGTTCGTGGATCGAAAACGAGATGAAGGACCAGACCAAGGCCGGCTTCAAGATGACCGGTGCGCCCGTCCCCTCGGTGACCACCAGCTCCAAACTGCCCTACGCGGCACTGCACAGCGCAGCGGGCGAGCCCTTCGTGGTTCCATCACAGGGCAAGAACGTTCCCGGCGGCAAGGAATTGCTCCGCGTCATGCTCTCCAAGGACGCTGCGACCAACTTCGCCAAGACCAAGCTGGCCCCCACCATCGTCAAGGACACCGTTCCCTCCGATGGCTTCGGCTCCACGGCACTCGTCTCCCAGACGAAGCTGCTCAGCGACGCGGGCGACAACATCTACACCTGGAACTTCATTGACCTTTACGGCACCAACAAGGACCAGCTGGTTGTGTGGAACACGTTCCTCGATGGAAAGTCCGATGTCGCCACACTGACGTCGGACCTGCAGAAGATCACCGACAAGGTCCGTAACGACAGCTCGGTCAAGAAGATTGAAGTGAAGTGACTTCAGTGAAAGCAAAAACCCTCCGGGTCGACGGCGGCGCGTCCGCCGTCGTCGTTCCGGATACCGCACCACCCGTCTACAAGAGGCGGCGCAAGCCCCTGACGTTCGACAAGGTCAGTTTCTTCGTGGTCTTCCTGGGCCTGCCTCTGGCGATCTACCTCCTCTTTGTGATTTGGCCTTTCATCCAGGCGTTCGGCTACTCCCTGACTGACTGGAGCGGTTTCTCACCCGACCAGAACTTCATCGGACTCGAGAATTACCGGAAGCTCTTCACGGATGACATCTTCATGAAGGCCATGGGGAACAACATCCTGCTGGTCATCTGCCTGCCCATCATCACCATCATCCTCAGCCTGGTGCTGGCAACCTTGGTGACAGTGGGCGGCAGCAGCAAGGGCCAGATCAAGGGCCTGCGCAACTCCAGCTTCTACCGGGTTGTCTCTTTCTTCCCCTACACGATTCCGGCGATCGCCATCGGCATCATGTGGGGCCAGATCTACGATCCTTCCGGGGGTCTGTTGAACGGCATCCTCACTTCCCTCGGCATGGACCAATTCAAGTCCTACGCGTGGCTTGGAGATAAGAACACCGCCATGATCGCCACGATGTTCGTGATCGTGTGGGGCTTCATCGGCTTCTACATGGTGCTCTTCGTGGCGGGTATCAAAGGTATCCCCGCCGAACTGTTCGAGGCCGCCCGGATTGACGGCGCGGGGCGCTTCCGCACTGCCGTGTCCATCACCATCCCGCTGATCCGGGACAACATCCAGACGGCGTACATTTACATGGGCATTTTGGCGCTGGATGCCTTCGTCTACATGGCCGCCCTGAACTCCGGCGGTGGTCCGGACAACTCCACCCTGGTGATGTCGCAGCAGCTCTTCTTCACCGCCTTCACGAAGGGCCAGTTCGGACTGGCCAGCGCCATGGGCGTTGTGCTGGCCGTAGCCACCCTGATCTTCTCCGGCCTCGTGTTCCTGGTCAACAGGCTCACTGGTGGCGACAAGGATGTGTCCCTCTGATGACTACCAAAATAGCCAGCCAGGAAATGAAGTCGCTGCACTTCAACCCGCGCAAACCGGCCACGACACCAGGGGACAAGGTGGTGGGCGCCGTTTCGCACACTGCCCTGACCATCTGGTCGCTGATCGTGATCCTGCCCTTGTTGTGGACTTTCATGTCCTCCTTCAAGACCTCCAGCGAGATCTTCGCTTCGCCGTTCGCCCTGCCCTCCCAGTGGCGCTTCGACAACTACGTCAAGGCCTGGACCGAGGCCGGCATCGGAAGCTACTTCCTCAACTCCGTGATTGTGGTGGGCTGCGCCCTGGTCATCGTCATGGTCCTCGGGGCCATGTGCGCCTACGTCCTGGCGCGCTATGTCTTCTTCGGTAGCAAGGCGATCTACTACCTCATGCTGGCCGGCCTCACGTTCCCGATCTTCCTCGCCATGGTGCCTTTGTTCTTCGTCATGAAGAGACTCGGCCTCCTCAACACCCTCCCGGGTTTGACCTTGGTGTACGTCGGCTTCGCGCTGCCGTTCACGGTCTTCTTCCTGTTTTCCTTCTTCAAGTCGCTCCCTCACGAAATCACGGAAGCGGCTGCCTTAGATGGAGCAGGCGAGTGGCGGACGTTCTTCCAGGTCATGCTGCCGATGGCCAAGCCGGGACTCGCTTCCGTGGCCATCTTCAACTTCCTGGGTTTGTGGAACCAGTTCCTGATTCCGGTGGCCATCAACGCGGCCGGGCCGCGCGTGCTGTCCCAAGGACTGGCCGCTTTCGCCGGCCAAATGGGTTATGCGGTGGACTTCGGCGCCTTGTTCGCAGCAGTCACCGTCACGGTGGTTCCGGTTCTGATCGTCTACGTCATCTTCCAGCGCCAGTTGCAGGGTTCGGTGTCGCAAGGCACGTCCAAGTAGCACAACCTGGCTAAAAAAGCGCCCGACGGCGGTTCCCACCTTTGGTGGGGGCCGCCGTCGGGCGTTTCTGCCCACCACCCGAAGGTTGGGCCCGCTTTCAGAGCCGCTGGTAACGGGAACGGAACAAGGAGTAGACGCCGTAGGCCATCAGTCCGAGGCTGACGAACCCGAGCACCCATCCGCCAAAGGGCTGTTTCAGGAAGGCCTTGAGTGCGGAGTCGAGGCCCCCTTGTTGGGAGGGGTCGTGCTCCGCCGTGGCAATCAGGATGAGCAAGCCGACGGCGCCAAGCGCCACCCCTTTTGCGCAATAGCCCACTACTCCAAGCACCGTGAACGCATCTCCCAAGGCTCCCGACGGTTTTCCCCTCAGGTTCTTTTCGTACCTGCGTGTGATCCCCAGGAAGACGTAGGTGCCGGCAGCCGCCAGCAACGCCACTCCGATGATCACCAAGAGGACAGTTCCCGGAGTGCTGGACATGAGGTCTGCACTGGTCGAGCGGGATTTCTCGCTGCTGCTGCTCGGACGGCTGAGCGCGAAGCTTCCGAAGGTCACCGCGGCAACAGCGAAGACGATCGCCTGCCCGGCTGCCTTGAGCCGATTCATCCAGGGCTTCGAGCTGCCACCCCCGCTCCACCCCATCACGGCGTCGCTCGCCATGTAGAGCGCGAGGACACCGCAGGCCACGAGTCCCGCCCATAACAGGACGACGCCGCCAGGCGTGGCGGCCAGCTGGCCGACCGCACCGCTTTGGTCGGCTTGGCCGGATGCGCCCAGCGCGATCCCCAAGGCGATGATCCCGATCAGGAGGTGTATCAGCCCTAAGGCGACGAACCCGGCCCGTGCCACTACTTTGACGGTGCGTGAATCCTTCGCATCGTCTACGGCGTCTCCCACCGAATCGGCACCCCGGGATACTGCGTTGCCGGCCTTGTTCGTATGATCGTCCGCGCCCATGGAGCTCCTTTAGTCTGCCCTTATCTTGCCACCGTGGGCTCCGAAGCGGGAGGGCGCGCGGACTACTGGATACGATGGGCGCATGTGGATCGCGTGGATTGAGTTCGACATCCTCCTCGGCGAAGTGCACAGCCTGAAGGAGAAACGTTCCCTCGTGCGTCCGCTGATCGCCGAGTTGAAACGGCGTTTCGAAGTCTCTGCCGCCGAGACCGGGCATTTGGACCAGCATCGCCGTGTACTCATCGGCGCGGGGGCAGTGGCAGCAGACCGGGCGCATCTCGTCGAGGTGTTCGACGCCGTCGAACGCTTCGTTGCAGCACGCCCGGAACTGGAGCTCCTGAGCGCCCGACGCCGGGACCTCCACAGCGAAGACTGAAAACACAACGCGGGGTCACTTACGGCCCATCCCGAGGGGATTCTTGGGCCGTAAGTGACCCCGCGTTGGGGTTGCCAGGCGCTAGCCGAAATACTTCGGCAGCGTGGCCTCGTGGGCTTCGTTGAGAGCGTCCAAGGAGAGCTCGTCCACGCCGTTGATCTCCAGCTTGCCGCCGGCAGCGTCGACGACGCCGATCCGGAGGTGGGCGAAGCCGCGGGCCGTGCACATGTCCTTGAAGCGGATTTCCTCGGAGCGCGGAACGGACACGATGGCCCGGCCCTGGGACTCGGAGAACAACGCGGTGAACAGATCCACGCCGTCGCGCTCCACGAGTTCGTCCAGCGCAATCCGGGCGCCGACGCCGTAGCGGAGTGCGGACTCCACCAGCGCAGCGGCAAGGCCGCCCTCGGAGAGGTCGTGCGCGGCGTCGATCATGCCGTCGCGCGAGGCGTTGATGAGGATCTCGCCGAGCTGGCGCTCGATGGACAGGTCAACCTTCGGCGGCAAGCCGCCGAGGTGTCCGCGCAGGTTGGACCATTCCGAACCGTCCAGTTCCGCGGCCGTGGTGCCCAGGAGGTAGATGGCCTGGCCATCTTCCTTCCAGCCCGACGGCGTGCGGCGCGCGACGTCGTCGAGCTTGCCCAGCACGGCAACCACGGGGGAGGGGTGGATCGGCACGGTACCGGTCTGGTTGTACAGCGAGACGTTGCCGCCGGTGACCGGGACGCCCAGTTCCATGCACGCGTCCGACAGGCCACGAATGGACTCGGCCAGCTGCCACATGACGTCCGGGTCCTCGGGGGAACCGAAGTTCAGGCAGTCGCTGACGGCCATCGGGACGGCGCCGGAGGTGGCGACGTTCCGGTAGGCCTCGGCCAGTGCCAGCTGTGCGCCGTGGTACGGATCGAGGTAGGTGTAGCGGCCGTTGGCATCGGTGGCCAGGGCCACGCCCAAGCCGGTTTCCTCGTCCACGCGGACCACGCCGGCGTCGTCCGGGAACGCCATGGCGGTGTTGCCGCCGACGTACCGGTCGTACTGCTTGGTGATCCAGGCCTTGCTGCACATGTTCGGCGAAGCAATGAGCTCGGTGATGGCGGCAGCCAGTTCCCCGGAAGTGGACGGGCGGCCGGCGTCCTGCACGGAGCCCGTGAAGGTATCGGCCTGGACGGAATCCTGCCATGAGGGGCGGGCAAACGGGCGGTCGTAGACCGGACCGTCGTGGGCGACGGTGCGCGGGTCGACGTCGACAATGACTTCGCCTTCCCACGTGATGATGAGGCGGCCGGTGTCGGTCACTTCGCCCAGCCAGGAGTACTCCACGGCCCACTTGTCCATGACCGCTTCAAACGCGGTGATGTTCTCCGGCGTGACAACGGCCATCATGCGTTCCTGCGACTCGGACATCAGGATTTCGCCCGGGGTCAGGGTGGGGTCGCGGAGCAGCACGGAAGTCAGCTCAACCTGCATGCCGCCGTCGCCGTTGGAAGCGAGCTCGGACGTGGCGCAGGAGATACCTGCCGCGCCGAGGTCCTGGATACCCTCAACGAGAGAACCCTTGAACAGCTCCAGGCAGCACTCGATGAGCACCTTTTCGGCGAACGGGTCGCCCACCTGGACGGCGGGGCGCTTGGAAGGCTTCGTGTCGTCGAAGGACTCCGAGGCCAGCACCGAGGCGCCACCAATGCCGTCGCCGCCGGTGCGCGCACCGAACAGGACAACCTTGTTGCCCTTGCCGGACGCGTTGGCCAGGCGGATGTCTTCGTGGCGCATGACGCCGACTGCCAGCGCATTGACCAGCGGGTTGCCCTGATACACGGAGTCGAACACCATTTCACCGCCGATGTTCGGCAGGCCCAGCGAGTTGCCGTAGCCACCGATACCGGCAACGGCACCGTGCATGACGCGGGCGGTGTCCGGGTGGTCGATGGCGCCGAATCGCAGCGGGTCCATCACGGCGACCGGGCGGGCGCCCATCGAGATGATGTCGCGGACAATGCCGCCGATGCCGGTCGCGGCACCCTGGTAGGGCTCCACGAAGGACGGCGAGTTGTGGGACTCGATCTTGAACGTCACGGCCCAGCCGTCGCCCAGGTTGGTGACGCCGGCATTTTCGCCGATGCCCACGAGCATGTCCTTCTTCATCTCCTCGGTCACCTTTTCGCCGAACTGGCGCAGGTGGTTCTTCGAGGACTTGTAGGAGCAGTGCTCGCTCCACATGACGGAGTACATGGCGAGTTCGGCGCCCGTGGGGCGGCGGCCCAGGACCTTGACGACCTCGTCGAACTCGTTCTGCTTCAGTCCGAGCTCGGCCCAGGGAAGCTCGGTGTCCGGGGTCTTCGCGGCGTTCTCGACGGTGTCGATGTTGAACTTCTTGCCGACGGTTTCAGCTGAGGTGGTCACTGTGCGCCTCCCACGATCTTGTTCAGGACGGAAGTGAAGAAGCCCAAGCCATCCGTGCCGGCGTTGGACTCCGGACCGAATCCGGGCTCCACCGCGTGCTCAGGGTGAGGCATGAGGCCCACTACGTTGCCGGCGGCGTTGCTGATGCCGGCGATGTCGCGGCGTGAACCGTTCGGGTTCCAGCCGACGTAGCGGAACACGACGCGGCCTTCGGCCTCAAGGGCGTCCAGGGTCTTGTCGTCGGCGATGTACTGGCCATCCTGGTTCTTCAGCGGAACCGTGATTTCCTCGCCAGCCTCGTAATCCGAGGTCCACAAGGTCTTGTTGTTCTCGACGCGCAGCACCTGGTCGCGGCACAAGAACTTCAAGTGGTCGTTCTTGATCATGGAGCCCGGGAGCAGGTGCGACTCGGTCAGGATCTGGAAACCGTTGCAAATACCCAGCACGGGCAGCTTGGCGTCGCTGTTGGCGGCATCGATGATGCGGGACATCAGCGGAGCGAAGCGGGAAATCGCGCCGGCGCGCAGGTAGTCGCCATAGGAGAATCCGCCCGGGATGACCACGGCGTCCACGTCGGCCAGCTGTGTGTCCGCATGCCAAAGTGCGACGGCGGTGCCGCCTGCGAGGCGGACCGCACGGGCGGCGTCGCGGTCGTCAAGGGTGCCAGGGAAGGTGACGACGCCGATTTTGGCCCCGGCCAAATGGGGTTCGACGGCCACGGGGGCTCCGCCGATCAAAGGAAGTTCAGTCATGTCAGGCCTCGACGACCTCGACGTTGACGACGTCTTCGATCACCGGGTTGGACAGCAGGGTCTCGGCGGCCTCACGGGCTTGGGCGAGGATGGCATCGGTCACCTCGCCGTCAACGGTCAGTTCGAAGCGCTTGCCTTGGCGGACAGCGCTAAAGCTGGTGAAGCCGAGGCGGGGCAGTGCGCCCACGATGGCCTTCCCCTGAGGGTCCAGAATCTCGGGCTTGGGCATGACGTCGACGACGATCCGGGGCATCCGGTAACTCCTGTGCGTGAGCGTTGGTTAAACCTTGGTTAAAGGCTGCCGCGGAGTGGTGCCGTCTCACGCCGGAACTGCCTCCAAACAGTGTTCAGCAACAGTGTTTAACGGCAGGGTCTTACGGAATAAGGGGGGCGCTCCGCGAGCTTGCATGCCCATTCTACCGGCCAAATCGCTACATACCCTATTTGCGGGAGATCGGTGAAGAGGTGGCTACCAAGCAAAAGGTACGCGCCAATTGGCGGCGGCGCCCCGCCGTCGTCGGGGGTTTTGGATGAACGACGGCGGCTCTGGCCACCGAACGACGGCGGCTCTGGCCGGAGGTGGTTTGGCTCACTAGGATTGCGGCATGGCCGAGAACGCTAAGTCGATGGTTTTGCCCGTGGTCCTTGCCGCTGTATTTGCCGGCCTGGGGAGGATGGTTTTCCAAAGGATCATGGCGGACCGGGCGGCCCGGGAAAACCGCATTTCCGTCCCGCCGGATGCTTCGACGAGGGCCAAAATCAGCGACGCGTTGCGAGGGATCCATTCCTAGCGCGGCCTGCCCGCCGGCGCCACGTTGAGCGCAATAGGGTACGCGCAAATGCGCTAATCCTCCGGGTTAAAGGCGAGTATTCGGGAGTAGCTTGGAATTACTGTCCAGGAAATTCCCCGTCCACCAGGAGGAGCAATGACCGAACACGTCGCCGAAGTGTCCGCCTGCAGCGTTGGCAGCTGCGGATTCAACCATCATGGCTGCACTGCCTTCGGGATCACCATTGGCGGAACCGCGGACCACGCATCCTGCGCCACCTTCATTGACACCACGCTCATGGGAGGACTCCCCAAAGTCCTGGCGCATGTCGGTGCATGCCAGCGCTCGGAATGCACCCACAACAACAACCTCATGTGCGAGGCCCACGATGTCCGGATCGGCCCCGGTGCCGAAGCGGCTGATTGCTTGACGTACCAGCACGCCTGAGGCGCCTTTCAGTCCTTCTTCGCCTGAATATTTGAATATCCGCACAGCGGGCACGTCCCCTTCCGACGGGGGCGTGCCCGCTGCTGCGTGCGGATGTATTCTGATGCCGAATGACATGACAAAAAACGTGAAATGTGTCCTATGTCATATTCGACTATCGCTCTGTACTCTATGAATCGGCTGGGCTTTACCTGATTACAAGAACTGTCAATCGGTGCCCATCCTTTGTTGATTGATCTTGACATGACCGCCACGATCGCCCGGAAAGGTGCAATCACTCGTGAATTCACAAGGAAAGAGCTTCATTGGAAGCGGGGGGCTTCGAAAAGCTGCGGCGCTAGCCGTCGGATTACCGGTTCTGCTCTCCTCGGTGGCGTTGACACCCGCACAAGCAGCGCCCGCTTCCGGTTCAACGGTCCTCGGTTCAACGGCCGCGGGAGTTGCCCGCAATGTCGACCCCAAGTCTTACCAGGATGGCCGTTACGTTGTGGTGCTGGCAGAGAAGCCAGCGGCCACTTACGACGGCGGAACCCCCGGCTATGTGCCCACCAAGCCGCAGGCGGGCAAGAAACTGGATGTCGGCAAGGCCGAAGTGAAGCAGTACCAGGCCCACTTGCAGCAGAAGCAGCAGGACGTGGCCAAGCAGCAGAGCGTAACCATCAACCGCGACTACACCACAGCCATCAACGGCTTTAGCGCCACGCTTTCCGCGAACCAGGCGGTCAATCTCGCGAAGAATCCCGATGTTCTCCTCGTGGCCCCGGACACGCAGTCTGCTCCTGACTACTCCACCACCGATTTCCTCAACCTCAGCGGACCGAATGGTGCTTGGAATACCCAGTTCGGCGGCCAGGACCAGGCCGGCAAAGGCACCGTGGTGGGCGTCATCGACACCGGCTACACGCCCACAAGCAAGTTCTTCGCCGGCGATCCCGTCCAGCCGCTGGTCGGGGACCCCCAGGTGGGCGTCCCGTACCGCACGGGTGACGGCAAGATCGCCATGCTGAAGGCCAACGGAGACACCTTCGTCGGCGAGTGCCAGAAAGGCACCGACACCGGAGCGGCCTTTGACGGAACTGCCTGCAATTCCAAAGTCCTCGCCGCCCACTACTTCGCAGATGCCTTCCTCCAGACGGTTCCGCCAGCCCAACGGGCACCCCAGGAACAAATCTCGCCCATCGACGTCGTGAGCCACGGTACGCACACGGCCAGCACCGCCGCCGGCAACCCTGGCGTGGAAACGTTCGTGGATGGCCGGAGCTTCGGCAAGACGAGCGGCGTGGCACCAGCTGCCAAGCTCTCCATCTACAAGGTGTGCTGGGAAGACACCGACCCCAATACGGGCGGTTGCTACAGTTCCGCGGCCATCGCCGCCATTGACCAGGCCATCGCCGACGGCGTGGACGTCCTGAATTACTCCATTTCCGGCGCCACGGACACCACCACCGACCCTGTCTCGCTCGCGTTCCTGTCTGCTGCGTCGGCCGGCATCTTTGTGGCGGCATCCGCGGGTAACTCGGGACCTCAGGCCAGCACCGTCAACCACGGCGCACCCTGGATGACCACGGTTGCGGCTACCTCCTTCTCGCAGGAACTCCAGGGAACGGTCGAATTCTCCGACGGCACCAAGTTCCGCGGAGCCAGCATCATGAACCACCAGGTGAGCGGGGCCGGCGTCGTGCTTTCCGCAAACGCCGCGTCAGGCGCCGGTAACGCGGCACTTTGCGCGCCTGGGTCCCTGGACCCGGCGAAAATCGCCGGCAAGGTAGTGGTGTGTGACCGTGGAGTGGTTGACCGCGTCGCGAAGAGCGCCGAGGTGCTCCGCGGTGGCGGCGTGGGCATGATCCTGGTGAACCTCACCAGTTCCTCCTTGGACACGGACAAGCACGCGGTGCCTACTGTCCACGTGAATCCTCCCGCCTCGCAGGCCATCAAGGACAAGGTCGGGGCCAACCCGGCACTTACTGTTTCCCTGGTTGACCACGACACCACCGGTCTTCCGCTCGAGGCCCAGCCGCAGATCGCCGGATTCTCCTCCCGCGGCCCGCTCCTCGCCACCGATTCGGATCTCCTCAAGCCGGACGTCTCGGCTCCCGGCGTTGCGGTGCTCGCGGGTGTTTCGCCGATCGGCAGCAAAGGTGATGAGTACGGATTCATGTCCGGTACCTCCATGGCGTCCCCGCACATTGCAGGTTTCGGAGCCTTGATCCTGGCGAAGAATCCCGATTGGTCCCCTGCGACGGTCAAGTCGGCCATGATGACGACGGCGAGTGACGTCAAGCTGGCCGATGGAAGCAAGAACCAGGACGTCTTCGCCACCGGTGCGGGAGAAATGAACCCTGCCAGCGTGCTGGAACCGGGCCTGGTCTACGATGCCGGAACCGAGGACTACCTGAAGTTCATCCAGGGTACCGGCGTCGATCTCGGCAAGCCGGGGCTGGGCTCGACACTGCCCCGCGACATGAACCTCCCCTCGTTCGCCCTGGGTAACCTCGCGGGCAAGATCGAGGTCACCCGCACCGTCACCGCCCTGACTCCGGGACAATACCGGGCCACAGTCAATGTCCCCGGCGTTGACGTCAAGGTCACTCCGTCCGTGCTGAACTTCAACGAAGTCGGCCAGAAGAAGACCTTCAAGGTGACCTTCGAAAACAAGACGGCCGCACTGGGTACTTTCGCGATGGGATCGCTGAAGTGGGAAGGTGCCAACAAGTCGGTGGTCTCTCCAATTGCGGTCCGTCCGCAGTCGGTGCTGGCCTCCAAGAGCGTCGCCTTCACGTCCCAGGAGGCAAGCGGATCGGCGGACATCAACATCGTTTCCGGTTCCGACTCACCCACTGCTGTGACCATTGACGGTCTCTCCAAGGCTGATTCCTCGGCCGCGGAACTTGTTCCGGGTCCCGTGGCTGTTGCGAACAACGCCTCGAACTTCGTCAAGACCGCCACGGTTCCGCCCGGAACGGCGTTCGCGAAGTTCTCGGTGATTTCCTCCGATCCCACGGCGGATTTCGATCTGTATGTCCTGTCGCCGTCGGGCCAGTTGTTCACGGCAGCGACACCGAGTGCCAGTGAGTCGCTCTCGCTCGACAACCCCCAGCCTGGAACGTACACCATCATCGCGAACCTATATGCAAGCCCTAACAACCGGCCCACCAAGGCCAGCGTTGACGCCGCGATCCTGGGCGCGAACCAAGGCAACGCCACGGTCACGCCCAACCCGATCAAGATGAAGAACGGCAAATCCGGGAAGCTCACTTTCGCGTGGAACAACCTGACGCCGGGTTCCTACATCGGCCGACTCACTTTTGACGGCACCAGCGCGCCGACGTTTGTGTCCGTCCTGGTCTCGGCAAGCGGCATCGTGTCCGTGGTGCCGAACGATGACCAGGAAGGCGAACACGGCAAGGGCAAACTGCAGAACGCGGGGGAGGACCAGTCAAACAACGCGCCGTAGCGCGGCATTAATGGTCTGAGACATGCGAGGCAGCGGCCGGCGGGATATCCCGCCGGCCGCTTTCTTATCGTCCCCCCGGACGCTCGCTCACCTATATGTCCCTTTTGGCGGACGCTCGCTCACCTTAATGGCCAAACGGCGGAACCCTCTTGCAGATGATGTGAGCGGGCGTTGGGGTCGGGACGGTTGTTTGTGAGCGGGCGTCCGGCTGGGGGGCACTTGTTTGTGAGCGGGCGTTGGGGTCGGGACGGTTGTTTGTGAGCGGGCGTCGGGTCGGGTGTTAGATGTTTCCCGTGGATCCTGCCACGCCGCCGAGGAGGGCGGCCATGGTGCGCCAACGGGCGATTTCGCAGCCGTCCGTCCGGCTGAAGCGGCTGCTGACCTCGCGCCCGCGGAACCGGCCGGTCACCAAGGCCACTTGCGGACCACCGTATTGCTGGGTGCATATGCGGTCCGGCCGGGGAACGGGAAAGAAGATCTCCTCGCCGAACTGCTCGACGGCGGCAAGCGCCGCCCGGGGGTCCGGAAGGGTCGAGCCTTCGGAGACTTCGCCGCCCGAGCCGAGCAGGACGAACTCGTAGTCCGCGGCGCCCGGTGACTCCGTCAGCGTGATGGTGAGCTCGACGTCGTACTTTGTGCTTGAAGTCATCGCTGTCCTTCGTGAGACGGTGTTTGTACCAGGAGATCCAGGAGCGGCCGCACGTGGTCGAGGACCCGCGCACGGAGCGCTTGGGCCTCGGCAGCGAACGCCCTCTGATACTCAACGTACTCGGCCTTGCCTTGTGGTGTCTCGATCCTGATGGCCGGGTATCCCCACTCTTCAAGGTCGTAGGGCGAGGCCTGCATGTCCATGGCCCGGATCCGCCAGGACAGTTCGAAACAGTCCATCACCAACTCGCTCGGTAAGGCCGGCGTCAGTTTGTACGCCCATTTGTAGAGGTCCATGTTGGCGTGCAGGCAGCCCGGTTGCTCCATGGTGCGCTGGTTGTCCCGTGTCGGGGTGAGTTCGTTGAGCGGAATGGCGTCCGGCGTGTAGAAACGGAAGGCGTCGAAGTGCGAGCAGCGGATCCGGTTGTCTTCCACCACGGTGTCAGTGCCTTCTGAACCGAGGCGCAGCTTGAGGTGTTCGTGGCGAAGATCGAACTTGTCCTGGCGGTAGACCATGGCCCACTCGTGGAGTCCGAAGCAACCAAACTGGGCGGGCCGCGCTACGGTTCCGGCAAGGATGATGCCGGCGAAGCGGATGGCTTCGGTGCGGTCGGCCACGAAGCGGCTGCGATCGAAGGTGACGGCAACGGTACCGGCGGGCAGCCCCGCGGCCGCCAGCGCGCCGTCGTCGAGCACTCGGTAGTACTTCCACCCGGCCCGCTCGGCGGCTTTGGGGCCGGAGAGGACGACGCCGTCGCCCGGGTGCCAGCGCAGCAGCTGGCCGGGCTTCTGGGTGTAGTACGTGAAGAGGAAGTCTTCGACGGGATGTTTCTCGCCTGCGGAGCGCCGGGCCAAGTAGGGCTTGGCATAGCGTTCGACGCGGGCGTGGTGGGCAGCCTCCAGCGCGAGCCATTCCTCTTGCGGGAGGTGCTTGTACTTAAGCTCCGGCACCGCTTGAACCAAGGATGTCGGCGACGGCGGCCCACGCGGCAATTTCGCAGCCGTCCGTGAGCTTGTAGGAGGACTCGACGCCCACGCCATCAACGGCCCCGGTGACTATTGCCGTCTGGGGTCCGCCGTAACGCTGGTCGCAGACCTGGTCGCTGGAGCGCGGCGTGCGCGTGAGAAGGGCGGGGTTCTTTTTCAGGGCGGCGCATGCTGCGGCTGCGGTGGGGTGGTGGCTTTCCGCGGAGGGGACGCCGCCGGTGCAGACGAGCGTGTAGCTTTCAGGGGCTGCCGAAGCGGAGAGCTTGACGATGATGGAAAGCTCGGCCTCTGCGGAGCCGGGAGAGCCGGGCGCCGTGGGGGAGATCGAAGGAGTCGGTTTGCCGTTGGGAGACGCCGTTTCGTCGGGCAAAAGCCCGGTAGGGCTGCCCGACGGCGAGGACGACGTGCTGCTGCCAGGCGCCGAACTGCTGGGCGAACCGCCCCCGGGGCCGGGCGTGCAGGCGGCAAGACCAGCGACGGCGACGACGGCCAACAAAGACCGGACTATTCGCAGGCGCATGGGGTTCTCCTTGATTTATGCCAGTTTATCGCCCGCACCGGCAGTGGGGTGTTGCGTGGCCGCGATGAGCCCGGTCATTGCACGGTGCAGTTCCGCTACTTCGGCACGCGTGAGTTGGAGCCGCTCCATGATGGTTCCCGGCACGGCCGTCGCCTGTTGCCTGAGGGCGGAGCCGGCTTCCGTCAAGGTGATGGCAAGTGCCCGTTCGTTTCCGTGGATGCGGTTGCGGGTGACGAATCCTGCTTCTTCGAGCCGGCGCAGGATGGGCGAAAGGGTGGCAGGCTCGTGCAGGAGTGCCTCACTGATGTCCTTGAGCGTGCGCGGACTGCGTTCCCATAGGGCGAGCATCGCGAGGTACTGGGGATGGGTCAGCCCCATCTTTTCAAGCACCGGCTTGTAGACGCCCACCACGCTCCGCGACGCCACGGTCAGGGCGAAGCACAATTGGCGCTCGAGTAGAAGGTCGTCTTCAGGCAGGGCGGCGGTTTCGGGGGCAATGGGTGCGGCCATGGCTTGCTCCGTTCCGTGTCGATGACCGGACTGCGCCGGCCAATAGTTAGTGCACTAATTGTTAGTGTACTCTTAAACCACAACATCCTTTTGAGAGAGGGTAGACCCGGTGGCCAAAGAGACCATGACCCAGAGATTCATGCGCGCAACTGGCAAGCTTCGGATCATTTTCGGACCGGCGCACAGCAGTTCCCTGGATCATGAAATGACCGAGGAGAACAAGCGTCTCCTCGTGCGGCGCCAGGCCGAAGCGCAGCAATGGGAGACCGTCCGCCGGCCGGACGGCAGCACCTACGTGGTCCCCAAGAACCCGGATGACAAGTCCCTTCGCTAGGGGCTTCTCGCTCTCAGCGATCGACGCCGACCCCGGGCCTTTTGCCGGTTCCGGGCGTAAAATTGGCCTCACTGGAACCACTCAGCTCCAACCGTACGGCTGGACCTCGCAGCGGGGAAGGAGGTGGGAATTGTGGGACATGCACTCGATAGTTTCATGAGGGTAACCGATCGACTGCGTTTCTGGTTCGGCCCGGCAACCCGGGGCGACATTGATGCGCCCGTAGTCCACAAGCATGACGACTTCGAGACGGCGTCGGAAGAAGACCTGGGGCATTTCGTCGTCGAAACGGACGACCAGGGCCACCACTACGGAGTCCGCAAGGAAGGCGCCTGAAGCCGCTCGCGGCTCCAAAGCCGCAGGAAAGCAAAAGAACCGGAGCACAAGCTCCGGTTCTTTCACGTTAAGTACTCCAGATTCCGACGGCGGGTGCCCGACGGCGGAGTTCGTCTAGCGGCCGGTGCCGCCATAGACGGTTGCCTCGGCGTCGCCGTCGAGCTCGAACGCTTTGTGGATGGCACGCACGGCGTCATCCAGCAGATCGGCGTGCGTGACCACGGAGATGCGGATCTCCGAGGTGGAAATCATGTTGATGTTGATGCCCGCGTCGGAGAGCGCCTTGAAGAAGGTGGCGGAGACGCCCGGGTGCGAACGCATGCCGGCGCCGATCAGCGAAAGCTTGCCGACGTTCTCGTTGTATTCGATGCTCTCGAAGCCGATTTCAGGCTGCGCAGCACGGAGGGCGGTGAGGGCATCGGCGCCTTCCACGATGGGCAGGGTGAAGGAAATGTCCGTGCGGCCGGTACCGTGCGTGGACACGTTCTGGACGATCATGTCGATGTTCGAATGTGCTTTGGCGATGACCTGGAAAATCGCGGCGGCCTTGCCGGGGATGTCCGGGACGCCGACCACGGTGACCTTGGCTTCTGAACGGTCGTGTGCAACACCGGAGATGATTGGCTGCTCCAAGGCAACTCCCTCTTGAATCGTGATCTTGTCGTCGGCGCTGGGCAGGACCCAGGTGCCTTCGTTCTGGCTGAATGAGGACCGGACGTGCAGGGGCACGCCGAATCGGCGGGCGTATTCCACGCAACGCAAGTGCAGGATCTTGGCGCCGGAAGCTGCCAGTTCCAGCATTTCCTCGCTGGAAATACGGTCGATCTTCGTGGCAGTGGAGACCACGCGGGGGTCCGCGGTGTAGATGCCGTCGACGTCCGTGTAGATTTCGCAGACGTCTGCTTCGAGCGCGGCTGCGAGGGCCACCGCAGTGGTGTCGGATCCGCCGCGGCCAAGGGTAGTGATCTCCCGCGTGCTCCGGGTCATACCCTGGAAGCCGGCCACGATGGCGACGTGTCCCTTGTCCAAAGCGGTGCGGATGCGGTGGGGGTCGACGTCGATGATGCGCGCCTTCCCGTGGATGCCGTCCGTGATCATGCCGGCCTGCGAGCCGGTGAACGACTGGGCGGAGGCACCGAACTTGTTGATGGCCATGGCGAGCAGGGCCATGGAGATGCGCTCGCCTGCGGAGAGGAGCATGTCCATCTCACGGGCGGGAGCAGAATCGGTGACTTGGGCGGCGAGGTCCAGGAGCTCGTCCGTGGTGTCTCCCATGGCGGAAACCACTACGACAACCTCGTTGCCGGCCTTTTGTGCGTCAACAACGCGGCGGGCAACACGCTTGATGCCTTCTGCATCGGACACCGAGGAGCCGCCGAACTTCTGCACGATCAGCTGCTTGGTCTTGGCAGGCTGCGCGGTCAGGTCTTCGGTTTTCACATCGGTAGTGGGCAAACTCATGCGCGCACCCTCACTGCTCAATTGGGGATCATACGTTGCGTGGCCAGGTAGCGGCACGGCTACGTGGCTTATGTGGCCAGTTTATCGCCGGGCACGGCGGGCGGGGGAATTGTGACCAAATCTCGGCCCTTGGGTGCACGCCGAGCGGTTTCGGCTTGGCGTACGATCAAGAAATACGCAGCCTGCGGGCATGTGGGCTCACGGGAGTTGAAGCGTACTTGTTCTGTTTGGGGGAAACAGGTGAGTAGAGCATGTCCATAGCTGAAAGTTCAAGAGTCCCGGTTGGTGACGCCCCGGGAGTATCCGCGGAAGGCGTCTCACGCCGCTTTGGCACGGTCCACGCCGTCGAGCACATCGATTTCCACGCCCCGCCAGGGAAGGTCACGGCGCTCATTGGGCCCAATGGCGCAGGCAAAACGACGCTCCTTCTCATGCTTGCCTCGCTTCTGCGGCCCGACTCCGGGACCATTCGGATCAACGGCTTGGATCCCTTGCACCACAGCGCGGCCGCGCGGCTTCGGATCGGTTGGATGCCGGACACCCTGGGGGTGTGGGAGTCCTTGACCGCACGCGAAATCCTGGTCCAGATGGCGCGCTTCTACCGCCTGCCCAGGGCAGGCATCGCCCAGCGTGTTGCCGGCTTGCTCGAACTTGTCCGGCTGGACACCCTTGCCGACCAGCCCGCCCGGGTCCTCTCAAGGGGCCAGCAACAACGGCTCAGCCTGGCCCGGGCCCTCATTCACGATCCCTCCGTGCTTCTGCTCGACGAGCCAGCGTCCGGCCTCGACCCGGGATCCCGGGTGGAGCTCCGAAACCTGCTGCGCCGCCTGGCCGGGGAAGGGAAAGCCGTGGTGGTTTCCTCCCACGTACTCAGTGAGCTCGATGAAATCGCGGACGGAGCGGTGTTCGTCAGCCAGGGCCGGACCGTGAAACAGCAGACCCTTGAGGAGGCGGCCCTGCAGGGCCGGCGCTACGCGATCACAACCCTCGACAATGCGGCCCTCACCGCAAAGCTCAGCGAACTCGGGCTGGAATACCGGGTGGAAGCGGGCCGCCGCCCGTCGGTCACCTTGCTGTTGACGCACGACGACGGCGCTGCCGCCCTCTTGGGCGAACTCGTCCGGTCCGGCATCGGAGTAGTTTCCTTCGCCCCCGCAGCCGGTGCGTTGGAAGAGACGTACATGAACCTGGATACGGAGAGGCCATGAGCGACGTGAGTGAATCCGTGCCTGTTTCAGCGGGACCTCCGGCGGGACCGCAGGGAGCTACGGGAGGCTGGAGCGCCGTCGTCGGCTACCTCGGGGGAATACGCGACGTCGTGGTCCTCGAGATGAAACAACGGTTGCGCTCCCGCGGCTGGTACATCATGTTGGGCATCTGGTTCTTTGTCATCGCGGTAGTGACGTGGCTGACGTGGCTCGCCTGGAACGCGAGCATGGAAGCGCGGCGTTCCACGATGCCGCCTTCGGCGCTGGCGCCCCAGGACGGAGCCGGGTCCATGATCTTCGAGGTCGTGCTGGCCTTCGTGCTCCTCTTTGCCCTGCTTGTGGCACCTGCGCTGTCCGCCAATGCCATCAATGGAGACCGGGCCGGTGGCACACTCGCCATCCTTCAGATCACCTTGCTTACCCCTGGCCAGATTCTCTGGGGCAAGTTCTGCGCCGGATGGCTCGCGGCGCTCGCCTTCCTGGCGACAAGCGCCCCGTTCCTTGTCTTCGGAATGTTCCAAGGCGGCCTGACCCCGGGGCACGTGGTGGTTTCCTTGTTGATGCTGGCGGTAGAACTGGCCGTTGTGTGCGGGATCGGAGTGGGGATTTCGGCGCTTGCCGGGCGGCCACTGTTCTCGATCGTGGTGACCTACTTGGTAGTCGCGGCGCTGGTGGTCGGCTCGTTGATTTCCTTCGGACTGGGATCGCAACTGGCGCAGGGCACGGTATTGGCCAACTCTCCCGTTGGCCGTGGCGTTTTGTATGCGCCGGTTCAGCCGAATCAGCAGCCGACGGAACCAGCGCAGCCGGCATACACCTGCGAGGGGCCCTTGGTGGAGCACCCGGCCGTCCGGACCGAACGCGTTGCGTGGATGCTCGCGTTGAATCCCTACGTGGTGGTGGCCGACGCCATTCCGTATCCGGACCGGAGCGGGACGGCGTTCTACTCCGTCGGGATGATCGAGGGCATCAGCCAGGGGGCCAGGTCCGCGCTCGCCGGGCCGGAGCACTCCTACCTATGCGCAAACGGCGTGCCGCAGCCGCAGTACCTCAAGCAAACAACGCCTTTGTGGCCACTGGGACTCGGCCTGCAATTGGTCCTGGCGGGGCTGCTCATGTGGCTCGGCTGGCGGTCGCTGCGGACCCCTGCCGGCCGGCTAGCCAGCGGGACGCGGATCGCGTAAACGGGCGGCTCGCTTAGGGGTCCGCAACGGCGTCGGGGGTGTTCCTGGAAGCGAGCCGCCTACATGAGGGCGTTGCGGCGGCCCTCGAAGGCCCTACCGAGGGTGACTTCGTCCGCATACTCCAGGTCTCCGCCCACCGGGAGGCCGGAAGCAAGCCTGGTGACGGTGATGCCGATCGACTTCAGCATGCGGGCCAGGTAGGTGGCCGTCGCTTCGCCTTCGAGGTTGGGGTCGGTCGCGATGATGATTTCCTGGATGGCCCCGTCGTTGAGCCGTGTCAGCAGCTCGCGGATACGGAGCTGCTCAGGCCCGATACCTGCGATCGGATTGATGGCGCCGCCGAGGACGTGGTACCGGCCGCGGAAGGACCGCGTGCGTTCCACAGCCAGGACATCCTTGGATTCTTCGACCACGCAGATCACCGAGGGGTCGCGTCGCGGATCGCGGCAGATGTTGCACAGCTCCTGCTCGGTGACGTTGCCGCAGACGGTGCAGAACTTCACCCGTTCCTTGACGGTGGTGATGGCCGCGACCAACCGCTTCATGTCCTCGGGATCGGCCTCAAGGATGTGGAAGGCCAGGCGCTGCGCCGACTTCGGCCCGACGCCGGGGAGCCGGCCGAGCTCGTCGATCAGCTCTTGTACTGCGCCTTCGTACACAATGTCCTCGTTCGTTCGGTGTGGACGCCTTTGCCGTTCGGCGGCGTCGCGGTTTGGTGGCACCCTTTGTGGCGCCGGCGGGGCTCTCGCGCGCAGGGTGTGGTGACGGCGTCAGTTTGTTAGCGGCGCATGCTGTCCAGCGACCGTTCTTCCAGTAGCTTCCCGCCCAGAATACGCTCGACCGCGGCCCGTCCAAAGACTCCCGATTCCTCGATGGTTTCATCGTCGGCACTCGGGATGTCTTCCACCACGGTGCCGGGAGCGACGGCGGCCCGTGCAGGTGCTTTCTCGCGGCCGGCCATCGCTTCGGGGCTGTTCGAAAGCCGTTGGTAAAGGCTCTGCTTCCCGCTTCCCGAAGGCGCCGACCCTGTTGCAGGGGCCGCTTGGGCAGCGGCAGGGGCAGGGGCTTGTGCGAGTGTTACGGCCGAACGCGCGGGTTCGGCGGCCGGCTCGGTGGCCAGTCCCGGCACTGACGCCTGCGGCTGGTTTGGAACCTGCGCGGCGGCAGGTTCATAGACGGGACTCGGCGTGGCCGGCGAGGGCGAAGTGGCCGGGCTACCAGGGTTGGCGGAGGTGCCCGAAGCCGCCGAACCAACGTTGGACTCGGTGCCGACCACCCACGAACCCGGCGCGTGCTCTACAGCCCTGGACCATGGATCTTCCGGGGTCTTCGATTTTTTCCCCGAAGGTGCTTTCTCCGGAGATGCTTGGGTGGAGCGCTTGTTCGTGGGGGCTGGGGAATCAGTGCGTGGCGTAGCGGCCGCGGCGCGTGGGCCCGCCGTGGGCATGGCGGAGAAGCCCGGGGACGCCGACGGCTCCCAATCCATGGGCGGTTCTTCGTCCAGCGGGGGAGCGTCCTCGTCCCCAGGGGGGCCCCAATCATCGTCCGAATAGGAGTAGTCCGCGGCCGGGTCTGCCGGTGCCGTTGCGGTCGAGGCAGCTTCTGCGGCGGACGATGCCCCAGTGGCTGCTGGGGCCGGATCCGGAGCCGCGGAAACGGCCTGGCTCGGAGCGGACCCGGATGCCGGTGCTGCCTCGGGCTTGTCTGCTTCCGGTATGGCAGGGCTTTGGGCCGCAGGGGCAAGTCCCCACGCGCTGTCCACGGCGGACGATACAGCCGGGGAGCCGCCACCCCCTACAGGGGGCGCCGGGTCAGCCGGTGCTTTTGGGTTTGGTTCAGAGCTACCTGAGCTGTTGCCTCCGACGACCGAAGTGATCTGGCAGTCGATGCCGATCGTCTTGTGGATGGCCTGGCGAAGGTTCTCGGCATGGTCTGCGCGGCTGAAGGCGCTCGCAAGGCCGTCAGTGCTGAATGCAAGAGTGAGAAGTTGACCGTCGAACTGTGCCACCTGCGCGTTTGCTCCGACCAACGCCCAGCTGCTGCGCTTGATCTTGGTCAGCGTCTGGAGGATTTCGGGCCAAGCCCGCCGGATGACCTCTACATCAGCACCACCGGCAGCGGGGCGAGGCGCCTGAGCGGGCGCTGGCTGCGGGGCGGGCGCCTCCGCGGGCGCCGGCGGTTGTACGGGGGTTGACGCCGGAGCCTGGGCCGGCGAGGGCGTTTGAGCTGGAGCCTGTGCAGCTGGCTCGGGAGCGGGGCGGCCGGCCTGCTGCCTGGATTCATCCACGGGCCAGTCAGTAGTGGAGACCCGCGGCGGCGTCAGCTGCTCCCTGGACGGTTCCTCGGAGGCAGGCGAACGGCCGGGGGCCGGAGCCTCGGCGAACGTGGCTGACAAGGGCGCGGCCAGCCCGGACGCGGCTGCCCCGGGCGTTGGTGAGTGGAGCGCTGGTGAGGCGGGAGCGGGACTGGCGTCCGCCGTCGGGCGTTCCACTGGTTGTTCCGCTGGGCGCGCAGTTGGCACGGCGGAAGTGGAAGGAGCCGCAACAGCTTCCGGCGGCGTCTGGGCTTCCGCGAGGGGAAGTGCCCCGCCGTAGTTGAGACGGCGTTCGACGCGGTCGATCCGGGCCGCGATCCCGCGTTCGGTCTGCTCGGAACTGGGCAGTAGGATCCGGGCGCAGAGCAGTTCGAGGTGCAGACGCGGCGAAGTGGCGCCGGTCATCTCAGTGAGCGCGGTATTGGTCACATCGGCGGCACGGGATAGCTCGGCCGCACCGAGGTTGTTTGCCTGGCTGCGCATCCGGGCTATCTGGTCCGCAGGCATGCCGCGGAGGATGGCTTGGGCGCTTTCCGGCATGGCTTGGACGATGATGAGGTCGCGGAACCGCTCCAGCAAGTCTTCGACGAAGCGGCGGGGATCATGCCCCGTTTGGATGACACGGTCCACGGCACGGAAAACCGTGGCGGAGTCTGACGCGGCGATCGCCTCGACGACGTCGTCCAGCAGTGAAGCGTGGGTGTATCCAAGCAATGCGACGGCGAGTTCGTAGTTCAGGCCGTTGGGTCCGGCGCCGGCCATGAGTTGGTCCAGTACGGAGAGCGAGTCGCGCACCGAACCGCCGCCAGCCCGGATCACGAGGGAAAGCACGCCGGGAGCCACCGGCACGTTTTCCTGTTGGCAGAGAAGCTCGAGGTACTGCATCAACGGCTCGGGCGGCACCAGCCGGAAGGGGTAGTGGTGCGTACGGGAGCGGATGGTGCCGATGACCTTGTCCGGCTCCGTGGTGGCGAAGATGAATTTGATGTGTTCCGGCGGCTCTTCGACGATCTTCAGCAGCGCATTGAAGCCGGCCGAGGTGACCATGTGGGCTTCGTCAATGATGAAGATCTTGTAGCGGTCCCGGACCGGGGCGAAGGTGGCGCGTTCGCGGAGATCCCGGGCATCGTCCACGCCACCGTGGCTGGCAGCGTCGATCTCGATGACGTCGAGGGAGCCGGAGCCCCCGCGGGCCAGCTCAATGCAGCTGTTGCATTTGCCGCAAGGAGTGTCCGTGGGGCCTTCGGCGCAATTGAGGCAGCGGGCGAGGATGCGGGCGGACGTGGTTTTTCCGCAGCCGCGGGGGCCGGAGAAGAGGTAGGCGTGGTTGACCCGGTTTTTGCGCAGGGCCGTCATGAGCGGCTCGGTGACGTGTTCCTGCCCGATAACGTCCGCGAAAGAATCGGGGCGATATCTGCGGTAAAGCGCAGTAGTAACAGTCACAGGGGAAACCTACCTATAGGGACTGACATTTAAATAAGAGACCCCTCATGCACCCGCCAGAGCCCATCTACCCTTGCTACCTTCCGGTCCTGGGGGAGTTCAACAGGATGACGCCACATGAGGGGCCGTCGACAAGCTTACCCGAAGTTTTCGAGCCCTCCGAATTTGCGGACATGTGCCTTGTGGGAGCCAAAAAATGGACATGTCCCCTGGGCGCTCGGGGGATCCACTGGACATGTCCCGCGGGGTTAGCGCCAACCGTTCACGGGCCACGTCATGAACGCGGGCTCCTCATAAGGGTGGGCTGAGCGCAGGGCCTGCACTACGGCGTCGAGCAAGTCCGTCTCAACCACGCACTCGACCCGGATTTCCGGCACCGTTTCGCCTTGCCCCACGGCGCCGATGAACGGTTGTGCCCCTGGCATGGGGGTGAAGCGTCCAGTGCCCGGAGTGGTGAAGGAGCAATGCGAATAGTCGCCGATTCTGCCCGCCCCGGCATCACCGATCGCGGCCAGCAAGCTCTCGCTATGGGATACCGGGACGTAGACAACGAGGGCGTGCAGGTGGCTCATTCCACCATCCTCCCAGCGGCCGCTCAAAAACAGGTCAAAGGATGGTTTCCAATCTCCATTGCCAAACCGCTGAACGCAGCGGACTATGGGTATGTACACCGATTGGGGCAATCTCAAGATTGTGAGCCGCAGGGCCTGGTTTCAGGGGCTGGACCCAGCAGCTCAACGGAGTGCCGGAGGAATGGACGCATTGGGGGCGTCCATTTTTACGTTTAAGCGCACGGAGGGCCCGCTCGACACCATGAATGTCCCGATTGGGCGATGCCGAAATTCTCGGGTACAGTGGAGTCTGCTTTTGATTCAGAAGCATGGAGAATTCGCCTAGCGGCCTATGGCGCACGCCTGGAACGCGTGTTGGGTTAACGCCCTCGGGGGTTCAAATCCCCCATTCTCCGCGTTTGGCCCCGGTCCTTGGACCGGGGCCTTTTTGCGTTTTGGCTCTCTTCGAATTGTCCCTGCATGCGGAATGATCGTGCAGAATCCGACCGCACCAGCCAGCCGAACCCCTACATCCGTTCCGCAGCCACCCGTTCCAGCACTTCCCGGCATGCCAGGATTGCGGGGTGGATCCGGCCGGCGGTGCGCGTCGACGTGAAGACTGTCCGCTTCGGGAGCCCGGGGAGGTCCAGCAGTTGGACCGGAGTGGTCCGGCCCGTCCAGACGAGGTCCGGCATGAGGGCCACGGCATTGCCGGACTCGATGAGCCGGATTTGCGCTTGGAGGTCGGCGGTTTCGTACCGGACGTCGGGCTCGAAGCCAGCGGAGCGGCATGCTTGTTCTGCCCAGTGCCGGGACGCCGCACCATGCGGTTCCATGACCCATGGCAGGGGAGCCGTATCCGCGAGCGAGGAAATCGACTCGCCACCGAGGCCAATCGGGGGAGTGGCCAGCCTGATGGCGTCGCTGGTCAGGGTTGCGCGGTCCAGGCCGGGGTGGTGTGGTGCTGCGTGCCCTGGGTATTGCTCGGCCACCACGATGTCGAAGTCTCGGGCCCAGGTTTCATAGAGCGCAGTCTCGGGTTCGCGCTGGATCATTTCCACTCGCACTTCGGGATACTCGCCCTTCATGATGGTGAGGAAGTCCGGCATGAGGGCCAGGGCGGCGGTTTGGAACACGGCGAGCCGCACTGTTCCCGTCACTGTGGACAGAGACGCCGCGAGATCCGTCTCTGCCCGCTCGAGGGTGGCCAGCAAAGCGGCCGCATGTTCCACGAGGATCTCGGCCTGCGGCGTCAGCTGCACCCGTCGGCCGGATTTTCTCAGCAGTTTCACGCCCGCTTCCTTCTCCAACAAGGTCAACTGCTGGGACACCGAGGACGGGCTGTACTTCATGGCGTCGGCCACTTCTGCGAGCGTTCCGCGGATCTTCAATTCGTGCAGCAAGCGCAGCCTGCGGACATCCAGCATTCGGCTCTCCAGAAGGGTCGAGAAATCTAATGAATATTCTTCAGAAAAGATCGCTTTTCCTAATCTGATTGTAGATCCATACTGATGGAAACAAAGCACTCTCCGCACCAAAAGGAACGAAGCGCATGAGCACACCAACCCGGGATTCGAGCATCGACGCCAGGACACAATCCACCCCGGAATCCGGGCACCTCCAGGAGTTGGCCCACGAAGCCATCCAACTGGTTCGACATTGGCTCACCGAAGCCTCGAAGGTACCCGTTGACGTTTCCGCGCAGCGCCTCGCCGGCGTCCTGAAGGATCCGAACGGCCTGGACTTCACGGTGGGATTCGTCGACGGCGTCATCCGCCCTGAGGATCTGTCCGTCGCCGGCCGCAACCTGGCCAAGCTTGCCCCGAAGGTCCCGGCCTTCCTGCCTTGGTACATGCGCGCTGCTGTGCGCACCGGCGGCCTCATGGCTCCGGTCCTGCCGCAGGTGGTCATCCCGATCGCACGCAAAGTCCTCCGCGACATGGTGGGCCACCTGATCGTGGACGCCACCGATGCCAAGCTTGGCCCGGCCATCGCCAAGATCAAGCAGAACGGCGTCCACCTGAACGTGAACCTGCTGGGCGAGGCCGTCCTGGGCGAACGCGAAGCCAGCCGCAGGCTCGAGGGGACCCTCAAGCTCCTGGCCCGTGACGACGTCGACTACGTCTCCATCAAGGAGTCCTCCACGGTGGCCCCGCACTCGCTGTGGGCCTTCGACGAAGCAGTGGACCACGTGGTGGAGAAGCTCACCCCGCTCTACGAGCTGGCCGCATCGTTCCCCAAGCCCAAGTTCATCAACCTGGACATGGAGGAATACAAGGACCTCAGCCTGACCATGGCCGTGTTCACCCGGATCCTGGACAAGCCCGAGTTCAAGAACCTTGAGGCCGGCATCGTGCTGCAGGCCTACCTCCCGGACGCGCTGTCGGCCATGCAGGAACTGCAGGAATGGGCTGCGGCCCGCCGGGCAAACGGCGGCGCTCCCATCAAGGTGCGCGTCGTCAAGGGCGCCAACCTGCCTATGGAACAGGTCCAGGCGTCCGTCCAGGGCTGGCCGCTCGCTACGTGGGGCACCAAGCAGGATTCGGACACCAACTACAAGCGCGTCCTGAACTACGCGCTCACCCCAGGACACATCGATGCGGTCCGCATCGGCGTCGCCGGCCACAACCTCTTCGACATCGCGTTTGCGTGGCTGCTCGCGAAGGAGCGCGGCGTTACGGCGGGCATTGAGTTCGAGATGCTCCTCGGTATGGCCACGGGCCAAGCCACGGCCGTCCGCAAGGACGTCGGCAGCCTCCTGTTGTACACGCCGGTGGTGCACCCGGGCGAGTTCGACGTTGCGATCGCCTACCTGATCCGCCGCCTCGAAGAAGGCGCCAGCCAGGACAACTTCATGTCCGCTGTGTTCGAACTCAGCGAAAACAAATCGCTGTTCGAGCGTGAGAAGCAGCGCTTCCTCGCCTCCCTCGCAGAATTGGACGACGCCGTTCCGGCCCCCAACCGCACGCAGGACCGCAACAAGCCCGCGGCCGCCATGCCAAGCCAGGGCTTCGCCAACACTCCGGACACCGATCCTGCCCTGCCCGCCAACCGGGCCTGGGGCCGTGCCATCCTCGACCGCATCCCGGGCTCCACTGCCGGAAACGCGATCGTTGAAGCCAGCAAGGTCAGCGACCCGCAGGAACTGGAACGCATCATTGCCACCGCAGTGGAACACGGCAAAACTTGGGGCGCCATGCCTGCCGCCGAGCGCGCAGCTATCCTGCACCGCGCAGGCGACATCCTGGAATCCCGCCGCGCCGAACTTCTCGAGGTCATGGCCTCCGAGACCGGCAAGACGATCGAACAGGGCGACCCCGAAGTCAGCGAAGCGATCGACTTCGCGCACTACTACGCCGAGCGCGCCAAGGACCTGGAAACGGTCGACGGCGCCAGGTTCGTCCCAGCGAAGCTCACCGTTGTGACCCCGCCGTGGAACTTCCCGGTGGCGATTCCCGCGGGCTCCACACTGGCGGCACTCGCGGCGGGATCCGCCGTCGTGATCAAACCCGCAAAGCAGGCCCGCCGCTCCGGTTCCGTCATGGTGGACGCCCTGTGGGAGGCCGGCGTGCCGCGCGAAGTGCTGGCGCTCGTGCAGCTCGAAGAACGCGAGCTGGGCACCCAGCTGGTCTCGCACCCCAGCGTTGACCGTGTGATTCTCACCGGCGGCTACGAGACCGCTGAGCTCTTCCGGTCCTTCCGGCAGGACCTCCCGCTGCTCGCGGAAACCTCGGGCAAGAACGCCATCATCGTCACCCCGCACGCCGACCTCGATCTTGCCGCCAAGGACGTTGTGTACTCCGCTTTCGGGCACGCAGGGCAGAAGTGCTCCGCCGCTTCACTGGTGATCCTGGTGGGTTCCGTAGCCACGTCCGAGCGCTTCCACAACCAACTCGTGGATGCCGCCCGCTCGCTCAAGGTGGGCTACCCGGAAGAGGCCACCACCCAGATGGGCCCGATCATCGAGCCGGCCAACGGCAAGCTCCTCAACGCGCTGACCACCCTCGGCGAGGGCGAGACCTGGGCCGTGAAGCCCGAGAAGCTGGACGAGACCGGCCGTCTGTGGTCCCCGGGCATCCGGTTCGGCGTGAAGCGCGGCTCCTACTTCCACCTGACCGAGTTCTTCGGCCCGGTCCTCGGCGTCATGACGGCGTCCACCTTGGAAGAAGCCATCGCAATCCAGAACGAGATCGAATACGGCCTCACCGCCGGGCTGCACTCGCTCGATTCCGGTGAAATGGGCGTCTGGCTGGAGACCATCCAGGCCGGCAACCTCTACGTGAACCGCGGCATCACGGGCGCAATCGTCCAGCGGCAGCCGTTCGGCGGCTGGAAGAAGTCGGCCGTGGGCGCCGGCACCAAGGCCGGCGGACCCAACTACCTGGTGGGGCTGGGTAGCTGGCTCCCTACGGAGCCCCGCGCCAAGCGCGGTGCCACGCTCAAGGGTGCGGCCGCTTCGATCCTGGCCGCCGCCAAGGCCGCAGGCTCGCTTGTCGAAGCCAGCGAGGCTGAGGCCCTGCAGAAGGCGCTCTTCAGCGACGCCGAGGCATGGGCCACGGAATTCGGCACCCGCAAGGACGTCTCCGGCCTGAGCGCCGAGCGCAACGTCTTCCGGTACCGGGCCATCCCCGTGACCATCCGCTTGTCCGAGGGCGGGAAGCTCGTGGACTTGCTTCGCGTCGTGGCAGCCGGTGCAGTGGCGGGTTCGGCGCTCACGGTGTCCTCCGCTGTCGAACTTCCCGAAGCTGTCATCGCAGCGTTCGCGGGGCTCGGCGTGGGCACCCGCATCCAGAACGACGCCGAATGGCTGGTTTCCGCGGCAGGCATCAACGGCGGCCGTATCCGCCTGATCGGCGGGGACAGCAGCGCGCTGAGCGCAGCGACCGGCGGCCGTCCCGACGTCGCGATCTACCACGGCACGGTGACCCCGGCCGGCCGCATCGAGATGCTGCCGTTCCTGCACGAGCAGGCCATCAGCATCACGGCGCACCGCTTCGGCACTCCGAACCACTTGTCGGACGCGCTGATCTAGCGATTCGTCAAGGAAGCCCGGCGGAACGGCCACACCGTTCCGCCGGGCTCCTCTGCGTCTAAGCCTCGTACCCCAGGCGCCGCAATCGTTTCCGGGCGGCCTGCTCGCTGGGGCCGCTGCGGCCCAACGTCAGGCGCACGACAGCGAGCACCACCCGCGCGGCGAGAATCGACGGTAGCGGAATGGGGCCGATACGGGCTTTTTCCAGCCCCAGCAATTCCCGATATCGGGGCTCCAGGCTGGCGACGGCCGCGGCGAACAGAATCCGGTAACCGGGTTGCAGCGACGCTTTCAACGGGGGGTACCTGATGAATTCGATGGTTTCCCTGAGCCGCTCGTCCGCGCGGAGATGTCCGGAGGCGTACCACTGGTCCATTTCCGCCGTCACTTCCGCGAGACTCAAGGGAGGGTCCTCGACTCCCATGAGGCGGCCGGCCTGGGCCCATTCGCGGATGTAGGCGTCGGCGCCGCCGGGGACCGCCCCGCCCCAGATCCGGTGCGCCGCAACGAAGGAATCCGCGTACGCAACGTGGACCCAGCGGAGAAGCTCGGGATCGTTTGCTGAGTACTCGCGGGTTTGGCCCTGGGCGTCAACGTAGTTGCCCTTGACGGAATCGTGCACCCGCCGCACGAAGTGGGTTGCCGTGTGGGCTGCGTCCATGGAGCCGTAGCTCACCGTGAAGATCCAACGGATGGTATTTGCCAGGCGGCCGAGGGGATCCCTTTTGAAGCCTGAATGGTCGTACACCCCCGCCAAAGCGCCGGGATGCAGGGATTGCATGAGCAGCACCCGGATTCCCGCGATGATCGTGGACATGGAACCGTGGACGGCCCAGACGGCCGATCCGGGAAGGTGGTACCCGGGGTCGTTTCCCTCGGCAAGCCGCAGCACCCAGTCAGGCGTGGACTGCGGGTGACCCGTAAAAGTCATCCGCAGTTCCGCTTGCCACTTCTTCAGGAAGTTGACCATGGTCCATTGTTGCGCTTCATTCTGCTGGCGCAAGGTGCCGTCTTGTTTATGCAGCGGTACCGGGCTAACGCAGAAGTGCCGGCCCGCCTTGGAATGAGCGGGCCGGCACTTTTCACGCGAGTCCGCTTAGGCTGCGGGCTGCTCGGCAAGTGCCCGACGGCGGCGCGCCGGGGACGCTGCCACGAGCAGGGCCGCAATCGCCACCGCAGCGCTCAGGACCAGGCCGGGCCGGTACTGATCGAGCATGGCCGCCGCGCTGACGGTGCCGTTTGTGCCTGCGCCGGTGTCATGCCCGCTGACGAGGGCGGTCGTCACGGCGAGGACGAGTGCCGCGCCAACCTGCGTGCTGGTCTGGATGAGTCCGGCGGCCAGTCCCTGCTCCGAATCCCGGATTCCAGCGGTGGCTTGGACATTGATGGACGGGAAGGCCAAAGCGAAACCGATGCCCAGCAGGATGACCGAGGGCAGGATGTCCAGGACGTAGTTGGGCGACGTTCCGACGCGGAGGAACAAGACGTAGCCCAGTCCCATTGCGGTCAGGCCGGTGAGGATGAGCTTCGGGGCGCCGAATTTCTCAATGAACCTGTCCGCGAAGGGTGCACTCGTTGCCACCAGGAGCCCTGTGGGAAGCAAGGCAAGCGCCATGCCCAGGGGAGACCAGCCGAGCACCGACTGCAGGTACATGGTGAGGATGAACTGGAAGCTCAGGTAGGAGCCGAACAGTCCAACGGCACTCAGGTTGGCGCGGGCCACCCAGCCTTCACGCAGGATGCCGAAGCGGATGAGCGGGTGCTTGACGCGGTTTTCGATGACGGCGAAGGTTGCCAGCACGGCAGCAGAGATGGCGAATCCGGCGATTGTTGCCACAGATCCCCAGCCCTTCTCCGGCGCTGAAACCAAGGTGTACACGAGGCCAAGCATGCCGAGTGCGAGGGTCACCGCGCCCCAGACGTCGTGGCCGCTTTCTTCCGTGGACGGCTTATCCCGGGGAATGAACAACATGCCGAGAAGCACGACGGCGACGGCGATCGGTACCGATACAAGGAAGGTCCAGCGCCAGCTCAAACTGGTCATGAGCCCGCCAACCACCAGCCCGAGCGAAAAGCCGCTCGCGCCGAAAGTGGTGAAGATGGACAGCGCCTTGTTGCGCTCGCGGCCTTCGGCGAAGTTGGTAGTGATGATGGAGAACCCGGTGGGGGCAGTGAATGCCGCGGCCAGGCCCTTGACGAAGCGCGTTGCGATCAAGAGGGTGGGATCGTTCACGAGGCCGCCGAGGAGCGAAGCCGCAGCGAACACGGTCAAGGCGATCAGGAAGATCCGACGCCGGCCCAGCAGGTCGGCGAGCCGCCCGCCCAGGAGCAACAGGCTCCCGTACCCCAGGACGTAGGCGGAAACGATCCACTGCAGGGAATCGGTTCCGAGGTGGAGTTCGTGGCCGATGGAGGGAAGGGCTACGCCCACCATGGAAACGTCCAGGCCGTCGAGGGCCAGAACGGTGCACACCACCATCAGCAGCAGCCACTGGGCCCGGGTCCAGCGGACGGCTGTGGAGCTGCTCGGCAGATCTAGTGAGGGTGCTTGGTGAAGTCATGCAGATCAATCTATATGACGCGTCATTCAATGACAAGGAATATGACTAGGAATCTTATGACGTGGACTTTATTTGGGGTTTCGACTAGAATCGGGCCATGGCAACAACGCAGGATCGCCAGCTGGTTGAGCAATGGCGCAGCATCCAGAACTCGTACTTCCGCACCGCGGCCGCGATCGACCGCGCCCTCGAAGCCAAGTTCGACATCGGCCTGAACGAGTTCGAAATCCTCGATCTTGTTGCCGAAAGCGTTGACTCTGCCTGCCGAATGAAGGCGCTGGGCGAGCGGACTCCCATGACCCAGAGCGCTGTCTCCAAGGTTGTTGACCGCTTGGAGAAAGCCGGACTCGTGTCCCGCGTGACCTGCGCGGATGACCGCCGCTCGCTGTACCTCGAGCTGACCGACGCCGGGCGCACGCTGCATTCGGATGCCGCCGTCGAGCACCGCGCCCTGCTTAAAGAGAACCTCGGCGAGTAGCCCGCCACGGTCCGGCGAGTGTTTCGCGGACCGGCCAAGTATGAAGTCGAGTGTTCCCATTCGATTTCGCAACGGCCACAATGGGACAAGCGCGCCCGTACTGGGGATGAGCGCCCGTCTCAGGAGCCGCTGTGGGAAAGCATCATGAGTCTGGCCAGGTCGTCGACCTGGTGCTCACAAGAAAATTCGGCCGGGTCCTTTCGGCGTGCTTCCTCGCTGTCGTGGTAATCCTCGCTTTCGGTTTCCAGGGCCCGGGTTTGGGCGGAGCGGCAAGCGATGGATCCTTGGCCACTGGCCAAGTCGAACCCGGAATGCTGCCCACCGATGGTGCCACCTCGAGCGCCGAGGAGACCGTGCCCCCAAGCCCGCCGTCGGCCCCGGTCCAGGCAGGTGACAAAGCCACGGTGTCTTTTGAACGCTCCCCGGTCCAAACCCTCGATAAGAACGGCGTTGGCACTCTCAATGTCTCGTCGAGCTCCCTCGACCGGCCGCCTGCCGGGAAACTCTACGCGCCGCTCGAAATGCTGCTTCCGAGCTCTCCCTTCGGGTTGAGGATCGATCCGTTCACCGGATTGCCGGGCGAGTTCCACTGGGGCCAGGATTTCGCCGCGGCTTGCGGCACGCTGGTCTACGCAGCCGACTCCGGCGTGGTCCGGGCCGTGGGTTGGCACCCCTGGGGCGGCGGCAATCGCGTGGAAATCGATCACGGCAACGGCCTTGTCGCCACGTATAACCACCTGCAGGGCATTGCAGTGACCAAGGGGCAATCGGTCCGTGTAGGCGAAGTCATTGCCAGGGTGGGAACCACGGGTTCCTCGACCGGTTGCCACTTGCACTTCGAGACGATCCTCAACGGTGTCTATACCAACCCGATGAACTGGACGTTCCTGCCCACCAAGCAGGTGGATCCCCTCGGCGACATCCCGATGGTCAGCTACCAGCCAGGTTCCGCCACCGCGACCTCGGCCGGGTCTGTCTGGTCCATCCCCGGGGCTGTGCCGACCGACCCGGGAGCCGTACCCTCAAGGGAAGCGGTGACCGGCGGGGTGCAGGAAGCGAAGGTTGTGCCGACCGCGACACCGACGGCGTCACCCAGCGGCAGCCCGACGGGGTCACCGACCGGGACGCCGGCTACGAGCCCGACGCCGAGTCCGACAGCGTCACCCACCGGGACGCCGACTCCGAGCCCGACGCCGAGCCCGACCGGGACGCCGATTGGCACCCCGACCGGGACGCCAACACCGACTCCGAGCGGCACTCCCACGCCAAGCAAGACACCGAGCGGCACACCGAGCCCTACCTTGACGCAGGCTCCTACCGGGACGCAACCGCCCACGGCGACGCAGGGGCCGGCAACGGTAGTCCCGCCTACCGTGACCGTACCGCCGCCGGTGGCGCCGACGTCGAGCCTTCCCGTTCCGGTGCCGAGCGTGACCCAGTCCGTGCCCACGCCGCCGGCACCCACCCAGCCCACGCCGTCGGCGCCCAGTAGCCCCACGCCGTCGGTCACGGCAACTACCAAAACGGCGTCCCCCAAGCCGTAAGTCGTCGCATTCCTTGTAGCCTGTCCAAGCGCCCTGCCGCGCGTAGACTCGAAGGCGGCAGTTTGCCAAGGTTCCCCGTGGTAAGGAAGCGATTCAATGTCCCCGCTCTACAGCATCCCCCTGACGTTCAACGACGGCTCCCAGACCGACTTCGGGCATTTCGAGGGCAAAGCCGTACTGGTTGTCAACGTGGCTTCGAAGTGTGGGTTCACGCGCCAGTACTCGGGACTGGAGGAGCTCTACGGCAAATACCGTGACCGTGGATTCGAGATTCTGGGTGTGCCGTGCAACCAGTTCGCCGGCCAGGAACAGGGTTCGGACGCCGAGATCGCGGACTTCTGCCAGCGCAATTTCGGCGTCTCGTTCCCGCTCGCGAGCAAGGCCAAGGTCCGCGGCAAGCAACAGCACCCCCTGTACGCCGAGCTGACCCGGACGGACGACGGCTCCAAACCGCAGAAGGTGAAGTGGAACTTCGAAAAGTTCCTCGTGAGCCGCGAAGGCGCGGTGCTCGCCCGCTTCCCGTCCGCCGTCGAGCCCGATTCCCAAGAGCTCATCGAGGCACTCGAAGAGGCCCTCGCCTAGGCTCCCTGGACGGAGTCCAGAGTGACTCCCGCCGTAAGCACCTGACGGCCGTCGACAACGACTTCACCGTCAACAACGGTCAGGATCACCGGCGTCTGCGCGAATTCGTCCGGCGCGGTGGTCAAAGGATTGTGCCGGACCACGGTCAGATCGGCGCGTGCCCCGATCTCTACGATTCCGCCCTCTTCACCGACAGACCTCCAATATTGGCTCGTGTAACCTTCGAGCGCGGCACGCGCGGACAGCGCCTGCCGGGGTTGGACGGGTTCGACGTCGGGCCGGCCGGCCGGGCGGCGCGTCTGGGCCGAGGCGATGATCGCCCGCGGGTCGAAGGGAGCGATGGGCCAGTCCGATCCGAGTGCGACGATGGCTCCGGCGTCGCGGAGATCGCGGGTCCGCCACGCGTGGTTGGCCCGTTCGCTGCCAAGCCTGCGGGACCAGTTGTCCGTGTGGTCAGCTCGGCTGTAGAGGGCGCAATGCGTCGGCTGCAGGCTGGTAGCGGCGCCCGCATTGATGATTTCCGCCAACACCGAATCCGGGATGGACTCGATGTGCTCGATCCGGTGGACCGTGCCGTTCTTGGGAAGGGCCCCGATGGTCCGGGCGACGAAGGACACCGCCTGATCGCCGATGGCGTGCGTCGTGGTGGGGATCCGGTGGTCGTGGAAGAACTTCATGGCCGCGGCGAGGGCTTCAGGATCGTGCCAGAGCGGGTGGAGGGATTCTCCGTGGGCGTCGGGCTCAAAGAGCCACGCCGTGCCGTTGTCGATGGTTCCATCCATCATGAGCTTGATGCCGTGAACGTGCCAGCGCCTTCCGTGCCTGCCCTGCATCGCGAGCATAGCCTTCAGGTCTTCCTCCGTGGCGCCGGGCATGACCCACGGGGAGATCCGCAGCCGGATGGCGAGCTCGCCTCGGCGCTCCAAGGCCTCCAGCACCTCCAAGGTGTCCGGGGCGCCGAAGTCCAGCATCTGGCCCGCCACCAGCCCGGATTCGGCCATGGAACGCAGGAGTTTCTCCAGCCCGTCGACGCGCTGCTCGAAGGAGAGCTCGGGAAGGACGCCGCGGACGAGCTCCTGGGCGGCCATTTCGTAGAGCATGCCGTTGGGCTTGCCGAGTTGGTCGACGCCGACATAGCCGGTGCTCGGCAGTTTCTCCGCTCCGGTGACCCCGGCGAGCTTGAGGGCGGCGTCGGAGACGAGCGAGGCGTGGCCGTCGAACAGGGTGATGAACACGAGTTCGTCGTCGAGGATGCCGTCGAAGAGGGAGTTGTTGAAACCCGTATCCCCGAAAATGACAGGGTCGAGGCCCCAAGCGAACAACCAATCGGAGCCGACGGCGTGCGGCGTGGAAGCGGCATATGCTGGACGAGAGGATGACGAGATCGATGGGCTCGGGCGTGGTCAAGATATAACTCCTTGTTGTGTTCGGGTTTCCGACGCCGGCCCGGTGAGGATCAGTCGTCGTCGATAGCTGCCTTCAATCCTGCCGAGAGGACATCGGCCAGGAACGCGAAACGGTCTACAGGGTGCTCTGCCACGGCTTTCTTTGCCGCGAACAGATGGGGATAAGTGCCTTCTTCCTCTTCGTTGATGCTCCATGCGGATTCCATCGTCATTGCGTCGAGGCTCGCGCCGATCGCTGCGCTGTCGAGGGTTTCCAGTGCCGGAATGATGAGGTGCCGTGGCGCCCCCGCGATCTCAAACGCTTCGACGTACTGGTCGTAGCGCTCCAAGGCTGCCGGGTGTGACACCGGCTGCGTGAGCAGGAGGGGAAGGAGCGCCGGTACCAGGCTGTACGCCTTGCGGAGGGAGTCGAAGATCTCGCGGATGACGTCGTCGAGGCTGCCGGACGGCAACTCGGGCATCGGAGCTCTGTCTACGAGCGCGCCACGGGCCAGTTCGATGATCTCCTGCCGACCCGTGACGTGCTTGTAGAAAGATGACTGCCTGACGCCCAGGCGTTCCGCGAGCCGAGGGATCGAGAGGCTCTCTTCCTTTTCGAACATCTCAAGTGCCGCGCGGCCGATCGCCTTCCGTGAGAGCCTCGGCGTCCGGGGCCGTCCTAGCTGGCTGGTTTTGCTCGGAGTCTGCATCCCTCAAGACTAGGCTCCGGGATCACTCGGCGTGTCCGATCCGCTGGTATGCGGCCGGGTTGACCTTGCGCAGCACGAGGGCCAGTACGGTTCCGGCGGCAAACAAAAGCGGGGCGAAAACGAGGAGCGTCGTGTTGACGGGGTCCCCGGCCGGAAGGCCTGTGATCAGTTGGGCATTGTTGGCCATCAGGTAGATGACTACGCACATGATGATCGTGGCTGCCACGGCAGAAGGCCCGACGTACCAGCGAAGGCCATGGTCCTTGAGTCGCGTGAAGAAGACCACGACCCCGACGCCGGTGAGTGCCTGCAGGAGGAGGACGCCGAACACTCCCGGGGTGTTCGTCCAGATCAGGAACTGGGTGAAGGGGTCCAGTTGGAAGAGGGCCGCGCCGATCACGAGGGCGAGCGCGAGGAGGGTCTGGTCGAAGCCCGCCACGGACGGCGTGCGATATCGAGGGCTGATCCGGCCCGAGCGCTTCGGGAAGATGCCCTCGCGGCTCAAGGACAACGTGTAGCGGTTGATGGTGTTGTGGAAGGAGAGCTGGGCCGCGAAGATGCTGGTAACGATCAACACGCTCATGAGGTTCACGCACCAGCCGCCCGCGAAGTTGCCCGCTGCGATGTAGGCGGTGTCTCCGGCGTCGAGGTGGCCGGCGGCAAAGGCCTGGACGGCGTCCGCTCCGAAGGCCTGGACGATGATCCAGACGGCGAAGGCGTAGAACGCGCCGATGAAGGCGATGGAGATATAGGTGGCACGGGGGACACTGCGGTCCGGGTCGCGGGCCTCTTCCCGGTACAGGGCTCCGGATTCAAATCCCATGAAGGCGGAGAAACCCAGGCCCAGGACGGCCGCGAACTGCGGGGAGAAGATGGCCTGCGGGCTGAATGATTCAAAACTGATGCCGTGTGCGCCGCCCTGGGCCAGGACGAACGCGGCGACGATGGCGACGATCGCGGTTTCGAGGGTGAGCAGGACCGCGAGGACCCTGGCGCCGACGTCGATCCCGCGCCAGCCCAAGTACCAGACGGCTCCGATCGACATGATCGCGTAGAGCCACCAGGGAAGTTCCACGCCGGTGAAGGACTTCACGGCGAGGTTGGCTTGGATCCCCAGCAGTCCATAGAGGCCGATTTGCAGGCCGTTGTAGCTCATCCAGGCGGTGAGGCCGGAGCCGAGGCCAACCACGCGGCCGAGGGTTTTCGAGATGTAGCCATAAAAGCCGCTGTAGGACCGGACATGGCGGGTGAGCGCCATGAAACCGATGGCGAACAGGCCCAGGCCGATAGCCGCGGCAATGTAGATGGCGGGCGCACCGACGCCGCCCACAGCGAGGGCGAGCGGGGCGATGCCGACGACGATGGTCAGCGGAGCGGCCGCTGACACCAACATGAACACAATGTCGCGAGTGCCGATTGCGTTCTTCTTCAATCCGCCGTCAACGCTGACGGTCGCGGACGGCACGAGCGCCGCCTCTTCTTTAGTGAAAGCCATTCGCTTATTGTGAGGGGCGGCACATGTTCGAGTCAAGGGGGTCTGTTTTGGAGCTCGCTTCCAACCGGCGCCAAAACACCGACGCCCGCTCACCTATGTGGTCTTTTGGGCGGACGCTCGCTCATTTTTGGTGAGCGAGCGTCGGGTGGAATGCGGCTAAAGGTGAGCGAGCGTCGTCGAAAATCGCCCTAAAAGTGAGCGGGGATCGCAGGGGGAGCCCCAGTAATTTTCCAACATTCCGACGGTAAGTTACCCTGCGTTAGCCTTTTGTCTGGTTGGATTGGGTTTATTGGGGCAGACACTGGAGGCGCCGTCTCCTACCGACCCGAAGGTAGTAATGGAGCTCATCGAGGCCGAGCACCCGCGGCCAGGACACGTACTTCTGCACCTTAGCGACTCCCATCTGTTGGGAGGGCCGGAACCCCTCTACGGCGCCGTCGACAGCGAAGCCCATCTCAGGCAACTCTTTTCGGAAGTACACGCGTCAAAGGTCCGTCCCGACGCCGTGATCTTCACCGGTGACCTCGCCGATCAGGGTGAGCCGGGCGCCTACGCCAAACTCCGGTCGATCGTCGAGCCTGCCTGTCGAGAGATGGGAGCGCGGGTGATCTGGGCGATGGGAAACCACGACGACCGGGCGAATTTCCGTGCTGGCCTCTTCGACCAGAGCGACAATGACGCTCCGGTGGATCACAGCTACTTCGTCAACGGGCTGCGGATCATCACGCTGGATACCTCCGTGCCCGGCTTCCATCACGGTGAGCTGAGCCAGAGCCAGCTCGACTGGTTGGAATCGGAGCTCGCGACGCCGGCCCCGGACGGAACGATCCTTGCCCTCCACCACCCTCCGGTCCCGAGCGTCCTCGACCTATCCATCCTGGTGGAGCTGCGCGGCCAAGCGGCACTGGCCGACGTCGTACGCAATTCGGATATCCGTTCCATCCTGGGCGGCCACCTGCACTACTCCACCATGGCCATGTTCGCGGGCGTCCCGGTATCGGTGGCTTCCGCGAGCTGCTACACGCAGGACCTCAATGTTCCGCAGGGCGGCACCCGAGGCCGGGACGGTGCCCAGGCATTCAACCTGGTCCACGTTTACGAGCAGACGATCGTTCATTCGGTGGTGCCGCTGGGCAAATCGCCTACTGTCGGTGAGTACGTCAGCCCGGAAGCTACGAGGCGGCGGCTCGCCCAAGCAGGCATCCGGATTCCCCAGCGAGCCACGCACGAACGCGGTTCCATGGCCGATGCGAAGCATCCGGAGATGACCCGACGCTAGGGGCAGCTGGTCTCTACACGTTCGATGCCCGGACTTCCATTGGCGTGGTGCTCGGCGCCGGGCTTACTGGATTTCGGGCCGTCATGGTGCGGTAAAGAAGAACGGCTCCCACGAACAAGACAGCCAGGTAGGCCACAGTAAGGGGAATCCATCCAAACGGCGGCTGCCACTGGGGCGCCGTCAGCATGTCCCGCCAGTTGGACTCGTCATGGAGACCAATGACGTACCGGCGCATTCCATAGATAAAGCTGTAGAAATGGCCAAATACCAGGATAGCGAGCACTACCGATAGCGCCCGTCGTCCTGTGCGGCGGAAGTCGATATCGAAAGAGCGCATTGCAACCCCGCATGCAGCGATCATCACGGCCACAAGCGCCAGGATGTACCGACCCTGCCAGATAATTCCTACCTCCTTCGCAAGGGGAATCTGCAGCACCGGAGGGAGAACGATGATCGCAGCCACCAGGAAAGCGATGGTCAGCCGCGCTGAACGGCTGGGCACGGACAATGCTGCCACGATCGCCCCGATGATCAGCGCCGCCCAGACAGTGAGCACCCCGCTTGGCCCCAAAGTATCCAGCCAACCAAGGTAGGACACGTAACCGGCCGCGAAATCGAACGTCTTGTCCAGCATGATCGCGGCGATCCGGGCCGGTGATGTGTCGATCCCCGCGCCCATGAGGCTTTGCAGGCTATCCGCGCTCTTGAGCCAAAGCACGGCGAGCCCGCACGCGACGGCGACCACGAATGCCATCGCCTGCACAAATCGCAGACGCAACACGGAAACGAGCGGACGAAGCCCGAACATCAAGAGTGACGCCGCCACGGCCAAGGCGAGCCAAAGAAGTGAGGCAGCCCGGGTGTTGGCCAGGACAGCAGCTGAAATCGCCGCAGCGGCAAGGGGTAGCCGCCAATGAGCGCCGGAGGCGATTCTCTCCCACGACAAACACAGTGCGCTGAACACAGCCATCGACGCGGCGATTTCCAGTGAATTGGGGTTCACCCCTCCGGACAGGAACAAAACCATGGGGGTCACGGCTATCGACCCGACAAACAATGGCAGTTTCCAGCGTTGAAGGCTCGCCAAAGCAGTCAGGGCAACAGCAAGGAAGGCAACGCTGAGAAGACCGCCAACGATCCGCATGGCGTAGATGGCCTTGGCGCCGGTAAGGAACAGGCTCGGAAGCCCAGCCACCGCGTAGTACATCGGGTTGTAGTTTCCCGCGCTGGTGTATGCCTTCAGCTCTGAGACGTCATCTGACAGCGTTGGGCTGCAACCGGCGGACACCGCCGGATTCCAAGCGAAGCAAGTTTGGAGTCCATCCACCGTTCCCACGAACGCAGGGACGAGCACCTGGGCCCGATCACCTTGATTCGCGCCAGGTTCCCCTCGCAACTGCCCTCGAACAACGGCCCCTGCCTTCACGGTGTGAGCTGGCTCGTCCGGCACGGACATAAGGGGGCTTGCCAGTGCCCAGATCGAGGTGAGGAGCCCAAGAATGGCGAATATTGCGAGAAAGCGCAGGAACCAAGGGGGAAGGCTGAGGGGGTTCAATAGACATGTCTGTTCGTTGATCGGGTGCGGAGATTCACAGCTACTTTACTTCTCCCACGGCGCCTTGACCGGGAAGTACTTCTCCATGAAGTCCGTCACGAGTCCGGCCCTTTCGTCGGCAGCCACCTCGGGGAAGCTGCCATCGTTGAGGCAGAAGAAGTCCACATTGCGTTTGGCGAGCAAAGTGGGCAGGTAGTGCAGCCCGGACCACAGGGTTGTGTCCACATACCTGACCTTGGCTGCCGTCTGCGTCACTGCCCGGCCGGTGAGCAACGAGTAGTAGTGGTAAAACGAGTTGGTCACCGAGATGTTGTCCGCCGCACGGAATCTGCTGGCCGCCGTCTTGGCGAATTCGGCGGGAAACTCCCGCTCCATCTCTGCGATTACGCTGCGGCGGAGGGGCGCGGCAGTGTGTTCCAAGTGGCGCGTGGTGATGCGCCCGAACCGTTCCCAGAGAAGCTTCCTGTTGACGCGGGCCGCGTTCTCGAAGCCGCTGCGCTCGGCGTCGTTCTCTCCCAGTCCGATCCGGGTGGAGGCTTCGATGAACTTGGTGATTCCGCCGGGAGTGAAGAACATGTCCGGTGCTACGGGCCGGCCGAAGAACATGTCGTCGTTGGAATACAGGAAATGCTCGGAGAGGCCATCAATGTGGTGCAACTGGGATTCCACGGCCTGGGAATTGTGGGTGGGCAGCACTGTGGGGTCCTTGAAGAACTCCTCACTGCGCATGATCCTGACGCTCGGGTGCTCTGCCAGCCACTCCGGCGCGGGAGAGTCCGTGGCGATGTAGATCCGGCGAATCCAGGGCGCATACATGTACACGGAGCGCAGGGCATATTTGAGTTCGTTGATCTGGCGGAAACGGGCTTCGTGCGCGTCGCCCTCGCCCACCACAGCGTCTTTCATCTGCTCGCGGCGGGCCGCGATGTATGCGGGATCGTTTCCGTCCACCCATGAAAAGACGATGTCGACGTCGAAGTCGATGTCGCTCGCGTGGTCCGCGAACATGTTCTCAATGGTCGGCCAGCTCAGCCCGTGGCGTTCCACCGTGCCCCGGACAGCGTCCTGGCGTAGCATGGTCCGCCGGGTCAGGGAGTTCTCCACCGGCAACACGAGTTGTTCGCCGTCGAACTCCCACAGTTCCAGTTGCACGCCCAGCGATGGACCGTATGTCAGCCCGCCCCCGGGTTCCACGCGGGGACGGAAGAGCCGGAAGATCCTGGCCTTCCGGTTGTTCGAGAGCTCGCCGTCGGCCACCAGCAACGTGGATTTCTTCCGCGCGTCGACGGCCATGGAGTAAAACGGCTCGTTCCGGAAAGCCGAGACCAAAGCCTGGCGCAGTTTCTTCCGGAGCTTCCAATCGACGGCGATCACGGGCCGGTGGTCGTTGCCGCGGACTAGGATGAAGTCCAGCCCCGCCGCGTCCAGCGCGGCGCGGATCACGAGAAGGTCTTCGACCATCACCTGCTGCGGAGTGCGGTTCTGGTTCAGCAAGCTGTAGCGGCCGCGATGGCGGACGACGTCGTGACGGTGCTTGAGGCGCGCCTCGACTGCGGGCGACGTCGGTTCGGGAACGACCGCATCGTCGTCGGACGGGGGGCTACCGAAGTAGATTGCTTGCTGGTCCATGTCTGTGATGGCTTTTCTCCGAAAGGTTGTGGTTCGCGCGGGCTTGGTGGACCTAGCCCACCAAGGCTTCGCGCCAACTGTGCAGGAATGCGCCTCCGGCGTCGTCGTGAATGACGTCGTCGCCCAGGCCGAGGTCTGTGGCTGTAAGAACATCGTAGGGCTTGTTTGGCACGCCGTCGGCGGGCCGGACGTCGACGTGCTTGACGCTGTGGTCATTGTGGTGGAGCCAATCCGCCATGGCGTAGTCCGTGCGCGAATCGCCCACTGTCCGCCAGGCCTGCGGGGTGATGCCCTGGGCGGCGAGGAGCTCCACCGCGCGGCTCGCGCCGAGATCCTTGCCGAGCCGGATGGACTCGATGTCGGTGGAGATGATGGTGGGATCCAGGCGGTAGTCGGCGGCGTCGTCGGACTCTGGCGCGTGGTGGTCCAGGAGCGCGGCGGAGAGCCCATGCCTGCCCATGAGTTCCAAGGCATCGGCGTCGAAGAGCTTCTGCTCGGCCAGGTAGTCGTCGCTTGAAACGTCCAGATGCTGTTCCACCGAGACCATGGCGCGCTTTGTCTCATCGAAGAACATGTGCGTCGCATAGTCCTCTGCCACCATGCGGCGGACGTCGTCGCCGTAGGCCTTCGGGACAGCTAGGTCATGATCCACATGGATGGGTCCTGGGCCGCCCGAGGTGTAACTGAACCACACAGCGCCCTTTTCGCAGATCGCGTGGACCACCGTTCCCGCAGGCATTCCGGCGGCGATCATGGGTGCCATGACCTGCTCGCGGATGAAAGCGTCTGAGCGGCCGGTGTTGAAAATAACGGGGATGCCTGCGGATGCCAAGCCCACGAGGTCGGCGATGATTTCCGGCTTCACGTCGCGCGTCACGGGACTCGCGACGGGGCCGTCGACGTCGAGGAGGAGTGCGAGGGCGGGAGCAGCCGGGTGCGTGCCTGGCATTGAAGCAGTCATGATCCCATTCTGTCAGTCCGCCGTGATGACGGCAGCGCTGTGACGGTCGACGGCGGGAGGCGGCAACGATTCAGCGCGCACCGCCCGTCAACGGTTACCTTTTGGCCACAACCTTGGTGACCGACTTCTCACAAGTTCCCTTGGAGGCCTTACTTCTTTAGGCTTGCAAAGTGATATTCAAAGCTGTGGGCGAGGGACGCCCGTACCCCGACCATGGTTTTTCCACGCCCAAGGACTGGGCCTCGCTGCCGCCCCGTCCTGTCCGGCTCGACGAACTTGTCACCACCAAACGCACGCTTGACCTGGAAGCACTGTTGGCTGAGGATTCAACGTTCTTCGGCGACCTTTTCCCGCATGTGGTGCAGTACCAAGGCCTGCTGTACCTCGAAGACGGACTCCACCGTGCTGTCCGCACCGCGCTCCACCAGCGCACGGCCATCCACGCCCGGGTCCTGGTGATAGATGGTTAACGAAACAATCCCGGAGGAGCAGGTGGCAGTGCCCGAAAATGCGGATCCGAGGAAGCGCCGGAAACGTCCCGGTCGTCAGAAAGACCCGACGAGTCTGCACGGGCATCGCGTTGTCACAGGGCCGGAGCTTCGGGCAACTTTTGCCGATGCTCCGGGACCCGAGAGCCACCCGGGGTGGTTCAGCCGCCGCCTCCTGCATGGGATCGTGCTCGCGCTGCTGGTCGGACTGGTGGTTGCCGGACTCGTGGGCGCCTGGGCAGTCATCAACGGCGTGATTCGATTTCCCTCCGCCGTTGCAAGCCAGGCGCCGGCGGCGGTATGTCCCGCTACTGTTTTCGACTACACGCCCAATAACAAGATCAGCGTGAATATCTACAACGCCGCCGGCAGGGCCGGTCTGGCCAAGAACGTCGCGGACCAGTTGAAGGCCCGGGGCTACAACGTTGGCACGGTCGATAACTCCACCACCAGCTACAACGGCCCGGCCATGGTTGTTTCGGGATCGGGCGGCCAAGCGGCGGCTTTTAACATCCAGAGGAACATCGCGGGCACCGACTACTTCCAAGACCAACGCACGGATGCCTCCGTGGACCTTATCCTCGCGCCCGGCTTCTCGGCGCTCGTGCCGCCGGAACTCGTGGACAATACCCCTGGCAAGCTCAGCTGTCCCCGCCTTGAGCAGCGGATCGCGGACAACGCCAAGCTGCCTGTGATGCCGACGCCTTAGCGTTGGCCTCCAGCGGAGAGGGCCAGCCCCGCGGCCGGGTCAGGCCAAGCGCGCGGGCCGGCCGTCGTCGTCGAACCTTGCTCCTGCGCCCAACTGGATAAACCGCACGGTCTGGACCAGCCGCTCTTCAAGCTCGTCCAGCTCAGTTCCGTTCGCCGCATTGCCGCGTGCCGCGCTGGAGGAAAGAGTTCCGTGGATGAGCCTGGCGAGCTGGCCGACGTCGGTGGGCGGGAGGTAGCCGGCGGCGATTCCGTCGCGCAGGATGTCCTGGAGCAGCAGGTTGAGTTCGCCCACGTGGTCTGCCAGTTTCGCGAAGGAAGCGGGGGAGAGGACGGCCGCCATCGCAGGACCCGGCGGGAGGTGCCGGCGGCTGAGGTCTTCCACTTGGGCGCGCACGTAAAGGGCCAGGCGGTCCACCGGGTTCTCCAGTGCCGTGAGGGATTCGCGCAAGTCGCCCAAAAATCGTTCGGTCTCGTCCAGGGCGTACGCGATGAGGAGCTGTTCCATGTCCGCGTAGTAGTTGTACACCGCGGTCCGCCCGACGCCGGCGTGACGCGCGACGTCGGTCATGGTCAAGCCGGGCAGGCCGTGGGTGAAGAGCAGTTCACCGAAAGCTGTCAGGACCCGGCGTCGGGTTTCAGCGCGTTGCGCCGCATTGGTGGCGGCCGTAATCCTAGGCATACCGACACTTTACAGGGATCTGTCAGCAAAGTTGCGTGGGCGTGGCGCGAGCTGGCAGCAGGTGACCTCAAAATCGCGTGCACAGGTCATCTGCTGCCAGCTCGCGCGGGGGATCCTAGATCGCGCAGCCGTCCGGGCCGCAGGCTTCGCCGTCGGCGCTGCCGACGGCGACCAGGGGATTCGCTTCCTGCCATGCCTGTGTGAGGGCCTGGGTGAAGACCTCCGAGGGCTGGGCTCCGGAGAGTCCGTACTTGCGGTCGATGACGAAGAACGGCACGCCAGTGACGCCGATCATCCGGGCTTCGGCGATGTCGCCGCGGACGTCCTCCGCGTACTTGTCGGTGCTGAACAACTCTGCGATTTCGGCTTCGGGCAGGCCCAAGTTGCTGCCGAGTTCGGCCAGGTATTCCTGGCTTCCGATGTCCTTGCCGTGTTCGAAATGGCCGCTCAGGAGCAGTTCCTTGGCTTCGTCCTGCTTGCCGTGAGCCGCCGCCAAGTGAATGAGGCGGTGTGCCGTGAAGCTGTTGGCCACCACGACGTCGTCGAAGCTGTAGTTGAGGCCCTCGCCCTTTGCCTGCAACGCCACGTGCTCGAACATCTGGCTGACCTGCCCCGGGTTCATGCCCTTGCGCTTGCTCAGGTAATCGAGCTCCGTGCCGTCGTAGTGCTCCGGGATGCTCGGATCCAACTGGTAGCTGCGCCACTGGATCTCGACCGAATCGCGGTGCGGGAATTCGGCGAGGGCCCTTTCGAACCGGCGCTTTCCGATGTAGCACCAGGGGCAAGCGACGTCTGACCAGATCTCAATCTTCATGGTGGCGACAACCGGAAGCGGGGGCCGGGCATTCCCGGAATGGCCTGTTGGGCTGGTCACAGCCTGCGCGTTCACGACGCGCTAAATGGTGTGCGACGCAGATACAGGCAGGCGCTACGCGAATTCCGGTCGTGTGAAACTGTTTGCGCGTCGCTGGGAATTTTGCGCGTCGCAGACCGGGCGGCTCAGGGGTCCCAGGCGTCCTAGACCGCCCGCTCCATCACGAAATCGTGTTCCACCGTATCGCCCAGGCGGAACGACTTGGTCCCGACCTTCGTGAACCCGCTCTTCTCATAGAAGCGGATGGCTTTGGCGTTCTGGCTGTTGACGCCGAGCCATACCCCGGCCGCACCTGAGCCGGCAGCGCGGTCCAAGGTGGCCTTCATGAGCTCCGCGGCAGCGCCCAGGCCGTGGTGTTCCGGATGCACATAGCACTTGCTCAGTTCCGTGGAGGGGGTGAGCGTCAGGGCCGTAGCGACGTCGGTATCGCTCGTGGGTCGGGCCACGAGCATGCTGTAGCCGCGGAGTTCCCCGGCGGCGTCGATGGCCAGGATGGTGACGTCCGGATCGGCAAGGTATTCCGTGAACTTCTCCGCACTGAGCGTCCTGCGCAGGTGCGCGGCGATGTCTTCGGGCGAGGAGCCCGGCGGGCAGGCGAGCGGAAAGGTGACGGCGGCAAGCTCCGCCAGCCGTCCGGCGTCGTCCGCTGTTGCTTCACGGATGGTCTGGCTCATGCGGTCCTCCCTGGCAATCGGGCGCAGAAACGCCCCTCAAGACTGATCTTAAGGGGCGTTTCAGGAAAGAGTACGACGGCGGGGGCCAGCCGGGGCGTTCCGGTTGCGGGGCGTCGGGCTGCTTAGGCGCTGGCTTCCGCAAGCAGGCGAAGGTCCTCGTCCGGCTCGGGATCCCGGCCCAAGGCGAGGCCGATGATGGTGACCACGGCGGTGACGAGCAAGTATGCGGCGATCAAGATCCAGTTTCCGGTAGCGGCGTAGAGGGCCGTGAAGATCAACGGTGCCACCGCTCCACCCACGACGCCGGCCACCGTGTAGGCGAGGGAACTGCCGGCATAGCGGAGCCGGGCCGGGAATTGCTCTGTGATGAAGGCGGCCTGCGGTCCGTACATGAAGGCGTGCAGTCCGAGGCCGATCACGACGCCGACAGTCAGCACCAGGACGGAACGGGACTGGATCATGAGGAAGAACAGCGGAATGTACACGGCTGTGGCCGCGGCGGTGATGCCGTAGACGAGCCGGCGGTTGAAACGGTCCGTGACGGCTCCCGCGGCCGGGATCAGGAACAGTTGGAAGGCCGAGCCCACCAGGACTGCGCCCAGGACATTGCCGGTGGTCATGCCGAGTTCCTTAGTGGCGTAGACCGCGACAAAGACGGTGAACAAGGCGTACAACACGTCTGGGCAAATCCGGCACAAAGCGGCGGCGAGCAGGGGGCGGAACTGGGTGGTGAGGACTTCCTTGATGGGAGCCTTGGGCCGTTCGCCGGTGGCCTCGATGGCCTTGAACACCGGGGTTTCCTCGAGTTTGAGCCGGATGACCAGGCCAAAGGCAACCAGGATGGCCGAGCTGAGGAAGGCGACGCGCCAACCCCATGCAATGAAGGCGCCGTTGCTCATGACGGCGGCGAGGACGGCCAGGGCGCCATTGGCCAGCAGGTTGCCGGCGGGCGGACCGATTTGGGCTGCGGAAGACCAGAATCCGCGCTTGTTGGGATTTGCGTACTCGCTGGACAGCAGCACGGCGCCGCCCCATTCGCCGCCGACGCCGATGCCCTGGGCCAAGCGAAGGAGCACCAGGATGATCGTGGCCCCGATGCCGATGGTGTGGTAGTCCGGCAAGGCGCCGATAAGGACCGTGGCCGCGCCAATGAGGATGAGGGTGATGACCAGGACGTTCTTGCGTCCGATCTTGTCCCCGAGCCGGCCGAAGACAACCCCGCCAATGGGCCGGGCGAGGTAACCCACCGCGAAGGCCGAGAAGGACAACAGGAGGCCCGTGGTTTCGTCGTTCGTGGGGAAGAAGATCTTGGGGAAGACGAGCGCGGAGGCGACCGAGTAGATGGCGAAGTCGTAGTACTCCAGGGAGGTGCCTGTGACGCTGGCAATGAAGGCTTTGATGGCGCCTGCCGAGGGTTTGCTGCGCCTGGTTGGACTTGGCGAAGTGGTCGCGGACATGGTTCCTCCATGGAACGTTGGGCGGGCTTTGTGATCCCGATCTCAATCGGGGCCTACACCCAATGATGCATCACGCGGAGGAATTGTTCAACAATTTTTTGATAGGAGTTCCTGGTTAGGCTGCGAGATGTTGGCGGATCCCTTCGACAATCAGGTCATGATCCTCCTGCGATGAAAGGCCTGACGCAGTGACGGCCGCGACCACACCGACGCCGCGGACCCGAACGGGAAACGAGCCCCCTGTCACGGCATAGTCGGCGCCGAGCCACCCCGTGGCCACCGGATCGATACCGGCGGAGGACAACCGGGCTTCGACGAGTGCGCTGCTCGCTTCCATCCGCAAAACGAGAGCCGATTTCCGGGCGATCCACGATTCCTGGTCCGGTGTGATCCCGGGTAGCGCAGCGCGGAAAAGGATGAGCCCGGGGCGCCGGATGTCGATGCCGACCGCATGGCCGGCCGCCTGGGCCATGCCCGCGAGCCGCGAGCCGAGCCTCCACGCGTCTCCATGGTCGAACGAGGTGAAAACCAGCTCCTCTTCCTGGCGTTTGAGCGCTTCCAATGCTTCAAGGGCGGGGACGTCATTCATGGTGCCTCTTCTAAGAGATTGATGGGATAGGCAACAAAAGCAAACCGGTCCGAGTCGGGTGACCAGCTGTTGACGTTGAGGGTTCCCTGGCCGCCGAAGAGGGGCCAGGTGTGGAGCGGCGTCGCCCAGTCACTCGTGGAAACAACGACGACGTCGACCGGCAAGTCGGCGGGATGGCCCACCGTCCCGCCGGGGAAGCGGATGTAGCTGGCCAGGTGCCCGTCGGGTGAGAGATGCGGGAACCAATCGACGGTGTCGCTTTCAAGCAGGCGCTCCGGCGCGCTTGCGTGGCTGGTCCGCACCCGGGCAAGTTGGGCGTGGCCCGGTTGGTCCGTGAAGGCTTCGGTATTGAAGTACAGCCAGTCCCCATCGGGCGAATACTCGGGACCATCGCAGTGGCCGTCGACGTCGATCGCGGTGGTCTGGCCGCCCCCTGCAGGAATCGTGATGAGCCGGCCCGGCTGCGTGAAGTCACCGGCTTCAATTCCGACGTAGGCCAGCGTCTTTCCGTCGGGGCTGACGCCGTGCAGGAAATGGAACCACCCGTCGTCGTCCGTGATCCTGGTGGCTTCCCCGCCGTCGAGGGCCGCGCGGTAGATGTGGCCGTCATTCGCCGAGAGGTAAATGGTGGCGCCATCGGGTGCGAGGACGTGGTCGTTATTGAGGTCCGGGACGCCGGTTATGGCTACCTTTTCGAGTCCGCCTGTGTCCAGTTCCCCGAAAAGATCCAACCGCCACAGCGCACCGTCTCCGTTGAGGATGAGGGCCCGGCCGTCGCGCGTCCAGTTCGGTGCCTCCAGCAGCAGATCTTCCGTGGCAAAGACGAGCTCGGAAGTGCCGCTGACAGAGGCGATCCATACTTCGCAGCGCTGGCCGGGTTGGAGGGTCCGTATCACTGTGAGCCCCCGCCGGAGCCGGCCGGGAGTTCCTTGATCCGGATGTTCCGCCACCGGCATTGCGCCCCGACACCCCAGCGGGCTTCGCCGAACATGGAGTCGTTGTCGTGGACTTCGAGGGCGATATGCCCGCGGTCGCCCAGCACCTCGAAGACCGCGTCGGCGTCGTAATTGGGCGATTCCAGGGTGGCGGTATCGAGTTCGGCGATCTTGACGCCGTTGATCCAGGTGGTGATGACCGGCATGGCACCCACGCAGCGGATCCGTAATTCGTTCCAGTCATCCCAGCGCCAGACTTTCAGGAAATCGTCGACGTCGGCCGCGTAGCTGAGCCGGTCGCGCTTCGCTTCCGTGACCGGTTCCACAGAGGTGGCCGGGTTGTCGGCAACCAGGCCGGTGGGCCGGCCGGCGTCGTCGCGGACGACGTCGATCGCGAACGGAACCGCCGAGAAACTCGCCAGTCCGTTGCCGAAGAAGCCGCCGATTCCGCCGGACGGGCGATGGTCCACGAGGACCTGGAACCCTTCCCAGCTGTCCCGTTGACGCCGGATCATCACGCCGGTATCCGCAGGCCAATCGGGGCGCATCTCAAGGAGCAATTCGAAGTCCCCGAACGCCTGGTCGCTGACCAGGTAGCCGCCGTAGCCGCTCCCGGGGGCGTCCTGCTCGCCGACAAGGACGCCGTCTTCAACCTTCCAGCGGGCAGGATGCTTCTCCGGTTCCACGGGGCGCTCAAGTCCCAGGCTATCGAAATGCTCAAGGACGCTCGGCCCGCCGGGATACACCGAACCGTAGATCCGAGGTGCGGCGTGCCATCCGGCCAGGCTGACGCCGTCGAACAGCGGGACGAACCCGTCATTGCTCACGTCGGACATCCCTTAGTCCTGGCTGAAGGCGGCGTCGAAGCTGGTTTGGGAGGGCGGGAAGTCGAACTTCTTGAGGGCGGCGAGGGCTTCGGGGGCGCCGTGGAGGCGGTCCATGCCGGCGTCCTCCCATTCCACGGAGATCGGGCCGTTGTAGCCGATCGCGGCGAGGGCCCGGAAGGAGGATTCCCAAGGTACGTCGCCGCGTCCGGCGGAGACGAAGTCCCAGCCGCGGCGGGGGTCGCCCCAGGGCAGGTGGGAGCCGAGGACGGTGTTGCGGCCGGTGGGGCGGAGCTTTGTGTCCTTGCAGTCCACGTGGTAGATCCGGTCCTTGAAGTCCCAGATGAAGGAGACGGGGTCGATGCCTTGCCACATGAAGTGGGAGGGGTCCCAGTTCAGCCCGAACGCTTCCCGGTACCCGATCGCTTCCAGGGTCCGGACGGTGGTCCAGTAGTCGTAGGCGATCTCGGAGGGGTGGACTTCGTGGGCGAAGCGGACCCCGTTCTCGTCGAAGACGTCCAGGATGGGGTTCCAGCGGTCGGCGAAGTCCTGGTAGCCGGCCTCGATGACTTTCTCGGGGACGGGCGGGAACATCGCGACGTATTGCCAGATGGAGGAGCCGGTGAACCCGACGACGGTGTCCACCCCGAGCGCCTTGGCGAGGCGGGCGGTGTGTTTCATTTCCTCGGCGGCGCGCTGGCGGACGCCTTCGGGGTCCCCGTCGCCCCAGACCTTGGCCCCGACGATGGCTTGGTGGCGGAAGTCGATGGGGTCATCGCACACGGCCTGGCCCTTGAGGTGGTTGGAGATGGCCCAGACCTTGAGGTTGTATTTGTCCAGGATGGCGAGTTTGGACTCGACGTAGCCGGGTTCGTCCCAGCGCCAGGCGTCCAGGTGGTCGCCGGACACGGCGATTTCCAGGCCGTCATAGCCCCAGCCGGAGGCGAGCTTGGCGACTTCCTCGAAGGGCAGGTCGGCCCACTGGCCGGTGAACAGGGTGTACGGGCGGGGCATGGGTTCTCCTTGGGAAGTTTCGGGGCGGGAAAGGCTGGAAGGCCGGGGTGCTCGCTGGCCGGCGGTTTTAGTGGCCGGCGACCTGGATGATGGCGGACTTGGCGTCGGCGGATTCCTCGATGGCGGCCAGGACCTGCTGGACGGCGAGGCCTTCCTCGAACGACGGCGAGGGCGGCGTCCCGGCGTCGATGGCCACAAGGAAGTCACGGATTTCGTGGGTGAAGGTGTGCTCCCAGCCGATCACGTGGCCTTGCGGCCACCAGGCGTCCATGTAGGGGTGGTCGGGTTCGTTGACCAGGATCCGGCGGAAGCCCTGCTCCCGGACGGGCACGGTGGCGTCCATGAAACCGAGCTCGTTGATGGATTCCAGGTCGAACAGGAGCGAGCCCTTGTCGCCGTAGATTTCCATCGTGAGGGAGTTCTTCTTGCCCGTGGCCATGCGGGAGACTTCCACCGAGGCGACCGCCCCGGAGGCGAGGGTCAGCGTGGCCCAGGCGGCGTCGTCGACCGTGACTTGTTCCGGGCCGTCCGCGCCGGGGCGGCTGTCCACGAAAGTGTGCAGCCGGCCGGAGACCTCAGTGACGGTGTCCCCGAGGAGGAAGAGGACCTGGTCGATGGCGTGGGAGGCGATGTCACCCAGTGCCCCGGATCCGGCGGTTTCCTTGTTCAGCCGCCAGGTCATCGGGGAATCGGCGTCCACGAGCCAGTCCTGCAGGTAGGCGGCGCGGACGTGCCGGACGGTGCCCAGCCTGCCCTCGGCGATGAGCTCCTTCGCGAGGGCCAGGGCCGGGACGCGGCGGTAGTTGAAGCCGATCATGGACTGGATGCCGCGCGCGCGGGCGGCGCGCGCGGCGTCGGTCATGGCTTCGGCCTCGGCCAGGGTGTTCGCGAGGGGTTTTTCCACGAGCACGTGCTTGCCCGCTTCCAGTGCCGCGATGGCGATTTCGGCGTGCATCCAGCCCGGGGCGCAGATATCCACGATATGGATGTCATCGCGTTCGATCACCTGGCGCCAGTCCGTGGCGGACTCGCTCCACCCGTACCTGGCCGCGGCCTCGGCGACCTGTTCCGCGTCCCGGCCCACGAGCACTTTCTGCTCGAAGGCCGGGACGTCGAAGTAGCTGGCCACGTTCCGCCACGCATTGGAATGGGCCTTGCCCATGAACGCGTAGCCGATCGCGGCAACACCCAGGGTTGTCTTGCCCGGTTCGCCGTTCTGGGGGGTGGTGGGGGTAGGGGCGGAGCTGGTCATGAGGGATTCCTAGAGGGTGGCGGCCATCGGGTCCCAGTCCTCGGGGAGGGCCTGGGAGGTCACGGCGGAGCTGTCGACGCCTACAAAGGTGCCGGTTTCGGCGGACTCGGAAATGGAGACCAGGGTATCTACCACGTGGTAGGCCAGGGCTCCCTGGGCGCGGTGCGGGACACCGGCGCGCAGGGACCGGGCCATGTCCAGCACGCCCATCCCGCGGCCGTTGACCGGTCCCGTCGCGGGAATGATTTCCGCTTCCTCGGCCCCGGCGCGCCAGAGCTTGAGGTCGCCGTCGAAGTAGTTCGGATCCGGCAGCTCGAGGGTGCCCTCGGTGCCGGTGATCTCCACGAAGCCCATCCGCAGGCGGGGGGATTCGAAGCTGAAGACACTGTGCGAGGACGCGCCCCCTTCGAACTGCAGCATGGCCGAGACGTGGGTGGGGACCTCGACGGGGAATTCCTCGCCGGCCTTGGGTCCGGAACCGACCACGCGGACGTCCTTGGCTTTGGATCCGACGGCGGCGACCTTGCGGACCGAGCCGAACGCTTGGACCAGGGCGGTGACATAGTACGGGCCCATGTCGAAGAGCGGGCCTGCGCCGTGGGCGAAGAGGAAGGACGGGTTCGGGTGCCAGGATTCGGGGCCGGGGGTCTGGAACATGGTCAGGGCGGTCAGCGGGGTGCCGATGTCGCCGCGTTCGATGATCCTTCGGGCGGTCTGCAGTCCGGCGCCCAGGAAGGTGTCCGGTGCGCAGCCCAGGCGGATCCCCGCCGCGTCGGCCGTCTTCAACAGGGCCAAACCGGATTCGCGGTCCAGGGAGAACGGCTTCTCGGTCCAGACGTGCTTGCCGGCGTTCACGGCGGCCGTGGCCACCTCGACGTGCGCGGCCGGGATGGTCAGGTTCACGATGATCTCGACGTCGGGATGGTTGAGCGCCAGCTCCGGCGAACCGAACTCGGGGATGCCGTACTCCTTGGCCCGTGCCTCCGCGGCTTCCTCGAACAGGTCCGCGATGACGTGGACCTTCAGGTCCGGGAAGACCGTCAGGTTGTCCAGGTAGGCCTTGCTGATGTTGCCCGCGCCGATGACGGCGACGCCAACGGGTCCCCGGCGGGCGGATGGGGTGGACTGGTGCGTTGCGGCGCTCATGCGTTCACGTCCTGTGCTGCGTTGTTCTGGAGGAAGGCGAGGCTCTGGGCGATGCCTTCGAAGATGTCTCCGGCGTAGTCGTCGAACTCCACGACGCCCACTTCCAGGGACGTGGCGGCAGCAACGACGTCGAGCACCGGGATGGTGCCCTGGCCGGCAGGCTGCTGGGCCTTGGTGTCGGTGGTGCCGGGGCCGTCCTTGATGTGGATGAATTTCACGCGGTCACCGAGGCGGGCGAGCAGTTCCACCGGGTTCTGGCCACCGACGGATGCCCAGTAGGTGTCCACTTCCAGGACCAGTTCCGGGTCGAGGAGGCCTTCGAAGTACTCCAGGGCTGTCTGGCCCTCGATGATGGACTCCAGTTCCCAGGCGTGGTTGTGGTAGCCGACGCGGATGCCGTATTCGGCGCCCTTCTTGGCTGCGGCGTTGAGCTTGGCAGCGGTGGCCTGGATGTCCCCGGCGTTCTGCCAGTGCTCGGCAGGCAGGTACGGGTCGATGACCGTGGAGATGCCCAGTTCCTTGGCGGCGGCGAAGATCTCATCCTGGTCCTGGCTCAGCAGCGGCGCGTGGCCGGACGGGGCCGTGAGGCCGTTCTCCTTCAACGCGGCGCCGAGCTCCTTCGCCGTGGCCACGAAATTGTAAGGTTCAACCTGCGTGTAACCGATCTCGGCAACCTTTTTGATGGTGCCCGGCAGGTCTTCCTGGATGGCATTGCGCAGGGTGTACAGCTGGATGGAGTAAGACATGGTTTTCCTTTGCGTTGTCAGTTGCGTGAAAAGGTTCGGTTATCGTCCGGCGAGGGATCCGCCGATGCCGCCGACGCTGAAGTACTTGTTCAGCGTGGCGAAAACGATGATGGGCGGGAGCATCATGACGACGGCGAGGGCCATGACGCCGGACCAGTCGGTCATGTTCTGCTGGAAGAAGGACTGCACGCCCACCGGCAGGGTAAAGATCTCGTTGGAGCGCAGGAACACGATCGCGACGAGATAGTCGTTCCAGGCCAGGAGGAAGGCGAAGATCGCGGTGGACAGGATGCCGGGCAGGGAGTTGCGCAGCACCACCTTCGTGAACGATCCGAACACGGAGCAGCCGTCGATCCACGAGGCCTCCTCGAGGCTGACCGGGATGGAATCGAAGTATGCCGCCATCATCCACGTGGCCACGGTCATTGTCGAGCCGACGTAGATGATGATCAGGCCGAGCAGATTGTCCACGAGTCCCATGCCTGCGAAGAGGATGAACAGCGGCACCACCGAGGTGATGATCGGCAGCGACTGCATAACGAACAGCAGCAGGGAGTAGCCGGAGACGGCTTTCGAGCGGCCGCGGGAGAGGACGTACCCGGCGGGTGCGGCCACGGCGACGGCGACGATCACCGTGGAAAGCGTGGTGACGAGGCTGTTGGTCAACCAGGTGCTGGCGAGGGTCTTGGAGAAGACACCGGTGATGTTTTCCAGCGTCAGGCCGGTAGCGGTGCTGTTCGGACCCGGGGTGAGGGCCAGGATGACGGTGACCATGATCGGGACGAGGACGATCGCAGTAATGGCAAGGATCAGGACGAACCGCCACCAGCGTCCGCGCATGCCTGCTTCGGAGAGGACGCGGCGCGATTTCTCGGGTCCCGCGACACCGAGTGCGGGTCCGGATTCGGGGTGGGCGTGGAGTACTGCGCTCATTATTCGACGCTCGACTTTCGGATCTGGCGGTACAGGAAGACCGACACGACGACGAGGGTGAGGGTCATAAGGAAGGCGATCGCGACGCCGGGACCGGTCTGGAAGTCCTGGAAGACGCTGCGGTAGGCCAGGACCACGAGGGAGGTCGTGGCGTCGACGGGGCCGCCGCCGGTGAGCAGGTAGATGGTGGGGAAGTCGTTGACGCAGAAGATCGTCATCAGGATCCAGCTGATGTACGTGGAGCGGGCGATCATCGGCAGGGTGATCTGGGTGAACTGCTGCCACTTGCTGGCGCCGTCCATGCTGGCGGCTTCGTAGACGGTGGTGTCCACGGAGGCCAGGGCGGCGGAGATCATCATCATCATGAAGGGGAAGCTGACCCAGACCTTGAAGACCATGACCATGACGGCGGCGAGGTGCGGGTCGGCCAGGAACAGCGGTGTGCCGAGTCCGAGGTTGCGGAAGATGGAGGGGATGAGGCTGTCCGGGGTGGCGACGAGCCAGTTCCAAGCGGTGGAGGACACGACGATCGGCACCACCCAGGGCAGGAGGAGCAGGACCTTGAAGGTGCCGCCCGCCGGGATCTTGGTGCGCAGGAGCAGTGCCAGGCCCAGGCCCACCAGCCAGGAGCCGAAGACGCCCACGATCGTGAACCACAGCGTGAACTGTGCGGCCTTCCAGAAGGCGGGCGAAGACAGGACGGTGGCGAAGTTGTCGACGCCGACGAAGTTGCCGGTGTCGATGAGGGAGCCGTCGTGGGTTGCCTGCACGCCGGCGTAGATCAGCGGGTAGCCGTTGATCAGGATGAGCAGGACGATCGAGGGCAACAGGAGCCAGAAGAACGTCCGCTTGGTCTGCCCCGACAGTTTGCTCTTGCGGTTTACGGACCCGCCGCCAGACCCGCCGGGAGCGAGTCCCCGACGGGCCCGGGCGAGGCCGGACTGTGTTGTGGTGGTTGACATGGCGACGGCTTTACTTCTTGATGACGGATTCGAGGCCGGTCTTGAAGGCCGTGAGTGCAGTCTTGGCGTCGGTCTTTCCGGTCAGGATGGTCTGGGTGAACTGGTTGAGTGCCTGGCCGCCGTCCAGGACAGCGAGGTTGGCGTTGAGAGAGGTGCCTTGCGCGGCGAAGGTCTTCGCGATGGGCTGGTATTCCTTGACGATCTTGACGTTGTTGGGATCACCGGCAAACTCGGGAAGTTCAGTGATGGACTTGAAGACCGGCAGTCCGTTCATCAGCTTCTGGCGCCACAGCTCCTTGACCTGGCCCAGGTAGTAGGTCAGGAAGGCCTCGGAAGACTCCTGGGAGGGGGTGTTCTTGTACATCATGATGTTGTTCGGGAACACCAACGCTGCTTTGTCGCCGTGCGGACCGGCCATCGGGCTTGCCACCAGGAGGTCTCCGGAGGTGTCGCCCACGCGCTGCGGCAGGCCCAGCACATACATGCCGAAGGCAGCCTTCTTGCTCTTCCACTGCGCATCGAGGTTGTCCGTGGTGTAGCTGACCGCCGCGGGGTCGACGACGCCGTTGGAGACCAGCTCGAGCAGGAATTCAATGGCTTCGACGTTGCGGTCGTTCATGACGTCCAGCTGGCCGTCCTTGGTGAAGACGCCACCGCCGTTGTTGATCATCATCATGATCATCAAGTGGTTGCCGATGTTGTTGCCCGCGCCGGAACCCGTAGCGAAGCCGACCGCACCGATGGACTTGAGCTTCTTGCCTGCCTCGAGCAGGCTGGGCCAGTCGGTCGGAACCGCCACGCCGGCCTGGTCGAAGAGGGACTTGCGGTACCACAGCGGGCGCATGTCCAGCTGCCACGGAACGGCGACGTAGCCCTTGTCCGTCTTGAAGGGCTCCAGCACGCCCGGCAGGAAGTCGTCGAACTGACCGTTCTTCTTGAGCGCCTCGATGACCTTGTCTGCGTAGGCGATCTGGCCCTGCTGCTCGAATTGGAAGGCCTGGAAACCGCCACCGGTGGATACCGCAGGCCCGGTCTTGGACGCGATGGCCGAGGAAAAGGTCTGATAGAAGTTGTTCCACTGGATGATCTGGTAGCTGGCCTTGCCGTTGCTGCCTGTGGGTACGTAGCTCTCTGCAATCTTCTTGGCGGCGTCATTGTAGGCCGGGGTGCCCCATGGCATGTCCCAGAACTTGATCGCGCCACCGGCGCTGGAGCTTGAGCTGGAGCCGCCTCCGCAGGCTGCGAGCAGGGGGACAGCCGCTGCTGCCGCCGTGAGGCCGAGGAAACCCCTGCGGGAGAAATTGCGGCTGGCTTCGGACTGAACATTCATGATGATTCCTTTCGGGACCGCTGCGTGGTCTTCGCGTTTGGTGCGGTCCGGCTCGTCGTCGAGAAGGCTAATGATTGCTTGGTGCTCTGTTGCGCTCGATGGTGCTGGTTGCGTGTTTAAGGAGAGGTGCAGGTTCAGGAGAGGTGCGCGATGGATTCCGTCAGCCGCGCAAAGCCAGCCAGATCGGAGGGGAGAGTACCGGCGTCGAGGTGTTCCTTGAGCCGGCGCCAGGTGGTGCGGTGGGCGGATTCGTAAAGCGTTGGCAGGAGGATTTCCCCCTGTTGCCCGGTAGCGCGGACTTCTGCCGGCCAGGCGGCAAGCGGTTCCGGGACCGCAATGCTGACACCGCCGTCGTCGGTATACAGGCGGAAGTCGACGCCGGCGGCCCGGGAGTTGCTCAGCACGCCTTGGAGCGAAACCGGAGCTCCGTTGGCGAGCCGCCCGGAAACCGCGTAGCCGTGCGCGCCGCGGCGCAAGAGGCGAAGCGCGTCCAGTTGCCCTGTCACGCGTACGACGGCGGCGAGGTGCTCGGTGAGCAGCCGTTCCGGATCCGTTCCTGCCGCGGCCGTCGCGACGGTGTCCAGCATGGCGGCGCGGCCGGCTACCGTGCGGACGGCGTCTTCGGCTCCGGCGAGACCCGGGCTGGATGCCCAGCGCTGGTCCAGGACCACCGCGACGCCGGACGCTTCAGCGGCGTCGAGCAGGGCGGCGGTGTTTTCCGGGACCGGGTTGACGACGACGATGCCCGACGCTCCGCCGTCGATCGCCTTGATGGCCTCGGTGGTCCAGCCCGCGGCGCCGTCGATGGCGGAAATCCGTGCGGCCTCCCCGGTTGCTACCGGGCCGAAGCTCGCTGGAAGAGAAGCCACCGCGAGTGCTACGGAGCCGCTCTCTTCCGCCTGCGGGGTAGCAGTGACCGTGTACTGGGTGCTCATGAGCGGGCTCCTGCATGGCTGTTTGCGTGCTCCGCCGCCGCGAGGTCCACCGTGGCGTCGGCAATGGCTATCGCGAAGGTGAGGTCATTGATGAGGCTTTCGGCCGACGGCGGTTGCTTGGTTCCGAGTGCCAGTTGGGCGAGTTCGCGCCATTCGCCCTCGTAGCCGTTGTGCTCGAACGGTCCGTAGGTGGTACTTGTGGTTCCGCGGGTGATGGTTGCGACCGCGGAACCCGCCTGTACATAGGAAGGAGTGAAGTCCACGCGAAGGGCTGCGTCGTCCGAGATCGCTTCGAAGACCCATTCCGGCTTCCATGTCTTGTTCATGGCTGCCCTGAGTTCGATGATCCGGTCACCTGCGCCCGGTTTTCCAGAACGAAGCGAAATCACGTAGCCGAAAGGCCGCACGTGGCGCGCCTGCAGCACCTCGAGGTCTTCGAAATCCGGCGTGAAGCGGCGGACGAGCGGAAGGTCGTGGATGGCGAGGCCCATGATGCCGCCCCGCAGGAAGTTCTTGATGACCTCGATATCGCTGTAGTCAGGGTTGCCGCTGGCTGGCCGGGTAATGATTTCGGTGGCGAAATCTTCGAACCGGGCATTGGGCGGGAGAACGATGGAAGAACGGATGGTGTGGACGTTCTCGGGGAGATCGCCCCAGTTGGCTTCGGCTGCGAGCCAGCCTGGATCGAAGGTGTGCATGGCGCCCACGATGATCGGCACGCCGGTTTCCGCGCTGACCGCCGAAATCCGGGCCGCTTCCTCGCCGCTCATGGCGAAGGGCTTTTCGCAGAGGACTGCCTTCTTTCCCGCGCGGCACGCGGCGATCACTTGGTCCGCGTGGAACTGGTGGGGGCTGCAGATGGCGACGATGTCGACGTCGGGATCGCCCAGGAGTGCGTCAATGCTGGTGCTGTGTTTGGCGCCGACGCGTGCTGCGACCGATTCGGCAACCGCGGAGTCGACGTCCATGATGTGGCGGACTTCCAGGATGTTCCGGAGCCGGGCCAGGGAAGGAAGGTGGATTGCTTGGGTGACCGGGCCGGCGCCAAGGATGCCGACGCCGAGGGGGTCTGGTGATCCCAACGGTGTTGCCTGTGAGTGGCTGGACAAGATCAGTTACCTCTTCGTAAACGGAGTCTCTGAGTTTCAGCGTGGCTTTGTGGGCTACGTGACCCTTCTCACAAACAACCTACGACGACTTTTGTCGATGAGCAAGCAAAAGTTGAAAATCATTCGACAATCTTTTTGCTGCGTGACAGCCATAAGCAATCGTGCTATCACTGATGCATGACTTCAGCACCCGAAAAAGCCCCGGGCAAGGACGGCTCCGTACAGGACGCCGGGAGCCTTTCGCGTGCAGGAGACCTGTTTCAGCTTCTTCGCGACGGCCAGGCACGGACCCGCGCCGAACTCGCCATCACCACCGGGCTGGCCCGTTCCACCGTCGCCTCGCGCATCGACGCCCTCATGAACTCCGGACTCGTGGGTCCCGCCGGCGAGGCAAGCTCCAGTGGCGGCAGGCCGCCGTCGCGCTTTGCCTTCAACCCTGCGGCCCGCGTTGTCTTGGCGGTCGACGTCGGAGCGACGCACGTAATCGTTGCGGTCACCGATCTCGGTGGAACAGTCCTGGCCGAGCGCCGCCTCGCGCAGGAAGTCGCAGACGGTCCCGAGGTGGTGCTCGGCAGGGTGGTGGCGGAAGGACGGGAGCTTCTCACCGAAGCCGGCCGCAGCCTTGACGACCTCGCCGGGATCGGCATCGGGTTGCCCGGTCCGGTGGAACACGACACCGGCAGGCCGATCAAACCGCCGATCATGCCCGGCTGGGACGGATTCGACGTGGTCCGTTACATGCAGCGCTCGCTGCCGGTTCCGGTCCTCGTGGACAACGACGTCAACATCATGGCACTGGGCGAACGCACAGCGTATTGGCCGGACCACGACAATTTGCTCTTCATCAAGATCGCCACGGGCATCGGCGCGGGCATTATCAGCAGCGGCGAGCTGCAGCGCGGCGCCAACGGCACGGCCGGGGACCTCGGCCACGTCCGGGTTCCCCGCGGCGACGACGTGCTCTGCCGCTGCGGGAACTACGGCTGCCTCGAGGCACTCGCCTCGGGACCCGCCGTCGCCCGCCAGCTGCACGCCCAAGGACTCCCGGCCAGCAACGGCGGGGACGTGCTGCGGCTCGTGGCCGAGGGAAACCTCCAGGCCATCCAGGCACTCCGGCAGGCCGGACGCGACGTCGGCGATGTCCTGGCAACCGTGGTCAATTTGCTCAACCCCTCCATGATCGTGATCGGCGGCAGCATGGGGGAGGCCGGCGAGCACCTCGTGGCCGGCATCCGCGAAGTTGTCTACCGGCGTTCCCTTCCCTTGGCCACCTCGCACCTGCGCATCGGCATCTCGATGGCGGGCGACCAGGCCGCGATCCTCGGTGCGAGCCAGATGGTTACCCAGCACGTTTTGTCTCCGGCAGTGATTGAAGCCACGCTCCAAGCAACCGGCTGACGGGCTTTTAACCCCCGCGCGAACTGGCAGCAAATGACCCTTGCCGCGGATTTTGGGGTCATCGCCTGCCAGTTCGCGCCGTGGAGGCGTGATAGCAATGAAGGTGATGCCTACTTTCCCCGCCTTGCAGTGCGCCCCATGACCGGTCCATTCCTCGCCAAGGTCCCCCGAGGTTGGCTGATTCTTGCGTGCATAGGCCTCATCGCCCTCAACATGCGGGGACCCTTCGTCGCGGTGGCGCCGGTGGTGGAGTCCCTCAAACGGGATCTTGGATTTTCCCCTGTGGAACTCGGGCTGCTGACGGGCATCCCCGTGCTTTGCTTCTCGCTCGCCGCGCCGCTGGCCTCAATGGCCGGACGCAGGCTCGGCGCCGAATTCGCCGTGATGCTCACTCTTGTGGGTGTGCTCGCCGGCGTCGTGATCCGCTCCAGCGGCGGCGGTGTTCCGGTCATGGTGGGTACGGTCCTTATCGGCCTCGCCATCACGATCGGCAACATCGCCGTGCCGCTCATCATCCGCCGGGACTTCGCACCGCGACGCCAGGCAACCGCCATGGGTGTCTACACAGCAGCGCTGAACATCGGGTCCTTCCTGACTTCGGTGGCCACGGCCCCGCTCGCGGAACTCGTGGGATGGCGTCTTGCCCTCGCCGCGAGTGCCCTGCTGGCCCTCGCGGCCATCCTGTTCTGGATTCCCACAGTCGGCGCCCGGCAAGCTTTCGTTCCCGCTGCTGTGCCGACCACCCAGGGTTCGCGGGGCGGCAAGGCTTCCGGGGTTGGCTGGCTGACCGTTGGCCTGACGCTCGGCTTCGCTGGCCAGGCCTTCTCGTACTACGGCGTGACCGCGTGGCTTCCGAGTTTCCTCGCCGACGAACTGGGCATGGGCACCGCGCAAGCCGGGGCGGGATCGTCGCTCTTCCAGATTTTCGCGATTGTCGGTGGCCTCGGCGTGCCGCTGCTCGCCCGTTTCGCCAGTACGACGGCGGTGGCGGCCACCTTGGGTGCCTTGTGGCTCACAGTGCCCTTGGGCTTGTTGCTGGCCCCGGGCTGGTGGTGGCTATGGTCCTCCCTCGGTGGAGTAGCGCAGGGCGGCGGCATCACGGTCATCTTCATCGCCATCATCAAGTTCGCGCGCGACCAAGCTTCGGCAGGCAAGATGTCCGCCGTCGTGCAGGGGATCGGCTACTGCTTCGCGGCCTTGGCTCCGACCGTCATCGGCTACGTGCACGGCATCTCCGGCAGCTGGACCGTGCCGCTCCTGGTGATCCTCGGATCGGTCACCGCATTCTGCATCTGCACCACCCTCTCGGTGCGCTGGGTGGCCCGGCAGCGCTAAGTGCGCGCCGCCGTCGTCCCTTAACCCCGCGCGAACTGGCAGCAGATGACCGTTCCCAAGCGGCAAAGTCATCGGCTGCCAGTTCGCGCGTGTTGATGAAGGGGTTCCGTCGCTGGGCTGCCGCCCCGACCATCGGGGTCACTTGTTGCGAAGAGTGCAGGCAGCCCAGCGGCGGGGGCTTTATCTACGGGTTCAAGCGGCGACGAGTTCTTCCTTGGTCGCTTCCTCGCGGGCTTCCGTGAGGTAGCGGGCGTAGGCCGGGATGGTCAGGAAGGTGGGGAACTCCTCGGCGAGGGTGACTTCTTCGAAGATGCTGCGGGCATCGTTGAAGCGGTCGTCGTCGAAGCGTTCCAGGCGGGCGAACTCTTCGTCCAGGAGGTCGTTGATCCACTCGCGGGTGATGACTTCACCGGTGTCGGTGATGGCGTGCGAGTAGATCCACTGCCACAGCTGTGAACGGGAGATCTCCGCCGTGGCCGCGTCCTCCATGAGGTTGTGGATGGCCACGGCGCCGTTGCCGCGCAGCCAGGACTCGATGTAGCGGATGCCCACCTCGATGTTGTTCCGGATGCCGGTCTCGGTGATGGTGCCCGTGGTGGAGGCGACATCGATCAGCGCGCGGTCGTCCGGGGTGACGTCCTCGCGTGAGCGGTCCAGTTGGTTCGGACGCTCGCCGAGTACGCCGTCGAACACTTCGCGGCACACCGGAACCAGGTCCGGGTGGGCCACCCAGGAGCCGTCGAAGCCGTCGCCGGCTTCGCGGGTCTTGTCCGCGCGGACCTTCTCGAACGCTGCCGTGTTGGCGGCCTCGTCCTTGCGGTTGGGAACGGCTGCGGCCATGCCGCCGATCGCCATGGCGCCGCGCCGGTGGCACGCCCGGACCAGTTGCTCGGTGTAGGAGCGCATGAAGGGCTGGGTCATGGAGACCTGGGCGCGGTCCGGCAGCACGAAGCGGGGCCCGCGGGTGCGGAAGTTCTTGATCACGGAGAAGATGTAGTCCCAGCGTCCGGCGTTCAGGCCCGAGGCGTGATCGCGCAGCTCGTACAGGATCTCCTCCATTTCGAAGGCCGCGGTGATGGTCTCGATCAGCACGGTGGCGCGGATGGTGCCCTGCGGGATGCCGAGCAGGTCCTGGGCCAGGATAAAGATGTCGTTCCAGAGCCGGGCCTCGAGGTGGTTCTCGATCTTGGGCAGGTAGAAGTACGGGCCCTTGCCCTGTGCCAGCAGGCGCCGGGCGTTGTGGAAGAAGAACAGGCCGAAATCGACCACGCCACCGGCAACGGGCTTCCCGTCGATGAGCATGTGCTTCTCCGGCAGGTGCCAGCCGCGCGGCCGCACCACGATGGTCGGCAGTTCCTCGGCGGCACGGAGCTTGTACTCCTTGCCCTCCGGTGAGGTGAAGTCGATGCGGCGTTCCAGGGCATCGGTGAGGTTCAGCTGGCCCTGGATGACGTTGCGCCACGTGGGGGTGGAGGAGTCTTCCATGTCGGCCAGCCACACCTTGGCGCCGGAGTTCAGCGCGTTGATGGTCATCTTCCGGTCAACCGGCCCGGTGATCTCCACGCGTCGGTCTTCCAAGCCCGGTGCCGGGGGAGCGACCCGCCAGTTCGGATCATTCCGGATGCCCGCCGTCTCCGGGAGGAACCGCGGATCCTGTCCGCTCGCGATCTGGCCGCGGCGGGCGTGCCTTGCCTGCATCAGCTCCTGGCGGCGCTCCGCCGTCGCGCGGTGCAGGGCTGCCACGAATTCCAGGGCGTCCGGGGTAAGGACCTCGTTCTGCCGGTGAATGGGCTGGGCGGTCAGCGTGATGCCGTTGATCGTGTAATTGTCGGTGAAGCTGTTCATCTCAATCTCTCCTCAGAGAAGCAATGTTCGACGGCGGGCCTAGCTGGGTTCGATACGGTGCGTGGCTGGCTCCGGCCTTCGGACCGGCATTGCTCTGCCTGCTATTCCCCGTTTCCGGGTCCGACCTCGCTGAGCGAGGACGGACCCGGAAACGGGGCCCCTTTTACGCAGGCTGCCGCAATACCGGACTCTTCGGCCTCGTGCGCCAGTCGCCAAGCGCCGCAAAGTCGGCGAAGGTGATCCGGAAGCGTGCGTAAAAGGGGCCCTGTCCCCGTCCTCGGCCGAGCTTTGCGAGGCCACAGGACGGGGATGGGGAATAGCACGCGGAGGATTGCCTTTGTCGGCCGCACCGCTGGGGCAGCGGCCCGCCGTCGGGAGGTTAGTGGAACTGGCCTTCTTCGGTGGATCCCACCAGGGCCAGGGTGGATGCGTTCGGGTTGAGCGCGGTAGCGATGTCGTCGAAGTAGCCGGTGCCGACTTCGCGCTGGTGCTTGGTTGCGGTGTAGCCGCGGGACTCGGAGGCGAATTCCTTTTCCTGGAGTTCGACGTAGGCGCTCATGCCGTCGCGGGCGTAGCCGTGGGCGAGGTCGAACATCGAGTAGTTCAGGGCGTGGAAGCCGGCCAGGGTGATGAACTGGAAGGTGAAGCCCATGGCGCCGAGTTCACGCTGGAACTTCGCGATGGTGGCGTCGTCCAGGTGCTTGCGCCAGTTGAACGACGGGGAGCAGTTGTAGGAGAGCATCTGGTCCGGGAACTCGGACTTGACGGACTCGGCGAACTTGCGGGCGAGTTCGAGGTCCGGAGTGCCCGTTTCCATCCAGATGAGGTCCGAATAGGGGGCGTAGGCCTTGGCGCGGGCGATGCAGGGTTCGATGCCGTTGCGGACCTTGTAGAAGCCCTCCGCGGTGCGGACCGGCTGTCCCCCTTCGCGGAGGATGAATTCCTGATCGCGCTCGTCGACGTCGGAGGTGATCAGGGTGGCTGCCTCGGCGTCGGTGCGGGCGATGATCACCGACGGTGTGCCCGCGACGTCGGCCGCGAGGCGGGCGGCGTTCAGGGTCCGGACGTGCTGTTGGGTGGGGATGAGCACCTTGCCGCCGAGGTGGCCGCACTTCTTCTCGGACGCGAGCTGGTCTTCCCAGTGCACGCCCGCGGCGCCGGCCTGGATCATGGATTTCATGAGTTCGTAGGCGTTCAGCGGGCCGCCGAAACCGGCTTCGGCGTCGGCGACGATCGGGACCAGCCAGTCCTCGACGGTCTGGATGCCTTCGGAGAATTCGATCTGGTCGGCGCGGAGCAGGGCGTTGTTGATGCGGCGGACGACGGTGGGGACCGAGTTCGCCGGGTACAGCGACTGGTCCGGGTAGGTGTGGCCGGAGTTGTTGGCGTCGGCCGCGACCTGCCATCCGGAAAGGTAGATGGCCCGCAGCCCGGCCTTGACCTGCTGCACCGCCTGGTTGCCGGTCAGCGCACCGAGGGCGTTGGTGTAACCGCCGGTCTTAGCCTCTTCCGTGAGCTGCTTCCACAGCTTCTCGGAGCCGCGCCTGGCCAGGGTGTGTTCTTCGGAGACGCGGCCGCGGAGGCGGACGACGTCGGTGGCCGAGTAATCGCGGGTGACGCCTTCCCAACGCGGGTTGGCAGCCCATTCGAGCTCCAGTGCGGCGGCCTGCTGCTGAGCGGAGGTGGGCTGCCCTGGTTCAAATGCTGCGGTCATTGTTCTGTCTCCTTTGACGCTACTGTGGCGTTTTGCTGTGTATGTCGCCCCGGCCGATCTTCGCTGCGCCTTTGCATTTCAGATCGACCGGGACTTCGTGGTTATTACTTTTCAGCACTTCCAAGAGGCTTTCTAGATAAAAACCATGGAAAGAAATGCACTTCTTCGCGTATCCTCAAGAAATGCCACCTGTGAGCTGGAACCGCGAAGTACCGCCGCCGTCGTCGTCCGCTTCCACCGCCGAACTGGACGTCATCAGCCTGGGCCGCCGCGTGCGGTATCTGCGCAAGCAGGCCGGACTGACCCTCGACGACGTGAGTGCCGCCGTCGGGACCGCCCCGAGCCAGCTGAGCCTCATTGAGAACGGCAAGCGCGAGCCCAAACTGGGCCTGCTGAAGCAGCTCGCGGCGGCGCTGAATGTCGGCATCGACCAGTTGCTCGGAGCGGAACCGCCCAGCCGTCGCGCGGCCCTGGAAATCGAACTGGAACGGTACCAGCGCGGGCCCTTGTACGAGTCGCTGAATCTGCCGAAAATCCGCGTCAGCTCGCGGCTTCCGCTCGATGTTCTCGAATCGCAAGTGGGCCTCCTCCAGGAGCTTGAACGCAAGCTCAACGAGCAGGTCGCGACGCCGGAAGAAGCGCGGCGCGCGAACGGTGAACTGCGTGCCATGATGCGCGAACGGGGCAACTATTTTCCGGAGTACGAAGCCGAAGCGCAGAAGGTCCTCAAAGGCGTTGGCTACACGACGGGTCCCTTGAGCCAGCACGTCATTGCCGACATCGCGGACCACCTCGGATTCACGCTTCACCACGTGGGCGACCTGCCCCATTCCACCCGTTCAGTGACCGATCTTAAGAATCACCGAATTTATCTCACGCAGAGCCAACGGCAGGACCACGATCCCCGTTCGGTCCTCCTGCAAGCCCTCGGCCATTACGTCCTGGGACACGAGACGCCCAAGAACTACGGCGACTTCCTGGCGCAGCGGGTCGCGACCAACTACTTCGCCGCGGCGCTCCTCCTGCCCGAACACGCCACCCTGGAGTTCCTCCAGAAGGCGAAGGCCGCCAAGGAGATCGCGGTGGAGGACATCCGCGACGCCTTCGCCGTCTCCTACGAAACCGCTGCACACCGCTTCACCAACCTCGCGACGAAACACCTGGGCATCACCACCCACTTCCAGAAGACACACCAGAGCGGCATCATCTACAAGGCCTACGAGAACGACGGCGTGGCCTTCCCCCAGGACCATACCGGCGCCATTGAGGGCCAACCGGCGTGCAAAGCCTGGACTTCGCGTGCCGTGTTCGACGTTCCGGACAAGTTCAGCGCCTACAGCCAGTATACCGATACCGTCTCCGGCACCTACTGGTGCACGGCACGCACGGAGCGTTCCGCGGCTGGCGAGTTCTCGCTCAGCATCGGCGTGCCGTACCAGCACGTGAAGTGGTTCCGCGGGAGGGAGACGACGGCGCGGGCTACCTCGACGTGTCCGGACCCGAACTGCTGCAAGCGCCCGCCGGCGTCGTTGGCTTCATCCTGGGCAGGCAACGCCTGGCCGTCCGCCCGCGCCCACTCGCACCTGCTGGCCGCCATGCCGCCGGGCGCGTTCCCCGGCGTCGACGAAACCGAGGTGTACGCGTTCCTGGAGGCGCACTCGGGGTAGTTTCGTGCGGGGCTTTTGGGGTCTACTCCTTGAGGACCGGGTAGCTCAAGTGCGTGACACCCACACCCTCGACGACGGTCGGGTTGCCCAAAGTGAGCGGCGCGTTCCCAACGCGGTCGAACATCCGGATACCGGATCCGAGCAGCAGCGGAATCAGATCGACGCGGATTTCGTCCAGCAGGCCGGCATCGAGGCACTGCCGAATGGTGTCCGGCCCGTGCATGCCGACGATCTTGTCGCCGGCAGCGGCCTTTGCCTGCGCGACGGCGCTTTCCAGTCCGTCGGTGACGAAATGCACCGCCGTGTCGGGGCGGGGCCACCCCTCCGGCATCTGATGCGTCACCACATACGCGGGCACGCCGAACGGGTGCTGGCCGCCCCAAGCGTCGGCGCGGTCGGAGGTGCGTCTCCCGGTGAGCATCGCGCCTACCTCGCCCATCAAAGCCCGTAGGTATTCAGCGCTCGCTTCGGAAACATGGAACGTGAAGCCCGGGTTGAAGGTAGGGACGTCGACGTCGCCGGCGAAGTACCAGTCGAAGACCTCGTCAACGCCGTCCTCGAGATCCGCCACGTAGCCGTCGAGGGACATCGACATGAACGCCACTACCTTGGTCATTACCTAGCTCCTTCGGTTTCGGACGGGTTCGGGCCGGCCGGGGCCGGGTCAAACGGACATGGCCCAAGACAAAGCCGCATCCCGTCGAGGCTCGGATGGGTCTATCAGCCTGATTCTGTCCACGAGCCGGACGCGCTCGATGAGGGATGACTCGATGAGTGCAAGAACGAACGCGTGGTCCTTGGGGCGTGCAGCAATGAGCTTCGCCGCGCAGAGATCGTAAGGGTCCAGGCAAAGCCCGGTGCTGTTCCGGGTCGCCTCGTTGCGCACGCCGACCAGGCGGTACTCCCAGTCCTCCGGGAGCACCGCGGTCTCCCTTTCGGCCGCTTGTACATAGAACCCGAACTCCTTGTGGAAAGGCGACCACTCGCCAAGCACAGAGTCGATGCTGTCCGCGAGCGTGCCGGCGTCGTCGTCGGAAAACGGCGCGATGTCGACGGCATCCGACATAGTGATCGTGGCAGGTAATTGGTCCTCCGTGAACGATCCCAGAATGGACTGGCTGCCGATCACGATCACCCGGTCGCCGTGGATGACATCCGTGGCGGCCCGGATGGCGTGCTCAAGCTCATCGCGGCGCATGGCTGTACCGTACCCCTGCCCAGGCCGATTGTCAGTACCCGCCCCGTCGCCTCTCGCGCTCAGACAGCAGCGTCGCCACCTCTTCGATGATCTCGTACGGCATAGGCTTCCCGAGGGGGAATTTTAACGTCCCCTTGGCCGCCCGGAACGGGGCGATTTCGCGCTCGAAGTCCTCGCCGCCGTCGGGCACTGGATAGACGGAAATGTGGTGCTTCCACGCCGCGAAATACACGACGTAGTGGCCGTCGAGCGTGATGGTGGGGATCCCGTAACTGATCCTGTCCGCGGCTCCGGGCACTGCTGCCAGGGCCCGCCGTCGGATCTCGTGAAGGATGGGTTGGACCTCGCCGGGTTGCGCCGCGATGTAGTCGTCCACCGTGTCAAAGTTCGCTGCCATGTGCGTCCCTCGCTCCGTTCCGTATCCCGCCGCTCTGCTGGTCTTCGACCAAGCTTGCCGTACCCCGCGCCGCCCCGCCAGAGGGGGTCGAACGGGTCCGGGGCGACCCCGACGCTCGCTCACTTATGTCGGGTTTGGGCCGGACGCTCGCTCACCTATGTCGGGTTTTGGCCGGACGCTCGCTCACCTATGTCGGGTTTGGGCCGGACGCTCGCTCACCTGGGGTGACACGCGTCGTCGGCGGTGGCGAGTTTGCCTGACAATTCTCGATTCCCCGATGCGAGAATGGGGGAGGCTCCGCGGTTTTGCAGGCGGGTCCACCACCAGTGCTAATACAGCGGGGCGCCGTGCTTACTCCAGCCGCCTGCGCGAACCACTATGAACGGACAAGCTATGACGTCAGCACCAGAATCCCAGACCCTCAGTAAACCCGCGCCGCGCTTCGCGTCGATAGGCTCCCCGTACTTTGGCATCATGCTGGCATGCATGGCCGTCGTGCTGATCCTGTCCAATATTGGCGCTGCCAAAGGCGTCGTCTTCGGTCCGATCATCACCGATGGCGGATTCTTCCTCTTCCCGCTTGCCTACATTCTTGGCGATGTCATGAGCGAGATCTATGGATTCAAGGTTGCCCGCAAAGCGATCATCACCTCGTTCGCGCTGTCAGCATTCGCATCGCTCTGCTACTGGATCATCATCGCGCTGCCGGGTTTCAATGACGACTATGGCAACGCCAAGCAGGCCGCCATCGAAGGCGCACTGGGGCCGGTTCCCCAGATCGTCCTTGCTTCCCTTCTCGCATTCCTGGCCGGCCAGACAATCAACTCCCTGATCCTGGTGAAGATGAAAGCCCGTTCGGGTGAGAGAACTCTCTGGGCCCGGCTCATGGGCTCGTCCGGGGTCGGCGAATTCGTGGACACGCTTATCTTCTGCAGCATCGCGGCGTCGGTCATTGGCATTACGGACTTCGGAAGCTTCGTCAACTACGTGCTGGTTGGCTTCGTGTACAAGGTCGGTGTCCAGTACATCCTCGTGCCGGTGACGTCCTTGGTCATTGGCTGGATCAAGAAGCGCGAGCCCAGCTACTGGGCCTGAGCAGGAAATCCAGGACGGCATTTATGTGAGCGGGCGTCGGGCCGGGACGCGATTTATGTGAGCGGGCGTCCGGCCGGGACGCGATTTATGTGAGCGCGCGTCGGGCCGGGACGCGATTTATGTGAGCGAGCGTCGGGCCGGGACGGCATTTATGTGAGCGGGCGTCCGGCCGTCGGCTCAGGGGAACCGCAGGGAAGTCCGGTAGTTTCAGAGGATGAAGCTGGGAAGCGCCGTTCTGACGGCCGAGAATCTTGTTGCAGGCTATGGCGAGCATGCTGTGTGCGGGCCGCTCGACGTCGAGGTTTTCTCCGGGCAAGTGCTCGGGATGGTGGGCGAAAACGGTGCCGGCAAGTCCACCCTGCTGCGCACGATGATTGGCGCCCAGGCCGCCATTGAGGGCGATGCCCACGTTCTTGGCTTGATGCCGGACGACCGCTCGGCCCTCTTCCGCAGCAAGGTCTCGGTGCTGCTGGATGAGGATGCCTACTTCGATTCACTCACGGTCCGTGAGCACCTTTCCTTGGTGGCCCGTGGGCATGGCCTCGCCAACCCCGACGGGGCTGTGGAGGAAGAGATCGGCTTCTTCGAGCTTCAAACCGCCGCCGATGCCTTTCCCGATCAGCTTTCCTCCGGACAGCGCCGCAAACTCCTCCTCGCCTCGGCATTCATCCGGCCCTTCGAACTGCTTGTCCTGGACGAACCGGAACAGCGGCTCGATACCCGCATGCGCGGCCTGCTTGCGCAGCGGATCGCCCGGACTGCCAAGAAGAGTGCCGCCGTCGTCATGGTCACCCACGATGCGGACGTCGCCCAAGCGGCGTGCACCCGGGCGGTAATAGTCGACGACGGCGGTGCGCGCGTGGTCAGTACGGACGAGGCTGTGGCAAGGATTCGCCGGTGAGCATGTCCACTGCTGCCGTAGCGCAGCCGGAGTTCGTGGATTTCGACCCCGAGCGTGCCACTCGAAAGGTGATTCGCCCGCGGGGCCAGTCCTTGCTCTCCAGGCTCAACGAACTGTACATCCAATTCCTGACGTTCGGCGTCGGCCTGATTTACGCGATTGGCCTCCTCAACGGGCTCACTGCCGCAGCGGAGCATGGCTTCGGCGGCCACCTGATTTCGGTCGGCTACGGCGTGGTCCCCGTTGAATACGGCCTGGTGGTTGGGTTCGGGCTCTTGGGCCTCGCGGCCTATTGGGTGGCGGGCAGGCTCGGGCCACTGGCCATCACGGCGAATCAGCGGCACTGGTGGTACTCGCTGGCTATCGACCGCGAGCCGCTTCTAGCCCGAGGACTGCGTCGCGCAGTCTCGGCTGCCGCCGTCGTCGGAGCCCTCGCCACCATCCCGGTAGCAGTCATCAGCGGTTCGAACGCGATGGTGTTTGCCGGACGGGTCCTGGCAGGGGCACTGACAGGTGCCGCTATTCTCGCGCTGGCCGCGTTCGCCCAGACGCGTTCACGGGCGGCGGCCGGGCAAGGTAGGCCGATGAACTGGCTGTTGGCGGCTGCTTCGGCCGCACTCGGCGCGATGCTGTTCGGGACGCTGCAGGGGAACTGGATCTTCGCCGTTGCCCCTGCTGTCGCTTTGGTTGCGGCGGCGCTCGGGATGCGGAACAAGCTTTCCAGCGTCCGCACGACATCGCTGCTCAAAGCCGGGTCCGCGAGGGGACATGTTCAGGCTGCACTGACGCTCATGGACACCGGGGAACTCAGTGCCTCGCTTTCCAGCGGCGGCAAACGGAGCCGGGTCAAGCTCCCCGGCACGCCCAGCACCGCAGCAGGCGCGCTCTTCCACGCGGAGGCAACTGTACTCGCCCGGCAACCCGGCCGGCTGTGGCGCTGGGGCCTGGGTCTCGCCGTCGTTCCCCTGACCGGGCTGGTCCGGACGTTCGATTCGCCCGTCATCCTGCTTCCCGTGCTGCTTGCCGCGGCGATCTTCTCGTCCACAGCGGCGGCAGGGCCCCTTTGGCAATTGCGCATGGCCCCCAGCCTCGACGCCCTCCTCCCGATTTCGAGGACAGCTTCGCGCTGGGTCCACGTCGCGCTGCCGGTCATGCTGATGGGTTTGTGGACGACGGCGGCTGCCGGATTCTTCGTGCTGGCGGGCGGCTTCCGGGTGGAGCTCCTCGTCCTGGGTGCGGCGGCGGGAGGCGGTTTGGGCGCGGGGATGCTGCGACGAGCCTTCCGCCAGCAGGAAGACCTGACCAAGCTCGTGTACCTGATGCAGCTTGGGCGGAGCGGACCCGCCATGCTGGGAACCAGGATCCGGGGCTACGTGCTGTGCCTCTTCGCCCTGGCGCCTTTGGCCTTGGGCATGCTGTTTAACGCGCCGGAGGTTTTGGTGACGCCCGCCGTCGTGCTCAATGTGGTGCTGCTGGTGATCGGCGTGGTGACGGCCGACCGCCCCTGAGGCGCCCCTTGGCGCGATCTCGACGACGACGGCAGGTCGCCTGCCCGGGAAGCGACCGGGACCCTAGGAGTAGTACCGCCCCAACGTCTCGGCCTTGAACTCGAAGAAGTCGCCGGATTCGATGGCCAAGCGGGCGTCGTCCACCATCTTCACCACGAAGCGCTCGTTGTGGATGGAGATGAGCGTGTGCGAGAGCAGTTCATGGGCCTTGTACAGGTGGTGGATATACGCGCGCGAATAGTTGGCGCAGGTGTAGCAATCGCAACCGTCCTGCAAGGGTCCGAAATCCGATTTGTAGCGGGCCCCGGAAAGGTTGAACCGACCGGACGGCGTATAAAACGCCGAGTTGCGGGCCACGCGGGTAGGGGAGACGCAATCGAAGGTGTCGGCACCGTTTTCGATGGACGTGAAGATATCGTCCGGCTCGGAGATGCCCAGGAGGTGGCGGGGCTTGTTCTCGGGAAGTTCCTCGTTGCACCAACGCACAATGGTGCCGAGGTTCTCCTTCTCCAGTGCACCGCCGATGCCGAAACCGTCAAAGGGCATCCCACCAAGATCCCGGCAGGCCTTGCGGCGGAGGTCCTCGTATTGCGCCCCCTGGATGACGCCGAACAGGGCTTGGTAGGGCTTGCCCACCCGCTCCGCCGTCAGCCTCTCATGCTCCACCACGCAGCGCTCGGCCCAACGACGTGTGCGCTCCAGGGATTCCTCCTGGTAGCCGCGGGAATTCTGCAGGGTGGTCAGCTCGTCGAAGGCGAACATAATGTCTGCGCCGATCTGGTGCTGCACCCGCATGGAGATCTCCGGCGAGAAACGGTGCCTGTCCCCGTTCAAGTGCGACTTGAACCAGACGCCGTCCTCATCCACGTGCGCCAGCCGCTCCTTGCCAGGGGCCACGGCGTCGTCTGGCCCCGACGCATCCACGGAGGTCATGTCGATGACCTTCTTGAACCCCGAGCCGAGGCTCATCACCTGGAATCCGCCCGAGTCCGTGAATGTGGGTCCGTCCCAGTTCATGAAGGCGCCAAGACCGCCCGCCGCGTCGAGGATCTCCGGCCCTGGCTGCAGATACAGGTGGTAGGCGTTGGCCAGCAAAGCCTGCGCGCCGAGCTCCTTCATGGATTCGGGCAGAACGGCTTTGACAGTGGCTTTCGTCCCGACGGCGATGAACGCGGGCGTCTGGATCTGGCCGTGCGGGGTGGTGATGGTGCCGGTGCGGCCCAGGAACTCTCCGCACTGGCCGCCGTCGTGACGGCTGCCGCCGTCGGCGTTCAAGAAGCCCGACGACGGCGGGCGCGTTTCGCTGAGCCGCGCACCCACCTCGAAGGAAAACGCGGACTGCTGGGCAGCTGCGAGCGTGGACGGATCGGACTCGGAGTTAGACCCGGAATGGGGCACGGAAGAATCGGCTGGCACCGTTACAGTCTGCCAGCCCCGGAGCGTGAATCGTCAGTGCGAATGCACCTCTGTGGGGTAGTTCTCAGCCTTCCAGCTGTCCCAGTGGGAGCGGATCGAGTCCAGGCTGGCCGCGCCCAGGTCGTAGGTCGAAGCGATCACGATCGTGCCGCCGTCGGGCCTCTTCTCCGGAATCACCGGCTGGTCAGCCACAATCAGCAGCCCGTCGCCATGTTCCGCGTAACTGTGGACGGTGAGGCCCACCTGGTGGTTGCTCCGGAACCAGACCTTGCCGGAGAGGGCCTCGCCCGTGGGAAGCGTGAGCGAGTATTCCTCGCCAGGTGCCGGGACGTCGGCCAGTCCAAGTTTCTGGATCCCGGATCCGCTGCCGCCAGGCAGGGAGACAAAATGCGTGCGCCGGTGCCCGTGCGGATGGCGTTCCAGGGCGAATCGGAGCTGGTGCAGGAACGTCAGCCAGCCCTGGGTGATGTCTTCGTCCCACGCGGCCCATTCGGAATCATGGTCCAGGGCCGCCCGCGTCACGCGGACCTCGGTGCCTCCGCTGACCGGGGTGAGCTCGAAGACGTCGCCGCCGTTCACAGTGAGGCTTGTGTGGTCGGGACCCTCGACCACGTCGGTGCTGAAGTAGATCTGGTTGATTTCGTCGCCGAGTTCGTCGGCCTCCCAGCCGTGCCATTGAGCTACGAGCGACGGTTCGCGCAGCGAAGTCCAAACTTGCTGCGCGTCGGCATTAACAACAACGCTCAGATTGTTCGTCATGGCCCGAATCTACCGCCGTTGGCGCGAACGCGACAGGTCTTGCGAAATCCTCCGATAGCGCCTACGCCCGCACGGCCTCGAGTTCGTTCGCGATCCGGTGATCGAGTTCCCCCACGCCCAGGGTGTTCGAGCCGCCGTGCGAGCGGAGGAACAGCAGGGTTTCGAGCCGGAGCAGCCGCCATTCGCGCTCGGCATCGCGGTTGCCGTTGTCGATGGAGCGGAAGATTTCCTTGTCGTAGAGGTTCGGTTCGTTGAGCCCGCGCTGCCGGACTTTGGCGGCGATCCGGGCCTTGAACGGGTCTGTCTCCACGGTGTCCGGGGCTTGCAGGAGTTGATCGTAGACTGCCGCGCGTTCCGTTTGGCCGAGCTCACGGCAAATGAAGCTGGAAAGTGCGAGGGAACGTTCAACGGACATCCACCGGTCGCGGTTTCCGTCGTAGGGGAGCACGTTGAGAATATCGGCCACCGCGAGGGCGCGGTCCGGATCCCGCAGCTCGATGAAAAGGTCGTGGGCCAGGTCGCTCAGGTCCCGCAGGCAGCTTCCCGACTTCGTATTGATGCCCTTCACGAGACGCTCGCTCAGCACCGCGACCCCATTCCGGCCGGGGTGGGCTTCGCCAGCGGCGCCCACGATGTTCTCGGGAGAGTCTGTCGGTTCGGGGATCAGGGCGAGCTGCGCGGGATCCGGCCCCGCCGGCCGGCTGACAGTCGGTGCCACCGGAGGCAAAGGAGGCACGACGACGGCGGGAACGGCTTCCGCGGGCGCGCCGCCGCCGTCGGAGGTACCGCCGTCGGGCGCATCGCTAGTATCCGGCTCCAGGGCCGGCTCTTCGCCGAGCGGGGCCGGAACTTCGGCGAGCGGCGTGTCGGCGACGTCCGGGATGGCGGTCGCTTCGCCCACCGGAACGCTGGACCCGATCGCGATCCGCACGTTCCCGCCGTCGAGCGTGGTCACCAGGATGAGCGCGGGCACGCCAAAATCGTCGTGTTCGAGCTCAATCTGGGTGATTTGCTCCGCGGGACCATCACCAGGGAGGAACAGGTAGTCCCCGATTTGCAGGGCCCCAGCCTGCTTTTCACGGTACTGCTGGTCGGCTGGGCTGTGAGTCATCGGAAGTCCTTTGGTTCTCTTGGGGTCCGCCCAACAGTCTATAAAACCCCACCGAGCAAATCGGGGAGGCGGCTATTACCCGCGCTGCCGCTACTAACTGCGCGGGCTACTGTCCGACGCCGGCGAAGGCCAGAGCCTGGCGCACCAGATTGCCGCGGCCGCCGCTGAATTCCTGCTGGACGTCGTCGCTGAGGATTTCCTGCGGAGTCATCCACGTCAGCTCGAGGGCGTCCTGGCGAGGTTCGCACTCGCCCGTCACGGGGATGACGTAAACAAGGGACACGGCGTGTTGGCGGTCGTCCGTGAAGCCGGTCTGCGACGGTGCCGGGAAGTACTCGGCCACCGTGAACGGCACGGGACTGACGGGCAATTGCGGGAAGGCCAGCGGGCCGAGGTCCTTTTCCATGTGGCGCAACAGCGCGGCCCGGATAGTTTCGCGATACAGCACGCGGCCGGACACGAAGGAACGGACCATGGTGCCGTCAGCGTCGCCTTGCAGAAGGGTACCTACCTCGTTGACGAATCCGAGCGGATCCAGACGTACGGGAACCGCCTCCACGTAAACCATGGGGAGGCGGCCGCGGGCTTCGAAGAGGTCTTCATCGGAAAGCCAGCCGGAGTACGGGTCAGGGGTACGAACACTCATGGTTAAGTTCTACCCCATCCCGTGCTGTTCCATGCCGTACGAATCAGACAGCCAGGATTGCGTCGAGCCAAACTCCTGCACGCTCGCTCACTTATGTCGTCGAATCGGGCGACGCTCGCTCACGTATGTGGCCAAACTCGGGATCCCTCGCTCAGATGATCTGAGCGAGCGTTTCCGGAAACGCCGATATACGTGAGCGAGCGTCGGGGTAAGGGCCCATATAGGTGAGCGAGGGTTGGGCATGAAGTCAGTGGGCTTTCGCCACAGCCTAGCTGGCACCAGAATGGGGCCATGGCTGTTGAACTTGAAGAACTGATCGTCAAAGATGCTGCCGAGTGGCGGTCCTGGCTCGAAAAGAACGGCGCCGATAGCCCGGGCGTGTGGCTCGTGCTGCACAAGAAGGGCGGCAACGTGACGGAACTCGATTACGCCGCGGCCTTGGATGAAGCGCTTTGCTTCGGCTGGATCGACGGCCAAGGCAGAAGGCGCGACGACGAAAGCGTCTTCCAGCGCATGACCCGCCGCGGCCCCAAAAGCCCATGGTCCAAGCGGAACGTGGGGCACATTGCCCGTTTGGAAACTGAAGGCAAGATGACTCCGGCCGGATGGGCCGCCGTCGACAGCGCCAAGGCCGACGGTCGTTGGGAAGCTGCCTATGTGGGCCAAGCGGACGCGGAAGTCCCCGAGGACCTCGCTGCCGCCATCGCCGCGGTTCCCGAAGCCCAGGCGATGTTCGATGTGCTGACCGCGGTCAACCGCTATTCCCTGATCTACCGCACCAACTCGGTGAAGAAGGCGGAGACGCGGGCCAGGAAGATCGCTGGCTTTGTCGAGATGTTGGCGCGCCAGGAGACCCCGTATCCGCAGAAGAAAAAGCCCGCGGTGGCAGAGTAGGACCTACTCGGGCTTCTCGGCGGACAGAGCGACGATCCAGCCTGGACTGTCCTCCCCGAGCCGCTTGTCGAGGGCGACCCTGGCCTTGGCAGCGGCGATCTGCACCTTGCGGTCCTCGGCGCCCACCGAGGCAGGACGCTGTGAGGGGACGACGGCGCGGGGTTCGGACGCCGTGGCGGCTGCCAGGAGCGCGTCCTCAGTGCCGACTTTGAGGAGCGAGAGTTCCTCCCGTGACGCGAGTTCGCTGTGGCCCAGAATTTCGATGGCTTTTTGACCCATTTCGGCTTCGGAGCGGCTGCGGGACAGGGACGCGTCGAGGGCCCATTGGGCGCGGCGCCACCACTCGGACCTGTCATCCGCGCGCGCCTTCTGCCGCAGGGACAGGAGGCCTACGATCGCGGCAACCATCGCCGCGACAAGGACAGCGAGCGGGCTGAGCGCGCCAACGATCTGCCACCATTCCGGCGGCGCACCGACCACAGTGACGGGTATCGGGCTCGGGATCGGGTTCACAGCTCCAGACTAGGCCCCGGCGCTGACAATTAGTGGACGCGCGCGGCGGCTTCCAACACCATCCACGCCTGCAGCTGGGTGGAGAGTTCGACGGCGGTGCCCGGCGCGTACGTCTCGGCCGCCGGGCGCTGCGGTTCCGTCGAGAAGACGAGCCAACCGCCGTCGTCCTTTCCGGAAGCTTCGTTGGCATCGTCGGTGCGCACCGTCCGTCCCGCCCACAGAGCCTCCGCGGTATCGAGCACGAGCTCCCTGGCGGTGGCCCGGGTGGGGGCGGGCAACCGCAGGTCTCCGGCGGCGAGGGACAAGTATCTGACGAGGATTCCGGTGAAGAGCCCGCCGTCGCCGGTGCCCTCCCCGCGAAGAACGAGCTTCCCCTGAGTGTCAGGCTCACGGACGGTCAGATGCTCAGCCACCGAGCCCACCAACGCGGCCGCGTGTGCCAGGTTCGCGTCTCCACCCAACTCCAACAAGGCGCCGAGCACCGGGCCCTGGTTGTAGGTGTAGATCTCTTCAGCGAGGACGAGCTTGCCTTCCTTGACCCAGGCGCCGTCGAGGTAAAGACCGAGGGTGGGTTCGAAGAGGGTCACGTCGAGCCAGTCCAGAAGCCCTTGGGCCCGCTCGTGCTTGCCGGTCCGGGCGAAGTGCAAGGCCACCGGCGCCGTGGCCGGGGCGTTCTTGAAATCGCGCTTGGTGCTCCAGAAGGTGCCGCCGCCCATGTGTTGGGTGGAAGCCGATTCGAACTGCGGAGAGAGGCTTTTCTGCAACCGGGCGTTGCGTCGTCGGCCAGGCTTCTGCGCCCGCGCGGCCAAGGAATCCAAGCGCAGCACGGCGAGGGCCAGCCACGCCATGTCGTCGTAGTAGCTGTTGACGTAGCGCAGGAAGTTGCGCAGCCGGATGCTGGCGACCACGCGTGAAGCGAGCTCGCCGGCACTACGGCGATCACCGCCGTCGAACCTTGATCCCGAGGCCAGTTCGCGCAACCCCGCGTCCACGAGGCAATCGACGTAGTGCGCCTGCCACCAGTAGTTCCACGACTGAAACGGAGAATGGCTGGAGGGCCGGACCGACGCCGCAAGGTGGGTTCCCGGAAGGAAGAGGAGGCTCCGTCCGAAATGCCGGGTCACCGAGCGTGCGGCGTGGTCGGCCCGCGCGGCCCAATCCGGTGTTCCGGGGGTGCCTTGCGGGGTGTCGGCGGCGGACATGGTGACAGCCTAACGCCGCGCGCTTGGCCGCAGGCCCCTCACCAGTGCACAATCAAAGTGATTCAGTTAACATTCATTAACGGATTTTGGTTCTGCATCGAGGAGGATGGATGGACATCAAGGGCGCAGTTGCGTTGATAACCGGCGGGGCATCGGGTTTGGGGGCCGCAACCGCAAGGCGATTGCTCGACGCCGGAGCGTCGGTAGCGCTGCTTGACCTCCACTCATCTCCCGGCGAGTCCCTCGCCGCCGAACTCAATGCCGCGGGAGCCGACGGCAGGGCCGTGTTCGTCCCCGCCGACGTCACGAACGAAGAGCAGGTGCAGGCCGCCGTCGATGCTGCCGTCGCGCTGGGCCCGCTCCGGATCCTGGTCAACTGTGCTGGCGTAGCAACCCCGGGCAAAGTACTGGGCAAAGACGGTGTGCTGCCGCTCGAGAACTTCAACAGGGTCATCCAGATCAACCTCGTGGGGACCTTCAACGTGATCCGCCTCGCTGCCGCCGCGATGGCCCGGAACGAACCTGCGTCCACCGAACTCGGTGGCGAGGAACGCGGAGTCATCATCAACACAGCCTCCGTGGCGGCTTTCGACGGCCAGATCGGACAGCCTGCGTATGCCGCGTCCAAGGGGGCCGTGGCCGCGATGACATTGCCCCTGGCCCGTGAATTTGCGCGCTCGCTGGTGCGCGTCATGGCCATTGCGCCAGGCATCTTCGAAACCCCGATGCTGGCCGGCTTGCCCCAGGACGCCCAGCTCTCCCTGGGCCAGCAGGTGCCGCACCCGGCGCGTCTTGGCCGCCCCGCCGAGTACGCCAACCTCGTGGCGCACATCGTGGAGAATGCCATGCTCAACGGCGAAACCATCCGCCTCGACGGCGCAATCCGGATGGCACCGAAGTGAGCCAGACGCACAAGCTCGCGGCCGCCGTCGGACACCCGGCTGGTTCGCTGCCTTCCTTGCCTTCGGCAGACTTTTTCGATTTCGAGTCCCTCCTCAGCGTCCAGGAACAGCGCAAGCTCAACGAGCTCCGGCAATTCCTGGCCACGGAAATCGCGCCGTATGCCAAGGATTGGTGGGACAAAGCTGAGTTCCCGGCGCACATCCTGCCCAAGCTCGCGGCCCTTCGCCTGAGCACCCCCACGCACCGCGGCTACAGCAACCTGTTCGCAGGGCTCGTGATCGCGGAAATGACCCGCGTGGACACCTCCATTGCCACGTTCTTCATGGTCCACCACGACCTTTTCATCGAGGCGCTGTACGAGTTCGGCTCCAAGGATCAACAGGACCGCTACCTCGACGACGCCTCCAATCTGCGGACCACTGGTGCGTTTGCGCTCACGGAACCGGATCACGGATCCGACGTGGCCGGCGGCCTGCAGACTGTGGCCCGCCGGGTCCCCGGGGGAGCCGACGACGGCGGCGACTACTGGGTGCTGAACGGCGCCAAGCGCTGGATCGGCAACGGGACGTTCTGCGACCACATGCTGGTCTGGGCCCGGGACGAGGCCGACGGAGCTATTCGCGGCTTCATCGTGGACGGCACGCTGCCTGGCGTGACCCGAACCAAGATTGAGAACAAGATCGCACTGCGCACCGTGCAAAACGCTGACATTGTCCTCAAGGACGTCCGGGTTGCCGAGGCAGATCGTTTTTCCGGAATCAATAGTTTCGCGGACACCAACCACCTGCTGCGCGGGTCACGGCTCATGGTAGCCTGGCAGGCCGTGGGACAGCAGTTGGCGGCGTTCGACGTCGGCCGCCAGTATGCGCTTGACCGCCAGCAGTTCGGCCGCCCGCTGGCGAAGTTCCAACTCATCCAGCAGCAATTGGTGGACATGCTCGGAAATGCCGTGGCCAGCATGGGGATGATGGTGCGGATCGCCCAGCTGCAGGAGGGTATCTACACGGACAGCAAGGGAGTGCGGCACGGCGGAGCCCAAATGGCCCAGGTGGCGCTGGCCAAGGCGTACTGCAGCGCCCGTATGCGCGAAACCGTGGCGATGGGCCGATCCATCCTGGGCGGGAACGGCATCGTGACGGACTACCGGATGGCAAAGATCTTTGCCGATGCTGAGGCGATCTACACCTATGAAGGATCGTTCGAGATCAACTCGCTCATCGTGGGCCGGGCCGTGACAGGGGTTTCCGCGATCGTTTGAGGGCTTTTGGCGGAGTATCGCGCCGGTTTGCGGAACCGGCTGCCTACATCGCGAGTCGCCTCACGTTGGTGAGCCCTTGGACCTGCACGGGAGTGCTGCTGCTCACCTTGGTGCCATTGGAGAGCTGGCCTTCTCCGTTGTAGCCCCATGCCCGGACGGTCCCGTCGGTGAGAAGGGCATACGTGCTGAATCCGTTCGACGTGATCGAGGCGACCCTGCTCAGGCCGGTGACTCGGGCGGGGGATGCGGTATGGGTGGTGGTCCCGTTTCCAACCTGCCCGTTCGGGTTGTAGCCCCAGGCGCGGACCGTCCCGTCAGCCAACACTGCATAGCTCGTGCCGTAGCTGACCGAGATCGAAGCGACCGCGGTGAGACCAGGGACCCTAACCGGGATGCTGCTGTTTTGGCCGATCGGGCCGCCGCCCAGTTCTCCGGCGTGAAGTCCCCAAGCGCGAACCGTGCCATCGGTAAGGAGCGCATAGGCATGTCCCCCGTCAACCGCGAGGGAGGCAACGCCGGAAAGGCCGGCGACCTGAACGGGGATGGCGCTTTGCGGTGCCGAACTGCCGGAACCAAGCTCGCTGCTCAGGTTGTTTCCCCAGGCACGGACCGTTCCGTCGGTCAGAAGGGCATATGCGTTCCCCCAGCAAGTGGAAAGTGATTCGACGCGCGCGAGGCCGGACACTTTGACCGGAGCGTCCCTGTTGATCGTGGTGCCATCCCCGAGCGCACCGTCACTGTTTTCGCCCCAAGCCCGGACCGTTCCGTCGGTCAACAACGCATAAGTCGCACTAAATGTAGCGCTGAGGGAAGCAACTCCCGTCAGGCCAACAACCTGGACCGGGGTGCTGCTAAAGGACAAGGCGCTGTTGTAGCCCGTGGTGGGACTATACCCGCGGGTGCCGTTTCCCAACTGGCCGTCGTAGTTGTTTCCCCATGCCCGGACCGTCCCATCGGCCAACAATGCATAGGCGTTGTCCGTATTGGCGACGATGGAGGTCACCCCTGTCAGGCCCGCGACTTGAACCGGGGTGTTCCGGTACTCGGTGGTGCCGTCGCCCAGTTGACCCCAGTAGTTGATACCCCAAGCCCAAACCGTGCCGTCAGCGCGCAACGCATACCTATTGGCGCGACCTTGAGCAGTCATGACCACATCGGTCAATCCCGAAACACCGATCGCCGAAAGACTGTCCGTATAGGTGCCATTGCCAAGCTGCCCGTAGCGATTGTCGCCCCAGATGCCCACGGAGCTCGTAGATGCCCCGGGAAGGTAGTAGCCGGAGACGTCCGCAATTAGCTGGGTGGTGCCCCACGCGCGGTTGTAGAGCGTAACCTTGCCGTCGGCCCCGACCGGGACCGTGACGGAATTCGGAACAGTCTGCCCAGGCGAAAAGTTCACGTTCGATGAACCCGGCCGATCCGTCCCTGAGGCGTACGCCGTAATGAACCCGACCGACGTCGGGCCCGTGACAGTGAGGTTGAAAGTAACTGCCGCAACGTTGGCTGGAACTCCATTCGCCCCACCTGCCTGGAAAGACACCACCCCGTCAGCCCCCACAGGACCCCTGTTGCGGGTATCCAGGAAGCGTGTGGGCGCTACGGGAACAAATGCACCTGCTACAGTCGGCGTCCCGGCAACGTAGTAGCCGGATACGTCGGCGAGCAGTTGGGTGCTGCCGGACGAGCGGTTGAAAAGGGTGACCTTTCCGTCGGAGCCGACGGGGACGGTGACCGAGTTCGGAACTGTCTGGTCTTTTGCGAAGTTGACGTTGGAGGAGTTCGGGCGAGGTGTGCCGGAAGCGTAGGCGGTGATGAACCCGTACGACGTCGGGTTCACAACAGTGAGATTGAACGTGACTGCCGAGACCGTCGCCGGAATCCTACCCAACCCACCGACCTGGAAGGACACTGTCCCGTCCGGACTCGCGGGAGCGCTGGTCCGGGTTTCCAAGAGCCTGACGGGTGCGACAGGCACGAAGGCACCCGGCACAGTCGGCGCTCCAGGGAGGTAGTAGCCCGAGACATCAGCGATCAATTGGGTGGTTCCCGACGAGCGGTTGAACAGGGTGACCCTTCCGTCGGCCCCTACCGGGACCGTGACGGAGTTCGGAACGGTCTGGCCGCCGGCGAAGTTCACGTTGGATGCGTCAGGTCGGTTGGTCCCGGAAGCATATGCGGTAATAAACCCGAAGGACGTGGGATCGGTAACTGTGAGATTGAAAGTAACCGCCGCCGCATTGGCCGGAATCCCGTTCACCCCGCCAACTTGGAAGGACACCGTTCCATCAGGGCCCACGGGAGCACTGTTTCGGGTATCCAGGAACCGCGCCGGAGCCAACGGGATAAATGCGCCCTCGGCGGTGGGTTTCGAGGTGGTACCCATGAGCGCTAAGGGTGTCGGTGCCGGAGCAGAGGCTGTATCCGCCTCCGCTGCGGGCGCCGCCAAGCCAGACAAAAGCAGTAGGATCCCCACGGTCGCTGCCACACTGGCAGTTCCACGCTTTATCCGTGCACTCAAAGAAACCACAACGCCCCCAATAAACATGCCCGGAAGTCTTAGGCAAGCCCCAATTCGTTCTTGCGGAAAGTACCACACTGGGCCGCTGTCCGGAATTCCAAGGGGCAGAGCACTTCCGGGGCTTGTTTCCCAGACCGGAGCTTGAAGCGCGGCGATGGGAAACAAGCCCCGGTTTTCGGAACCCAAGGCCTCAACCCCGGAACAACTGGTCCTCGAGATTGAAGATTTCCGTGAGCTGGACGAATCCTTGGTCGGGTGCCTGTGCGTCGTTTTCGAACAGGAGCGCCATTTCCGCCTGCCAGCGGGCATTCACGTCAGTCAGGGCCATGCGGGCCCGGGCCGCATCGAAATCGTCGCATTCCACGTACCCCACCAGCAGCCCGTCGTCAGCCAGGAACAGCGAATAGTTGTTCCATCCGGCTGCCTTGAGTTCACGCAGCATCTCCGGCCAGACGGTCGCGTGGCGCCGCCGGTACTCCGGAATATGGCTGGGTTTGACCGAGGAGCGGAAGCAGACGCGCATCGAGGTTCCTACCTTCTGTGAATCGTTTCATTCGTAGGCGGCGAAGAGCCGCAAATTGCGCAGCTTACCGGGTGCCGCTCCTGAGCCGGCGGTACTCCTCGCGCGGAACCGGCGTCGCGTCCGGGGTGCCCAGCTGATTGAGGGGGATGCGGTATGTTTCCCGGGCCGACCAAGCGGCCACGGCGCCGATGATGCAGATTCCGAAGCAGATGGACCCGATGATGAGCGGTACGTTCGCGGATCCCGGCGGCGCGATCGCCGTGAAGATACTCGGAAGGAATGCCGTGATGACGAGGCCGATGTTCTGCGAGATCGCGAATCCCGTGACGCGGGTACGGGCGGGGAAGAGCTCCTGGAAATAGCTGGCGAACGTTGCATTCCAGACTTGGTAGAGCGTGCCCCACATGAGGATCGAGAGGACGATGGTGAGCAGTACGTTGTTCTGGCTGACCGCGTACAGGTAAGCGTAGGCCAGCACTCCTGAGCTCAACGAGCCGAAGATCATCAATGGCCTGCGGCCGAACCGGTCCGAAAGATCTCCGAACAACGGGATGAGGGCCAGTGCGACGACGTTGGCCAGGACCGGGATCCAGAGATAGACGGTGGTGCTCATGCCGACGCCGTAGCCCGGCTGGGTAGCGTAGGCCGCTCCGAAGACTGCCACGGTGACACCGACGACGTTGACCAGGGTCATGCAGACTGCGCGAACCACGTTGAGACCGCTTTCGCGCAGCACGCGGACGATTGGCATCTTCGGGATCTCTTGGTGTGCCTTTTCTTCGGTGAAGATGGGGGTTTCTTCGACCCGGCGGCGGATCATGTAGCCTGCGAACACCACGAGGGCGCTGAGGAGGAATGGAATGCGCCAGCCCCAGGATTTGAACGATTCACTGGAGAGCATGGCCGAGAGCGGGAGGAAGACTGCGGCGGCGATAATTTGCCCGGCCTGGGTGCCCTGGAGCGCGAAGCTTGCGTAGAAGCCCCGGCGTCCGAAAGGTGCGTGCTCCACGATCATGGCGCTGGCCCCGCTGAGTTCGCCGGCCACCGCAAAGCCCTGGATGAGCCTGACGGCGACCAGCAGGACGGGCGCCAGGAGGCCGACCTGGCCGTAGGTAGGCAGCAGTGCGACGGCGAAGGTCGAAGCGCCCATCATGAGCATCGCCAGGACCAGGACATTCTTACGGCCATGCTTGTCGCCCCACTGTCCCAGGACGAATGCGCCGATGGGGCGGGCCACGTAGCCCACGGCGTATGTGCCAAGGGAAGCGATCAGCGCCACGGTCGGGTTTCCGGCAGGAAAGAAGACGCCGGGAAACACCAGAGCGGCGGCCTGTGCATAGATGAACCAGTCGTAGTACTCAAGGGCGCTGCCGATCCAGCCGCTGGCTGCCGCTTTCCTCGTGGTGCTGGACTGTCGCGGTTCGATTGAACTTCGCTGCCTGCTCGCGTCGATCTTCATATTGTCCTCCTTTGGACAAGTCGTTGGGGCCACTGGAAGGGCCTTCCCGTCTTTGGGTGTGGTTTCCAGCAGGAGTGCGGCGCCATTGCAAGAATCGGACTGAACTTCCGCTTGGTATGCGCTTTCCCATCTGGTAAGCGCTTTCCATGAGACACCCGCGCGGCCGTGCTGTCAAGGTTAAGTTGTTGCATCGGTCACACTGGCGACAGACGCTCGGCCCGGCGCGATCGCGTCATCGATGGAGCGGCCGCGAGCCAGGGGAACTACGGCGAACCCGTGCTCTTGCGGAGGGTGACGCTGCCCGCGACGGCGGCTGGACCGCCGCCGTCGTCGTCGGAAAGGGCCGCAATGGTTGCAAGCCGTCCGATTTCTTCGAGTGGCAGGCTTACGGTGGAGAGCGCCGGCCGGAAGTCCCGGAGCCATTGGATGTCGTCGAATCCTGCGAGGCTGGCGTCGTGGGGGATCCTGAGCCCCTGGTCCCTCAACGCGGCGGCCACGCCGATGGCCATGACATCGTTGCTCGCGAAAATGCACAAACGCTGCTCCGGCGCCGACTGGCCGGAGGCCTTGATCCGCCAGGCAAGCTCAATGCCGGCGTCGAAACCGCCGTTCCGGTTGAACGCGACGTGCACAACATCCGCGGCGGGTTGGCCGGCGTCGGACAAGCCGCGTTGGAATCCCATAACGCGCTCATCCGACGTTGTTAGCCCTTCTGGACCTGCCACGATGACGAACGGCCCTTTGTGTGTGCGCGCCAACTCCCGCGCCAGATCCTGCGCAAGTTGTTCGTTCGGGACGGCGATGGTGCGGTAGTTGTCCGTTTCGGCGACGCCCAGGATCGCTTGCCCGACGACGCCCACTCGCCCGCCGTTGCGGCAGTAGCGGTCCAGTTCGGCGGCTAGCTCGGTGTTCGCGCGGGCGTCTTCGGAACGGGTTGAACGCGATCCTGCGATGACGATCGACTCGGCCCGCCGTGCAGCGAAGGCGGCGACGGCGTCCTTCTCCTCGGCGGGCGTGCCGTTGGTGGTGGCGAGCAGCACCATGCGGCGCTCTTGCCGTGCCGCGGCCTGCACGCCTTGCGCTATGGCGGAAAAATAGGGGTCCGCGATGTCGTGCACGATCAGGCCGATGAGGCCTGTGCTGGATTTCGCCAGGGCCTGGGCCTGGGCGTTCGCGATGTAGCCCAGGGTGTCTGCCGCCTGGCGGACGCGCTCGGCGATGTCCGGCGCGGGCGTCCTCGCAGAACCATTGAGCACCCGGGAGGCCGTGGCGGGGGAGACGCCGGCCAGTTTGGCCACTTCGGACAGCGTGCTTGCAGTCACGGACAACTCCTCTTCAAAGCCTCAGTCTCGGGCACTTCCAGCAACATCCGATTATTGCAGGCCCAACTAGCAGTGGGAAAGCGATTGCCAGACCCGGGGCGGCGTGTCATCATGAATGCATTGGGAATGCGCTTTCCCACCTCATTACTTTCCATCTGAAGAAGGACTCATGGGCACCAATTCTGTTACAGCAACAAAGTCCATAAGGATCGCCATGAACGGCATCACTGGCCGGATGGGCTACCGCCAGCACCTGCTGCGTTCCATCCTTCCCATCCGCGACGCCGGGGGCTTCACCTTGGCAGACGGCACCCGCGTCCAGGTCGAACCGATCCTGGTTGGCCGCAACGAAGCGAAGATCCGCGAACTCGCCGAACTCCACAAGGTGTCCGAGTGGTCCACCGACCTCGACGCAGTTATCAACGACCCCACGGTCGACGTCGTTTTCGATGCGTCGATGACGAGCCTCCGCGCGGCGACGCTGAAGAAGGCCATGCGCGCCGGAAAGCACATTTTCACCGAGAAGCCGACGGCGGAGACGCTGGAGGAGGCCATCGAGCTGGCCCGCATCGGCAAGGAATCCGGGGTCACGGCCGGCGTGGTGCACGACAAGCTGTACCTGCCGGGGCTGGTCAAGCTGCGCCGCCTGGTGGACGAAGGCTTCTTCGGCCGGATCCTCTCGATCCGCGGCGAATTCGGCTACTGGGTCTTCGAAGGCGACGTCCAGGCGGCGCAGCGCCCTTCCTGGAACTACCGCAAGGAAGACGGCGGCGGAATGACAACGGACATGTTCTGCCACTGGAACTACGTCCTTGAAGGCATCATCGGCAAGGTCAAGAGCGTCAACGCCAAGACCGCCACCCACATCCCGACCCGATGGGACGAATCCGGCAAGGAATACAAGGCCACGGCCGACGACGCCTCCTACGGCATCTTTGAGCTCGAGACCCCGGGCGGGGACGACGTCGTCGGACAGATCAACTCCTCCTGGGCGGTCCGCGTCTACCGCGACGAACTCGTGGAGTTCCAGATCGACGGCACGCACGGGTCCGCCGTCGCGGGCCTGAACAAGTGCGTCGCGCAGCAGCGCGCCCACACCCCCAAGCCCGTCTGGAACCCGGACCTGCCCGTTACGGAGTCCTTCCGCAGCCAGTGGCAGGAAGTTCCCGCGAACGCCGATCTGGACAACGGCTTCAAGCTGCAATGGGAAGAATTCCTGCGCGACGTCGTCGCCGGCCGGGAGCACCGCTTCGGCCTGCTTTCCGCCGCCCGCGGCGTGCAGCTCGCAGAACTCGGCCTGCAGTCCTCGGCCGAGCGCCGCACCATCGACATCCCGGAGATCGTGCTCTGATGACTTCCCTCCTCCTTCCAAACCACGACGGCGGGACCCGCCTCTACAAGGTGCGGCCGGCAACGTCGTGGGCCAGGCCGACGTCGCCCTTGACCTCACGGCGTGCCTACGCCGCGGCGCACGTGATCCCCGAAGCAACGGCCGACAACACCCCGGGTACCCCCGCGCGCTTGGACTGGGACGCCACCATGGCGTACCGGCACGAACTGTGGTCCTACGGCCTGGGTGTTGCCGACGCCATGGACACAGCGCAGCGAGGCATGGGCCTGGACTGGGCCGCCACGCAGCAGCTCATCAAGCGAACCGGCGTCGAAGCGGCATCCGTGCTGGCATCCGGCAACACCGCTACCGCCGGGAAGACCGTCAGGGACCTCGTCTCTTGCGGTGCCGGAACTGACCAGCTGGACCTGGACTCTGTCCCCGAGGGGCCCGCCGGAATCAAGACCGTGCTGGACGCCTACCGCGAGCAGATCGCCGTCGTGAGTGAAGCGGGACCGAAGGTCATCATCATGGCGTCGCGGGCGCTGGCCAAGGTGGCAGCAAGCCCTGAGGACTATCTGCAGGTCTACTCCACGCTCCTCAGTGAGGTGGACCAGCCCGTCATCCTGCACTGGCTCGGGACCATGTTCGACCCCGCACTGGCCGGCTACTGGGGATCGGACGACGTCGCCGAATCAACGGAAACCTTCCTTGGCCTGATCCGGGAGCACGCGGACAAGGTGGACGGAGTGAAGGTCTCGCTGCTGGACGCCTCGCATGAAGTTGCCCTGCGTGCAGCCCTTCCGGAGGGCGTCCGCCTCTACACCGGCGACGATTTCAACTACCCGGAACTGATCGACGGCGACGGCGCCCACCACTCGGACGCGCTGTTGGGCATCTTCGCCGCGATCTACCCTGCCGCCTCGGTCGCCTTGCAGAAGTACGACGCCGGCGACGCCGCGGACGCGCGCGCCATCCTGGACTCCACCCGCGAACTGGGCAAGCACATCTTCAGCGCCCCCACGTTCTACTACAAGACCGGGATCGCCTTCATGTCCTGGCTCAACGGCAAACAGCCCGGATTCCAAATGGTCGGCGGGCTGCATTCCGGCCGCTCCGTGGTCCACCTGGCACGCACCTTCGAACTCGCCGACCAGGCCGGGCTCCTGAGCGATCCCGCGTTGGCCGCCTTCCGCATGTCCGATTACCTCCGCATCAACGGGGTGAGCGCATGAACGACTTTTCGCGGCCGTCCGACTTTTCCAGATTGTCACTCAACAGCGCCACCACCAAGAAATGGACCCTCGCCGAGGCGGTGGACGGTTGCGTCCGTGCCGGGATCCCGGCGATCGGCCCGTGGCGGGACATCGTCGCCGACACCGGCCTGGACAAAGCGGCCAAGCTGATCAAGGACGCCGGACTTCGCGTTTCCTCCCTCTGCCGGGGCGGCTTCCTCACAGCCGCCGACGCCGAAGGGCAGGCCGCCGCTGTGGCGGACAACCGGGCAGCCATCCTCGAAGCCGTGGCCCTGGATACGCAGGAGCTGTTCCTGGTGGTCGGCGGACTCGCCCCGGGAGAGAAGGACGTCGTCGCGGCCCGCCAGCGCGTGGCCGACCGCCTCGAGGACCTGGTGCCCTTCGCCGTCGAACACGGGGTCCGGCTGGTGCTCGAACCCCTGCACCCGATGTACGCAGCGGACCGGGCCCTCATCTCGACGCTGGGCCAAGCGCTCGACCTCGCCTCGCCTTACGACGCGAAGGCGGTGGGCGTCGCCGTCGACACCTTCCACGTGTGGTGGGACCCGGAACTGAAGCAGCAGATCCAGCGGGCCGGCCGGGAAAACCGGATCGCCTCCTTCCAGGTGTGCGATTTCAACCTCCCCATCGCCGCCGACGCCCTGCTGTCCCGCGGCATGATGGGCGACGGCGTGATCGACTTCGCGACGATCGGCAGCTGGGTGCGCGACGCCGGATACACGGGCGACATCGAGGTCGAAATCTTCAACCAGGACATCTGGGACGCAGACGGCGATTCAGTCCTGGAAACCATGAAGCAGCGCTACGCGGAACTCGTGCTTCCGTACGCCTAACGGCGCGGCGCGGGCGGGTCTGAAAGGGCGGGGCACGTTGCGTGCCCCGCCCTTCTGCGTGCCTAGCCTCCGGCGGAGACCCTGTTGGCCATCAGCTCGGCAACCTCGGCCGGAGACAGCTTGGCGTCGACGATCCACACCGTGAACGTGCGGACCAAGGAGTCGCCTGCGGCAAGCACCACTGGCCGGTCCCACGCGAGGGCCGAACCCACTGCGGAGTAATCCGCCATCCGGACGAACCAAGGATCCGGCGCCTCAGCCGGGGCAGCGAACACCAGGGTGGCGGGGCCTCCAGGGAAGTCGGCTGCCCAAGCCAGCCACGGTGACGCCGAGCCGTGGACTTCGGGTTCGCCGCGACCTTCGGCAGTGAAGACCTCAGCTTCGGTGCACGCAGGCAAGCGCCAGAAAAAGCCGCCGTAGCCGCTTCCGGGGGCGCCGTTTGAGCCGGGGCTGCCCAGCGAGGAGTCGACGACGGCGGTCAGTTCTGTTCTTAGCTCCAGTTGCCAGGTGCGGCGGTCGAGCTGCCGGGAGCCGGTGGTGCGGCGTTCGCGGAGAAGTTCGGCGCCGTCCGGTGCCTGCCAACTCAATTCCTGCTCCAGCAAGCCGGGCCCGGACACTGTGGAGCGCTCGATGATGCGCCCATGGTCTTGCCGTTCTTCGTAACGGCCCGACGCGCGGATGTACGTTTTGCCGCCCCAGAAATTGGTCCCGTTCACATCCTGCAAGGTGAATCCCGCGCTAAGGTGCCAGGGGTGGTCTGCCGGCAGGTGATCAGTTACGGGGACTCCGGCCAGTGTGCGGACCGGGTGCAGATAGGGCCGCGGGGAGAGCCGCGTGGCAAGGCCTGTACCGCTCTGAACGGTCGCCAACAGGGCGGCGCCGCCAAGCTCGCCGCCGTCGGGCAGGCTCAAAACCGGCCTTCCGGCGTCAACGGCTGGACGCGCCCAAGGCAAGCCGAGTTCGCTGAAGGTGGCGTGCGCCGCCGTCGCGCGTTCCAGGGCGTCTTCGATTCCGTCGACTACGGCACGGGCGGCGTCACCTTCGCCCTCCCAGGTGACGTACTGCTCCGGGATCAGCGCCGGAGATTCCGCGGTGCGGATGGCTTCGAGGACCTGCATGAAGGCGCCGCTGTCCGCGAGCGGACTGATCAGCGGCGCGGTTGCGGAGCCCGGTGCCGAGCGACGATGCTCCAGCAGGTCTTCGGTGAGGTCCACCCGGCCGTATACGGTTTCGCGCTTCCCGGCGGCAGAGCTGACAGTGAGCCGGTCTTCGGTGTAATGGAACACTGCAGTGCCTTTGCTGCCCTGCAGGGTGATGTACGGTTCCACGGACTCGGCGGCGCAGAGGGTGAGCGCGCACGTGATGGGCACGCCCGCTGCGGTGCGGATCCGGATGACGGAGGTGTCGTCGGCTTCGATGTCGTTGGCGCGGTACAGGTCCGTATCCACGGACGCGAGATCGTCCACGGTTTTCGCCCCGGCGATCCTCAGCGCTGTGGCGATGGCGTGGGCCAGGGGGTTGGTCGCCACCCCATCGACGACGTCGACGCCGTCAAGGCTGCGCTTACCCGCCCATCGTGAGCGTTTGTAATAGGCGCGGTCACGCACCCAACGCCCGGTGGCCGAGATGCCCAGGAGCGTGCCGATCTCTCCCGCCGCAAGGAGTTCATCAATGGCCTGGAGGGCCCGGGATCCGAGGCTTTGGAAGCCGACCTGGACGATTCTGCCAGCTGCGGTGGCGGCTTCCTGCAGGCGATTGAAGTCGGCGAGGGAAGCGACTGGAGGCTTCTCAAGGTACAGATCGGCGTGGGGGAGCGTCGTGAGGGCGAGTTGCGCGTGCGTCTGGATGGGGGTGGCCACAATGACGAGGTCCAACGCGGGGGTTCCCGCCAAGAGCTCGTCCAAGTTGCTGAATACCGCGGTTCCGGGCGGGAGGGCGCCGGGGGCGGGCGGATTCGGATCCGCCACGGCAACAAGTCGCACCACGCCGTTTGCCTGGAGCCTTTCGAGGTTCTGCAGGTGGTGCGCGCCGAAGCCGTGGACCCCAATAAGGGCCACCCTGCTGGGCTCATGGCCGGACTGTTTGTGTTCTGCCGGTTTGCGTTCTGCCGGGACGGGCGTGGACAGGGTGCCCATGGCTCTCCTCATCTGTCCCCGGGAGGCGGGGCTGCTGACGTCGGTGTCGTTTCAGGACCGCTTGGTAAGCGCTTTCCAAGAAGAGTGTACCTTGAGTCCAGGGGAGATGTAACGGCTTTGGTTTGCTGCGTTTAGGCGGTTGCGTTTAGACGATCCGGCCGGCCGGCAGTTTCTCCCCGGCCTCGACCGCCACGTCGATCGAATTTCCCGCTACAGGCATAGGGCATGTGCCATATGGGGTGAAGGCGCTCGGGTAGTTGATGGCGCGGTTGAAGTCGAGGACCACGGAACCGTCGGGCCGGGGGCGCGAGACGGCCAGCTTGCGCCATTCGTCCGTGGTGTTGCCGTTCGTCTCGTCGTGGAAGGTCACCGTGAGGGCTCCGAGCTTCTCGGCCTCGGCGTGCAGGCGGATCTCGTGGGGAAGTCCAGGCGCCCGGAAAACTACCTCGCCTACCGATCGGTGCACCCCATCCACCAAAGGATTGGCTGTCCCGATCGGCACATCCACGGGCTCGGGGTACGCCTCGAAGCGGCCTTCAAGCACCCAGTCCGGGTTGTATTCAAAGGTGGGAACGGCGTCGAACTCCGTCAACACCGGCGAGGAGTTGTCCCTCGTGCGGATGGCGTACTTGTCCGCGCGCATGGCAAGTTCCACCACCACTTCCGTGCCATCCGAGCCGCCGAACTGCACCCACATGAGCGATTCCTCGTCCTGGAGGGTGGCTGAAATCGTGCCGTCCACGGGAGCTCCCGTCTCCACGAGTGTGAGTCCGTCGGTCGCGCTCGCGGTGAGTGTCGCCGTCGTGCCGTCCGTCGACCAAAGCCCCGGGACGAGCTCGACGGCGGCGGGTGCGGATTCGAGCCACTGGAAGGAGGTGAGGGTCAGCCAGCCGTGGTCCGCAGCGAGCGCGGCGTTGCGACCGGTGCGGAAACGCTGCCAGCGTTCCAGCTGGGCGTTGCTTGCGGGGGCTGTTGCGCTCATGGTTCCTCCAGCGGCTTGGGGCGGTGTTCGTTGGCTTAACCATGCACCCGTCGCCACCATTCCCGGAACCCAACTGACTAGCAGTTGTTGTCGTTTTGACGGCTCATAACGACAACAACTGCTAGTCAGTTGGGCCGGAGCGGGCGGGCGGAGCCCGCAGGCGGAGCCCGCGACAACATTTGAGACGGATTGCCACCGGCCTCAGGGCTGCGGGTAGGATTCCTTTGGAAATATTAGTAATCCGGCTCACAGTATCCAGCGCAGTGTACGGGCCACACCCAACGCCAGAAGGTATTTTTCATGGTTGACACTGCACATCTCAGCACCGACCTTGCCGCGGAACTGCGGGCCGATGTCCGCCGCGTCTCCACGCTTCTCGGAGAGTCATTGGTCCGCCAGCATGGCCCCGAGCTGCTCCAGCTCGTCGAGCAGGTGCGCCTGCTCACCAAGGAATCCAAGGAAGCCGCCCGCGGCGGCGCCGATGCCACAGGCCCGTGGAGCGCGCACGACGTCGTCGCCCAGGTCCGTGAGTTGCTCGCCTCATTGCCGCTTGAGGAAGCCACCGAGCTGGTCCGCGCCTTCGCCTTCTATTTCCACCTCGCCAACGCCGCCGAACAAGTGCACCGCGTCCGTGGACTGCGCACCCGTCAGGAAAAGGACGGCTGGTTGGCCAAAGCCGTGGCCGAGATCGCCGACGAGGCCGGAACCAAAGCCCTGCAGGACGTCGTCAATGAGCTGGACGTGCGCCCTATTTTCACCGCGCACCCCACCGAAGCCTCCCGCCGTTCGGTGCTGGACAAAATCCGTAAACTCTCGGACGTCCTGGCCGAATCCACCGTTGAGGGCACGGCCGCCCGTCGTCGGCAGGACCGCCAGCTCGCCGAGATCATCGACCAGATGTGGCAGACCGATGAACTGCGCCAGGTCCGCCCCACTCCCGTGGACGAGGCCCGCAACGCCATCTACTACCTGAGCAGCATCCTGACCGATGCCATGCCGGAAATGCTCACGGACCTTTCAGAGCTGCTGGGGGAGCACGGCGTCGTGCTGCCAGCGCACAACGCCCCCATCCGTTTCGGTTCCTGGATCGGCGGAGACCGCGACGGCAACCCGAACGTCACCGCTTCGGTCACGCGAGAGATCCTGCAGCTGCAGAACCAGCACGCCGTGCGGATCAGCATCTCGATGATCGACGAACTGATCTCCATCCTCTCCAACTCCACAGCCTTGGTGGACGCGGAAAAGGATCTCCTGGACTCGATCGCCGTCGACCTCAAGAACCTGCCCGGCCTGGACAAGCGCATCCTGGAGCTGAACGCGCAGGAGCCCTACCGCCTCAAGCTGACCTGCATCAAGGCCAAGCTCATCAACACGGGCCGCCGCGTGTCCGCATCCAGCCACCACGAACCCGGCCGCGACTACGCTTCCACGTCCGAGTTGCTGGCCGAACTCGAACTGCTGGAGGCCTCGCTGCGGAAACACTCGGCCGTGCTCGTGGCCGACGGCGCCCTGGCCCGGGTCCGCCGGGCGATCGCTTCCTTTGGGCTGCACTTGGCGACCCTCGACATCCGTGAGCATGCCGACTACCACCACGACGCCGTCGGGCAGTTGGTGGACCGGATCGGCGTCGGAACTCCCTACGGCGAGTTGAGCCGCGCCGAACGCTTCGGGCGGCTGAGCGCGGAGCTGGCTTCGCGCCGCCCGCTGTCCGGCCACCCCATCAAGCTCGACGGCGACGGCGACCGCACCTACGACGTCTTCCGCAGCATCCGCCACGCCCTCCAGACGTACGGGCCCGACGTCGTCGAAACCTACATCATCTCCATGACGCGCGGCGCGGACGATGTCCTGGCTGCCGCTGTGCTGGCCCGCGAAGCCGGACTGATTGACCTGTTCGGCGCGGCTCCGTATGCCAAGATCGGCTTCGCCCCGCTCCTGGAGACCGTGGAAGAGCTGCGTGCTTCGGCCGAAATCGTTGACTTGCTGCTCTCTGACCCGTCGTATCGTGAGCTGGTACGGCTGCGTGGCGATGTCCAGGAGATCATGCTCGGCTACTCGGACTCCAACAAGGAATCCGGTGTCATGACCAGCCAGTGGGAGATCCACAAGACCCAACGCAAGCTACGCGACGTCGCCGCCAAGCATGGCGTCAACGTCCGTTTGTTCCATGGCCGCGGCGGTTCCGTAGGCCGTGGTGGCGGACCGACCTACGACGCCATCATGGCCCAGCCCAACGGAGTGCTTGAAGGCGCCATCAAGTTCACCGAGCAGGGCGAAGTCATCTCGGACAAGTACTCCTTGCCGGAGCTCGCCCGCGAAAACCTTGAGCTCTCCCTGGCGGCCGTGATGCAGGGTTCCGCGCTGCACCGCACCCCGCGCACCTCCGACGACGAGCGCGAGCGCTACGGTCACGTCATGGAGATTATTTCCGACGCCGCGTTTGCCCAGTACCGTTCCCTGATCGACGATCCGGACCTGCCGGCGTACTTCCTTGCCTCGACGCCGGTGGAGCAACTCGGATCCCTGAACATCGGCTCGCGGCCCTCCAAGCGGCCGGATTCCGGTGCGGGACTGGGCGGGTTGCGGGCCATTCCGTGGGTCTTCGGTTGGACGCAGTCCCGGCAGATCGTTCCGGGTTGGTTCGGCGTTGGCTCAGGCCTGAAGGCAGCCCGCGAGGCAGGCAACACCGCTGAGCTTGCCGAAATGATGAAGCGCTGGCACTTCTTCCAGTCCGTGATTTCCAATGTGGAGATGACCCTGGCCAAGACCGACATGGACATCGCCGGGCACTACGTGTCTTCGCTGGTTCCGGAAGAGCTGCACCACCTGTTCAAGGCAATCCGTACTGAGTACGATCTCACGGTTGCCGAGGTGGAACTCCTGAGCGGCGAAACCGAGCTCTTGGAAGCCCAGCCGACGCTCAAGCGTTCCCTCGAAATCCGCGACCAGTACCTCGACCCCATCAGTTACCTGCAGGTGGAGTTGTTGCGCCGCGTCCGCGAGGCTTCCATTTCGGGTGCCGAGATCGACGAACGCCTCCAGCGGGCCATGCTCATCACCGTCAACGGCGTGGCCGCCGGCCTCCGGAACACGGGATAGCGGCTCCTTCCGTTCCTTCCCTTCCGACGCTCGCTCACTTATGTGGGTCTTTCGGCGCACGCTCGCTCACATCATGTGAGCGAGCGTGCGGCAGGGAGGGCTTGTTTGTGAGCGAGGGTTGCGTCCGTCCGACCCTCGCTCACATATGTGCGTCCTTCTGGAAACCCTCGCTCACATATATGCGTCCTTCTGGAAACCCTCGCTCACAGCGAGCGTTTAGGGTTGAGGGATGCCGTCGTTCCAGACCAAGTTGAAGATCACCGGGCTCAAACCAGGAAACCCGCCGGAGTCGGTAATGGCCGCTGCGCTTGAGGCCCTGGAAACGCGTCATCATGTCGAATCCAATCAGCTCGACATTGTTGGTGGCGTCGCCCAAATCAGCCTCCGCTTCCTCGTGGAGCCGCGCGACTATCCGGGCGAGAACAGCGAGGCCCGCGCGTCGGCAGCCATGATGCGCGACGCCGTCGAACGCGTAGCGCTCACAGGGAACCTTTATGTGCTGCGTCGCAAACGGGGGAAATGGTCGCCGGTTTGAGTCCGACGCCGGGACGCGCCTAAAGGTGCGGCGGCTCGCCCGGCTCGTCCACCGGCGAGCGGTCACCCCGGCGATGCGTGACGATCACGCCCACCACGACGCCAATCAGCAGCCCCACGCCGACGCCGATCAGTGAGCTCGCCCAGAACGGAAGCTTCGTCGTCGAGCCCGTAAAGTAACCCAGCCCGGTCTGCCATGTGGCCCACAGCAGTCCGCCCAAGCCAGCGCAGAGACTGAAGCCGCGGGAGGAAACCTCTGCGATCCCGGAAGCAGCCGACGCAGCCAGCCGCCCTCCAGGGATGAACCGGGCTCCGATGATCGCGCCGTAAGTGGAGGATCGCCCGGCCCTGGCGATCGCCCGGTGGATGCCCTGATGGACTTTGCGGCCCCACGCCCAACGGTCCAGGATGTGTCCCAAGCGACGCTTGAAGAGTTGGAAAACAATCATGTCGCCCAGCCAGGAGGCGACGGCGGCCATCAAACCCACCAACCACAGGTTGACTCGGCCCTCCGCTGCCAGCGCGCCACCGGTGATCACCAACATTTCGGACGGGATGGGCGGGAAGATCGCGTCGCCCACCACCATGGGGATGATCCAGGCATAGATCGCGGCTCCCCAGCCATCGGCGGTGGTGATGTCCATGGGCACAAATTACCGCACTTTGGTGCATCCACCGGAGTGTCGTGCAAGACTGGCGCCATGCGGCTCGAAATCCTGCAAGGTGACATCACCACGCGCGACGTCGACGCGATCGTCAACGCCGCCAACTCGTCATTGATGGGTGGCGGGGGAGTGGACGGCGCGATCCATCGCGCCGCGGGCAGGGAGCTCCTGGCCGCGTGCATGGAGGTGCGCGAACGGTACCCGCACGGGCTGCCCGTGGGCCAAGCCGTGGCTACCCCCGGGTTCAAATTGCCTGCCCGATGGGTGATCCACACAGTTGGCCCCAACCGCCACGCGGGCCAGAACGATCCGGAACTGCTGGCGTCGTGTTTCCGCGAGAGCCTGAAAGTGGCAGCGTCCCTCGGAGCGAGTTCCGTTGCGTTCCCCGCAATCAGCGCGGGGGTCTACGGCTGGGACGCGCGCGAGGTCGCCGCGGTAGCGCTCGACGCCGTCAGCCGGATCGACGTCGAAAGCTCCAGTGGGCTGGAACTCGTCGAATTTGTGCTGTTCAGTACGGAGACGACCGACGTGTTCCGGAGCGTGTTCGGGGCTTCGGACGGGTGAGGGCGCGCTTTCGCAGCGGCGTCAGACGGACTGCGCCTCAAGCACGGACTTCAACTGCCCTAGCTGTCCGACTTCCGACTCCATGGTCTTGGTGATCATCGAGCCCATGAGCTTCATGAAGCCCTTGGGCTGGAGATCCAAGGCAAACCGAACGGTGGTGCCGCCGTCGGCCTCGTTCAGGGTGAAGGATCCTGTTGGGCGGGCGGGGCCCGCGATGACCTGGAAATCGAGCCGCTTGCCCGGCTCGGCTGCGGTGATCTCGTAATCGCCGGCGATCGTGCGACCACCGGGGCCAGCCATCGTTTGCGAGTACACGGCACCCTTGTTGCCTGCTTCTCCGCTTGCGAGGGCGACACTCTTCACGCCCGGACGCCACAGCTTATTGTTCAGCCCGTCCGCGAGGAAGGCGTAGACGTCGTTTGCGGGGCGGTTGATCGAGACTTCGTTTTCAGCGTGGGCCATGTGGTTCCTTTTCGCGAGACCGAACACCGCCCGCGGTTGTCGGGCCGGCAAAACCGAGCATATACGCCCGGTCCGCTTGGCAACTCGGGAACGCGCCATTTTTCGCCGTCCCCGGATCCTGAACACCCGTCCCCGACGCTCGCTCGGGTATGTGGGTGTTTGGCGGGACGCTCGCTCACATATGTGGGTGTTTGGCGGGACGCTCGCTCGGGTACGACCCCAAGCTGAACATGTTCCTCATTTTGGGTGAGCGAGCGTCCCGGGAAGGGCCGTCATATGTGAGCGATGGTTTGGGGGAAAGCCGTTATGGGTGAGCGAGCGTCCCGGGAAAGGGCGCCATATGTGAGCGATGGTTTGGGGGGAGGGTCAGGCGGGGTGGGCTTCGCCTAGCTCGAGGCGGCTCCGGTATTCCACGGACTGTTTGCTGATGGGGTCGACGAAGCGGATGCCGCGAGCGAGCAATTGCAGCGGCTTGGAGTAGTCGTCCGGGGCCTTGTCCAGGAGTTCGGGATAGAACGCGTCGTTCACGATTCCCAGCCCGAGCGAAGCCATGTGCACGCGAAGCTGGTGGGTCTTGCCGGTGTGGGGCTCAAGCCGGTAGTGCGCCCGGCCGGCGCCGCCGTCGTGAGTGCCGCCGTCGAACGTTCTCAGCAGCTCAATGCGGGTTTCCGCGTTGGGTTCGCCGTCGATCACCTCGGCGAGAAGGTAGCTGCGGGATTTTGTCATGCGATTGCGCACGACGGCGGGGAATTCGACGGCGGGAAAGCCCGCGGCGGGTGCCGCGGCGGAGATGCACTCGTACTCCTTTTGCACCTGCCGTTTTTCGAAGAGCACTTGGTACTTGCCGCGGGTCTCCGGATTGGTGGAGAGCAGCAACACCCCGGCAGTCATGCGGTCGAGCCGGTGCATCGGGATGAGGTCCGGCAGGTCCAATTGGTTCCGGAGACGGACGAGTGCGGATTCCTGGATGTAGGTCCCGCCCGGAGTGGTGGGCAGGAAGTGGGGCTTGTCGACGACCAGAAGGTGCCCGTCCTGGTGCAGGATGTTGATCTTCACCGGCATACGAGTCTCCGGCGGGAGCGTGCGGTAGTACCAAATGAAGGTGTGTTCTTCGAGCGGGGTGCGGCGATCAAGGGGCGCGCCGCCCTCGCCGACGATTTCGCCGGCGTCGAACCTGTCCTCGATGCCCTGGGGGTCGATATGACCCCAGCGGTGCATCATGTAGTCCATCGCGGTGTCCCAGGGCCCCTCGTCCGGGAGGCGCAGGCGGGTGGCGTTGACGCCGTCGCGCACTGGAAGGGGGGATTGCATCACCGGTCCATTCTACCGGGGTTATGGCCAGGCCTCCGACGAGAAAAAAGTTCTTGACAATAAAAGTTGTCGGTAGGCAGAATGGAAGCATGTTGGACATCGAAGTGATCGAGGATCCCGCCGCGGCGGAAGCGTCGCTGGACCCGATCCGCACCCGCATTCTGCAGGAACTGGTCGAGCCGGGTTCCGCCACGCAGTTGGCGGTCAAGGTGGGCCTGCCCCGGCAGAAAGTCAACTACCATCTCAAGGCCCTCGAGCGGCATGGACTCGTCGAACTCGTGGAGGAACGGAAGAAGGGCAACGTCACCGAACGCGTTTTGCGCGCGACGGCGGCGTCGTACCTGATCTCGCCGGTGGCACTTGCATCCGTGGCGCCGGATCCCCGGCGCTTCTCGGACCGCTTTTCCGCCTTCTGGCTCCTGGCCCTCGCGGCCCGGACGGTCCAGGAGATGGGCAAGCTGATAGCCGGCGCGGCCGCGGCCAAGAAGAAGCTTGCGAGCTTCGCGATCGACGGCGAAATCACCTTCCGGTCGGCGTCGGACCGTGCCGCTTTTGCCGAGGAGCTCGCCGTCGCGGTGACCCGGCTCGTGGACAAATACCACGACGGCGGTACCGGCGCTTCGACCGAAACAGTGAGCGGCGCACGCAAGCACCGGCTCGTCGTCGTACTTCATCCCGCACTCAAGGCAACGCAGCACTCTCCAGAAAAGGAACAGGACAATGACTGACAACCGTGAATTCGAAATCGTAGCCGACACCGAACTGCCCGGCACTCCTGAACGGGTCTGGCAGGCTGTCACCCAGGACACCTCGGCCTGGATGTTTCCCACCGATCAGTGGCCGGCCGTGAAAACCGTGGACGAGTATCCCAGTCACCTTGTGACCCGGATGGACGGGCCGGACGGCTGGTTCAACCAGTTGGAGCACGTGCTCGAACCGCTCGACGGCGGCCGGGCCAAGCTGCACTACGTCCACAGCGGCATCTTCGCGGACAACTGGGAGGGACAGTACGACGGCGCCAGCAAGCACACCGAGTTCTACCTGCACACCCTGGGCCAGTACCTTCAGTACTTCGACGGCAAGCCCGTGGTCTTCACGGACGTCCAGGGCCCGGCGGCCTCGCAAGCGCCCGACGGTTTCGTGCAACTGAAGAAGGCCCTCGGCGTGGACGGTGTTGCAGAGGGTTCCGCGGTTGAGGTGGACGTCGACGGCGTGGGGCGGCTGAGCGGAGAGCTCGACTTCTCCAACCAGCACTTCCTGGGCCTACGGACGGCCGACACCCTCTACCGCTTCTTCGGCCGCAACTCCTTCGGAGTACCCGTGGGCATGACGGTGCACGATTTCAGCGGCAGCGGCGATTCTGAACTGACCGCGAAGGCCTGGGGCGACTTCCTGGAGAAGGTGTACGCCTAACCCGCCCGCCAAGGGAAGCGAAGCTGGCTCAGGCTGCCCAGCCGCGTCCCACGGCATCCAACGCGGCGGCGTAGATCCCTTCCCAGTCGGTTCCGGGCTCGTCCATGTTCGCAAGTTCCAGGCTCACCAGTCCGTGGACCTGTCCCCAGATGGACATGGCGATCGTCGCGGTTTCGGCATCACGAACGGTCCCCGCTTGCTGCGCGGCGGTCACCGCTTCCATCAGGGGAAGCATCGCTTCCGAGGCGACTGCCGGCGTCGGGCTGCAGTCCACATAGCTGGCAAGTGCGCCGCCAAACATGAGCCGGTACAAGGCCGGATGTTCAAGTGCCCAGGAACGGTAGGCGAGGCCCAAGCCTCGGAGCCCACCGTTTTCGGCGAGCCGTTGCGAGTCGCCGAACGAGCGGAATCCGTCGTCGACGGCGGCCGTCAGCAACTGCGCCTTGCCGCCGAAGAGTGAGTAGACCGCCGTGGTTGAGGTCTGGGCGGCTGCGGCAACGTCGCGGAGCGTGACTCGCGCAGGGCCGTGCCGGTCAACGAGTTCGGCCGTTACCTGAAGAAGCCGCTGCCGGACGAGCTGGTCATGAACGATGGGTCTTGCCATGCCTCCAAGTGTTTCATAACATTGTTTCGTAACGACGTTATGAAACTCGACGAGCGGAACTTGAGCTACCGTTCCCAGACCGAAGGATTCGCATGGCACAGGAAATCTTCCCGGGGCGCTTCACGGCCGACACCGGGCGCGAATCGGTGACCGTATTCCTTATCGGAATGCGGGCCAACCGTTGGTGGAAGATCGGCAAAGTGGCGCGAGTGGCATCGTCAATGCCCACCATGCTCCGCCATCTCGCAACGCATCCCGAGTCCGGACTGCTCGGGTGCGAACAGTGGTTCGGGCGCACCACCATGCTGCTCAGCTATTGGGAGAGCCCCGAGCATCTCAGGCGCTTCGCGGCGGACAGGGACTCGCCGCACTTGGCGCCCTGGCGACGCTTCATGAAGGAAGTCGCGGGAAGCGGCGACATCGGCGTGTGGCACGAAACCTACCAGGTGCCGGCGTCGGGAATCGAGGTGGTCTACAACGGCATGCCGCAGTTTGGCCTGGCCAAAGCCACCTCCCATGTCCCTGTCGGTCCGGGCACCAACACCGCCAGGCAGCGCATGGGTGCCGGGCGACCCAACTGACTCGCAGTTAATGTCGTTCTGAGGGCTCAAAACGACAACAAATGCGAGCCAGTTGGGCGGCGGAGGGGGCAAGTGGCGGGCTGCGGAACGGCGGGCTACGCAACCGCGGCGGGTTCCTTGGGCGCTTTCAAGGTCCTCCGGAGTTGCGGCGACGCATCGATCCGGGCTTGGGCATCGCGCAGTGCCAGCACCGCCGTCTCAAGCTGGGCCGGCGCGAGCGTGTACGGAACGCGCATGAAGTGCTCGAAAGCCCCGCCGACGCCGAAGCGCGGGCCGGCCGCGAGCCGCACGCCGAAGTCCGGGGCGACGACGGTGAGCGCGGTACTCGACGGCGTGGGCAACCTGCACCATGCCGTCAGCCCGCCGCGCGGACGTTCCACGTGCCACCCGGGAAGGTGCTCGGCCAGTAATCCGAGGAGCGCTTCCCGGTTCCGCCGCAGCTCCGCAAGCCTCGCGTCCAGCGGTTCGGCGAAAGCCCGGAGCAGCCGAGCCGCAGCCAGCTGCTCGACGACGGGCCCGCCCAGATCCATCGTTGTCCGGGTCTGCACGAAGCGGTTGATCAGGTCCTCTTCGGCGCGGATCCACCCGGTCCGGAGCCCGGCCCAATGCGATTTGCTGAGCGATCCGATGGTCACCACCGCCGGACTGAACGCCGCGAGCGGCGAGGTGCTGACGCCGTCGAGGTTTAGCTCCCGCAGCGTTTCGTCTACCACCAGGACAGTGCCCGTCCCTGCCGCCTCGCGGGCCAGGCGGCGCCGCTGAAGGTTGGACATGATCCGCCCGGTGGGGTTGTGGAAGTCCGGGACGAGGTAGGCCATGGCCGGGCGTTGGTGGCGCATTGCGGCCACCATGCCGTCGATATCCCAAGCGCCCGACGTCGGCTCGCCGGTAGCGCCCGACGTCGGCTCGGCGGCAGGCGGCATCGGCACCGGAACCGTGCGTGAGCCCGAAGCGCGGATTGCATCGAGAGCGTTGGGGTAGCTGGGATGCTCCACGAGGACCTTCTGCTGCCGCCCGGCGAGGGTCTTCAGGATAATGTTCAGCGCGTGCTGGGCCCCCGAAGTCACCAGTATCTGTGCGGCCGTCGTGGGGATCCCGGCTGCCGTGTAGCGGTCCGCGATGGCTTCCCGGAGGGGTGGGAGGCCGACCGCGTCGTAGCCAAAACCGGGCAACAGCGCAGGGAGATCGATCAACGCATCCGCGAATGCCCGGTGCACCACCTCGCCCGTCGCTGGCAGTGAAGCATAGGCGAGGTCGAGGATTCCCTCCGGAACGGCCAGTCCAGGTCCGCTGACGGGGACCGTCCGGTGTGGAATGCCCGTCCGGCCCCTGCTGCCCTGGCCGCCGCTCAGGAATCCTTGCTCGCGCAGGCTGGCATAGGCGGCAGTGACGGTGGTCCGGCTGACGCCCAGGGTGACGGCGAGCGCGCGCTCACTGGGCAGCGCGACGTCGAGCGGGATGCGCCCGTCCATCACCAAAAGGCGTACGACGTCGGCAAGCTCGCGATAGGCGGGAGCGGCGCCAGTGTTCCACGGGCCGAGGAGACGCACCATGGCTGTGGGGTTGAGGGATCCGGGCATAAGACCAGTATTGCAAACTGGCTATGGAAAGCAATGCCAGTTTTCGGGAGCATGGTTTCATGATGACCCGCAGAATCACCCAGCTCCTGATTGGCCTCGCAATGTACGGGATCTCCCTGGCCATGTTCATCCGGGCCGGCCTTGGCCTGGACCCCTGGGATGTCTTCCACCAAGGCGTCGCGGGGAAGATCGGGTGGAGCATCGGCACCGTCGTCGTAGTGGTCAGCTTCCTGGTTCTTCTCCTCTGGATACCGCTGAGGCAGATGCCCGGTTTCGGAACCCTCGCCAACGCCGTTCTGGTGGGAGTCTTCGCGGACATCGGCCTGGCCCTGATCCCGGCGTTCTCGCACCTGGGTGGCCAGATCGCCATGCTCGCCGGCGCCGTGGTCCTGAACGGAATCGCCTCCGCTTGCTACATCGGCGCACGCCTTGGCCCGGGTGCCCGCGACGGACTCATGACGGGACTTGCCCGCCGCACCGGATGGTCGGTGCGTTTGTCCCGGACCTTGATCGAGGTTGTCGTGCTCGGTGTGGGCTGGCTGTTGGGTGGGTCCGTCGGCGTTGGAACCGTTGTCTACGCCTTGGCCATTGGCCCGGTGGTTCAGCTATTGCTGCCGCTGTTTACGGTTCCGGTGAAGGCTCCCGTGGCTGCCCCGGAAGCGGTGCCGGCCACTTCGTGACGCGGAATCTTCCTGGCGACTCGCAGATTTCTTGACGCCCCCGGAATTCCGGGGGCGTCAGGGAATTTCCGCAGCGTCAGCCGGACGAGCCGGGCTGGCACTCCGGGCAGAAGTAGATGGTGCGGTCTTCCATCCCGGACGCTGGCCCCAGCACTCCGCGGCGAATCGGCGTCCGGCAACGAAGGCACGGCTGGTGCTCGCGGCCGTACACCCAGTAGCCGGAGCGGGGAATTCCCCGGACTCCAGGGAACGCTGTGCCGCGCGTGATCCTTGGCCCGGGTCCGAGGTTGGCTTCGAGCATAACCTTGGCTTCGGCGAGCATCGCCGGCAGATCCTTCACAGCCGATACCGGCGCGGCCGGATGCACCCCGGCCAGGAAACACGCCTCGCAACGGTAGATATTGCCGAGGCCGGCGAGGTTCCGCTGGTCCAACAGTGCGACGCCGATCGGTGCGTCCGGCGCAGCCCGGAGCCGACGAACGGCCTCTTCCGCGTCCCAGTCGGGCCCGAGCAGGTCCGGGCCGAGGTGCCCTACTACGCGGGACTCGTCCGGCGTCGGGATCACCTCCAGGATTCCCAGGGAGAAGCCGACGACGTCGGCCGTCGCTGTGCGGAGGACGCACCTGGCCGTGTGGCCGGGTTTCCTCCACCGGCCGCCGGGGGAATAGACCTGCCAGCTTCCCTCCATTTTCAAATGCGAATGGATGGTCAGGGCGCGGCGGGACGGTCCGGTAGCCGCCGAACCGGCGTCGTCCGCCGGCGCAGTCGCGACCGACCCAATCGCCGCCGGCTCCAGCAAGCGCATGAGCAGGTGCTTTCCCCGTGGCACCACCTCGGACACGGTCCATCCGGCCAGGTTCAGTGTGGCAAACCTGGGTACCCGGAAGTCCGAGGAGACAAGGGTCTGCCCACCGAGGGCCTTGTGCAACTCCGCGGCTGCCCGCCAGACCGAGTCCCCCTCAGGCACGGATCCTCAAACCCTTCGGCGTGGAGTACGCCCCGGCAGCCGCAAGGGCGAAAGCCACGGGGGTGTCCAAGAGGTCATGGCCGTTGACCTTTTCCATAATCAATTTGTCCACGGCTCCCCGCCGCACCACTCCGACGAGCGCGGCAGCGGCAGCGGCCAGGACGGCGTCGTCTTGGCTGAAAGTGAGCAGGGTCTTCCCTCCCCGTTCGACATACAAAACCAAGGCGCCGTCGACTATCACCACCAGGGCACCTGCTTTCCGTCCCGGACGGTGGCCCGATCCAGCGTCGACGGCCAACGCGGGCCACGGGAGGGCCGCGCCATACGGGTTTGCGGGGTCCGTTGCGGCGAGGGCCAAAGCGACCGGCTCCGTTTTGGCGAGTTGGGCGTCCTCCGTGAAGGAGCGTAATCGGTCCACGGTCGCCGGCACGGCAAACTGGGCTGCACCGAGGTGCTCGATGAAGTAGCCGCGGCGGCACCGCCCGGCTTCTTCGAGGCGCGCGAGGACCTTGTACATCAGCCCGAATCCGCCCACGATGTTCTCCACCATGACGGAACCGCGGGTCACCACGCCGTACCTGTCGAGGAGGAGTTCCGCGGTGCCGCGCGCATGGATGGTGGGGTCGAGCTCGGGAGCAGGCAACGCGGACCAGCGGCCAACGGCGAGCGGGGGAGTCGGAGCCGCTCCGGTGACCGAGCCGTAGCGTCCGCCCGTTAGTCCTGGCGATCCCATCAAGCCCGTGCCGTGCGAGCGGCCGAGCCTGCTCATGCGGAGGGACCTGGCACGCGGCGGCCGCGCGGGCTGTTTGTGCGCCGTGCGTCCGCCGGCAATCATCGCGCGGACGGGGGCGAAGGTGTCGCCCGTGATGCGGCCGGCCCACACGAGGTCCCACAGGGCAGCCACCACGGCATCGTCGCTAAGGACCGCGTCCATGCCGCCGGCAACATCGGTGAGTTGCCGGAAGAAATAGGCGCCCCCGCCGGTCTGCAGGTATTCCAGAAGGCGGAGTTGGGCGTCGCCGGGCTCGAATTCAGGGTCCGGGTTGAGGGTGAGCTCCGCGGCTTCGGCCACATGGAGACTGATCCACCCGTCGTTCCCGGGCAACGAGCCAGCCCCTGACCACAAGACTTCGCCCGCGGCCATGAGCTCGTCCAACATGGCCGGCTGGTAATCGGAAATGCGGCTGGCCAGCACCAAAGGCTCCCACGCCGACGCCGGAACAGGCACGCCGGAAAGCTGATCGATGGCGGTCATGATGCCGTCGAGCCCGCGCAGCGCCGGGGCACCCCTGCCTCCAGAAGAACCAGGACGGCCGGCCGAGGGCACGGATACGTTTTGCCAGGCGGGGAGGAACCGGCCGTACGCGGCAGCGTCCACCGGCTCCACTTCGGCGCGCAGTGCAGCAAGCGAACGACGCCGGAGCTTGCGCAGCACTTCGGAATCGCACCACTCGCTGCTCAATGGGACCCCGCGGAGCGGAACAGCCGGGAGTTCCGGTGCCTCCAACAACTCCGGGCCCTCATCGGGAACCGTGGCCGGCGCACTCGGGTGCGGGCGGAACTCGCCCTCCACTACGCGGCCGTCCGCCGCCAGGCGTTTGAGCGCAGTGCTTACGACGGCGACACCCAGTCCCAGCCTCGAGGCGGCTTCCTCGGCCGTGAAGGGTCCGTGGGTTCGTGCGTATCGGGAGACCAGGTCCCCGAGCGGATCGTGGACGGGTTCGATGAAGGCGAGCGGCACTCCCATGGGCAGCGGAACCCCGATGGCATCGCGGAGCCGGGCCGCGTCCTCGATAGCGGCGAATCGTTCAACGCCGCTGAGCGTCACGGTGAGGGCGCGGTTGGCCTTGCGCAGCGCCGCCAGATGCGATGCGGCCAGATGCGATCCCGCCGCCAGTTGCGACGCGGCCGGATCCGCGGAAGCTTCCACTCCTTCGGGCTGCAAACGGGCCGCCACTTCGTCGACGCTCAAGGGGCCGAGCAGGCGCAGCAAGTCCGCGACGCCTTCCATCCCACGGACCAGCCGGTCCGGTGCCAGCCGCTGGAGCTCGAGCTCGGTGGCCTCGATGACTTTCGCGTCGAGGAGTTCGCGTAGTTCCACCCTGCCCAGGAGCTCGTTGAGGAGCGTGGAGTCGAGGGCCAAGGCAGCGGCCCTGCGTTCGGCGAGCGGTGAATCGCCCTCGTACAAATACTGGGCCACATACCCAAAGAGCAGCGATTTGGCGAAGGGCGACGGCTGCTGCGTGGTGGTCTGAACCAAGCGCAGTTCCCTGCGTTCGATCGAAGCTGCTATGTCTTTCAACGCGGGGAGGTCGTAGACGTCCTGCAAACACTCGCGCACGGTTTCGAGCACGATGGGGAAAGACGGGTACTTCTTCGCGACATCCAGCAATTGCGCGGAGCGTTGCCGTTGCTGCCACAGCGGCTGCCTTTTCGCAGGGTTCTGGCGCGGCAACAACAGGGCGCGCGCGGCACACTCGCGGAAGCGGGAGGCGAACAATGCACTCCCGCCAACCTCCGCCGTCACGATCTGCTCAAGCTCCTCCGGGTCGAACAGGAACAGCTCGGCCCCCGGAGGTTCGTCCTCCATCATCGGGACCCGCAGCACGATCCCGTCGTCGGCGGCCATCGCGGAACCGTCCAGCCCATAGCGCTGCTGGAGCCGCTGCCCGACGGCGAGTGCCCACGGTGCGTGGACCGGCATGCCGAAGGGGCTGTGCAGCACCACGCGCCAATCGCCGAGTTCGTCATGGAACCGTTCGACCACGAGCGTCCGGTCATTGGGGACCACTTCCGTGGCCTGCTTCTGTTCGCCCAGATACTGGATCAGGTTGCCGGCGGCGAAGTCGTCCAGTCCGCTGGCCTTGCAGCGTTCCAGTGCTGGCTCTTGGTCCGAGGCGGAAAGCTCACGCACGAATGCTCCGAGGGCGCGGCCGAGATCCACCGGCCGGCCCAAGGAATCGCCCTTCCAGAAGGGGAGTTTTCCGGGCTGGCCGAAGGCGGGCGAGACAAGGACACGGTCGTGCGTGATGTCCTCGATTTTCCAGCTGGTGGCGCCCAGGGCAAAGATGTCCCCGACGCGTGATTCGTAGACCATTTCCTCGTCGAGCTCGCCGACGCGTCGGCCGCCTTTGGCAGCGCGCGACGCCGGACTGGGCTCCTGTGCGGACCCTGGACCCGCCTGGCTGGAACCGGAGCCGGACCCAGAACCGGTGCCTTCGCTCTCGGTGCCGATGATGTACACGCCGAAGAGCCCGCGGTCCGGGATGGTTCCGCCCGAGGTGACGGCAAGTCGCTGTGCTCCGGGGCGGCCCTCGATGGTGCCGGCATTCCGGTCCCAGATGATGCGCGGCCTGAGTTCGGCGAATTCGTCCGAAGGATACCGGCCAGCCAGGAGATCCAGGGTGGCTTCGAAAGCTGAGCGAGGCAGGGTGGCGAAAGGAGCGGAGCGCCGCACGGTGGCGAACCATTCCTCGACATCGATGCTTCCCAGCGCGGTGGCGGCGACCGTTTGTTGGGCGAGGATGTCCAAGGGGTTGGCTGGAACGTGGAGGCGTTCGATCTTCCCGCTCAGCATGCGTTCCACAGTGATGGCGGTGTGGACGAGGTCCGCACGATGCTTGGGGAAGAGTACGCCTTCTGAAATCTCGCCTACTTGGTGCCCGGCGCGCCCAACCCTTTGCAGTCCGCTGGCCACCGACGGCGGCGACTCAACCTGGACTACAAGGTCCACGGCACCCATGTCGATGCCGAGTTCCAGGGACGACGTGGCCACAACGCACCGCAGCCGGCCGGACTTGAGGTCATCCTCGATGAGTGCCCGCTGGTCCTTGGACACGGAACCGTGGTGCGCGCGGGCCAGGACCGGATCGGCGCCGCTCGTGCTGCCGGCCTGGGCCATCATGTGCGCCGGAGTCGCCGTCGAGGACGGCAGCCCCGAGTCCAGCGCCGAATCCGCCGCGGCGGAAAACACATTCACCGCCATGAGTTGGCGCTCCGCGTAGATCTCGTTCAATCGGGCTGTGAGTCGCTCCGCGAGACGCCGGGAGTTGGCAAACACAATGGTGGACTGCTTCGACAGCACAAGGTCGACGATCTTCTCCTCGACATGCGGCCAAATGGACGCTTGCGGTTGCAGTCCGGAGGCCGGCCCGGAGTCGAAGGCGCCCGCGGCTCCCGCCAGGTCGGACATGTCCTCCACAGGAACGCTGACGCTGAGGTTCCAGTTTTTGTGCGACGGTGGTGCGACGATTTCCACGGGTGCCGAACCGGCGAGGAACTGTGCGACGAGCTCGCGCGGTTCCACGGTGGCCGAGAGGCCGATCCGTTGGGCGGGTTTCGGCAGCAGCGCATCGAGCCGTTCCAATGACACCGCGAGGTGTGCGCCACGCTTGGTGCCTGCAACGGCGTGGACCTCGTCGACGATCACGGTGTCCACCTCGCTGAGCGTCTCCCGGGCTTTGGACGTCAGCATGAGGAACAAGGACTCGGGCGTGGTGATGAGGATGTCCGGCGGGTGGCTGAGCAGCGCGCGGCGGTCCGCCGTCGTCGTATCTCCTGAACGGACTCCGACGCTGACCAGCGGGGCCGGCAACCCGAGCCGTTTTGCGGTTTGCGTGATGCCGATCAGCGGCGAGCGGAGGTTCCGTTCGACGTCCACGCCGAGGGCCTTGAGGGGCGAGATGTACAGGACTCGGGTCTTGCGCTTGGGAGCTTTGGCACGGGCGGTTGTGCCCTCAAGTTCCGGAAGGGCGTCCGCCGAAGCAAGCGGGGACACGGACAAGAGCCGGTCCAACGCCCACAGGAATGCTGCGAGCGTCTTGCCGGAACCCGTGGGCGCAACCACAAGGGCGTGCGATCCCGAAGAAATGGCCTTCCATGCACCGTCCTGGGCAGGGGTGGGCGCGGAGAAAGCACCAAGGAACCACTCGCGCGTGGCACGGCTGAAGCGGTCCATGGCTGAATTGCCAGGACCGCCCGGTAGCTTCTGCTCCTGCATTCCTCCATCATGCCTCACGGCACCGACACAATAAGGAACAGCGCTGGACCGCCTACCCCGCCTGGAACGCCTGGACGGTCAGGAGATTGATATTGGTGTTGCTGCAAGCCGTGTATTGCTGCGGGATGAACAGCGAAGCGGTGTCCTCGGGTGGGTAGACCCGGAAGCCGGCGGCTGGGGCCTGGGTGCACTCGGGGTAGTTCCCGGCCTGAGTGTAGCGGAGTTGGGCGAAACCGGCCTTCCCCGGAGCGAGGAGCACTTGCGTCACAGGCTGGGAGTCGTCGCGCGCGGCAGCCGCGCCGATCGGATCGCCCGCGGGTCCCGACGTGAGTGAGACGCCCGGGAAGCCATTGAGGACGCAGGGTTGCGTGCCGGAGTTGGTCAGGATGAGTTTCATGTAGACGCTCCCTGCCGCTCCGCCCCCTGTGGAGTCGACAGATGCTGTCAGCGAGCCCGCTTTGCAGAGAGCGACGCCTGATGGCGTCGTCCCGGTGCTCGATGGCGTGGCGCTGCCGCTTGAAGTAGGAGTACTTGAGGCCGAGGCCGACGGTGACGACGAGGCCGACGCCGTGTCGCTGGGTACGGCTGATCCCGAGGGCTGGGCCTGGGTTTGGAAACAGCCGGAGAGCAGGAATACCGAGGCTGCTGCCATCGTGAGCAGGAGACCGTTCTTGACTCGCATATTCGTCATGCGCACAGCTTTTCGTCGTCATTTGCCGGAGTCAACTGCGGCGCGGCAGCGGCGCCGGATTGGCGTCCGGATCGTAATGTTCCGGACGCCGACCCAACGGAGCCGTTACTTGGAAACTGATGCCTTGGCGGAACGGCTGCGGAAGAAGGCCGCGCCACCCAGACCCAGCCCTGCCACGCCGGCGATCAGGCCGGCCCAGCTGCGCGCCTGTGAGCCGTCGTCGGTCACGGAAGCTGCCTGCTCGGTGGAGATGGACGCAGCCATGTGACTGTCACCCGCGGCCGAATCTGCGGCTGTGACGGCCACCGAAGGAGCCGGAGCCTTCAGCGAGTGCGCGTCCTGGCCGTCCTTCGGGATTTCAGCCCAGTTCGTCTGCCCTTGCTCGCAGTTCTGGAGCGTGGGGAAGTAGAGGGTCTTGCCAGCGGTGTCGGGCAGCTTCACGGACAGGACCAGCGCGTCGCGCAAGTGCGGGTCCAGCGGAGCCTTGGCCGTGTAGACGATCTGGCTGGTGCGTTTGGTGATCGATGTGCCGTCGGCCAGCTTCTTGGGTTCCGGCAGCGTCTGCGTCACCTTTTCGACTGTCCAGTTGGGGTTCACCGTGGGCGTGGCGTCGGTCAGTTCCTCGGGCAGGTTGATGGTCAACTTGGTGGTGCCTGAGGTGTCGCAGCCGTGCGGGACGCCGAACGTCAGCAGGGCATACGAGTTGGCCGTGGTCTTGTCCGGGTTGATGGAGACGTGGGCAGATGCGCCTGCGAGGCCGGCCATCATCAGTGCGGCGGTGCCGCCCGCGATTGCGGTAGCGGAGAGGGCGCGGCGGAGTGAGGACTTGTTCATGGTTGTTGTCTTTCAACGGGCGCGCGAAGGCGCGCCAAAGTGAGGGGATGTGCCCGTCATCAGTTGAAGGCGGCGCCGGGCGGAGTCAGGAGGGTACGACGACGGCGGGCGGGCCGCGTCTGCTGTCTTGCCTGAGGTTCCGCCACGGGCGGGGGATGAATACGGCAGGTGCGCTGAACGCAACAGCTGCGTTGCCGGCGTCGGGCCTGAAGATCAGTCGGATGAGCTGCAGGAGGGGACGAAGCCAGGCCTCGAGCTGCCACAGTGCCTGCTCGCCCTTGGCCAGGAGCAATGCCGAAGCGGCAGTGGCGAGGGCGTGCCCCGTCAGCATCAACCAGCTGAGGGGAGTGTCGACCTCGTGAAAATGGACTGTTTCAGTGCCCAGCGGCGGGGAGAGGTGTTCAGCCGCCAAGTGGTGTGCTGGTGAGCCCGGAGCCGGAACAGTGAGCGGACCGAATGCCGTGAAGGCCTCGTGCAGGAGAAGCTGGCCGGCTCCCAGAAGCGCGGCAATGACCGGGAATCCGAGCTTGAACCGGGTGGCAAGAGTGGTGACGAGCCCGGTCAATGCAAGGACGGCCAACAGGACCGGAGCGACGGGAAGCGCACCCCCGGAGAGGACATGGGCACCTGCCGCGAGGACAACAATGGCGACCGCCAGGGCCACCGAACGCATGGCATGGAAGGGCGTCCGGGCATGCGATGCGCGCACGGGTTCCTCCCTCGGTGGCGTTCAAGCGGGTGGTCGACAGTCCAGCTCGGTCTGGTCAACCCCGCAATTCTACCGGTGGTTCGTGGCCGTGCCGCTGTCGGATGGGTCGTGTGACGGGGTCATGCTGCGGGTATGGGAATCAGGCAGTTATCGCCGGACCACCTTCGGAGGGCTTGCCTGCCGGGCCTTTGCCGGATTGTCCTTTGCCGGCCGGCCCCCCGCTCTTTGGCCCCTCACCCGCGGATTCCGGAGCGGCTTCCGAATATTTGCGTGCCGCCCGCGAACCCGCGATGGTGCTTGCCCCAATGCTGATGAGGGCACCCAGGATCATCGCCGCGGCTTCTCCTGGTTCCAGCAAGTGCAATTGGGAGCCGATGGTGGCGGCTGCAACCGGCACTCCCAATTGGGACGAGGCCAGTACTGCGAGCGGCAGGGGCTGGCCGAGGGCCCGGATGCTTCCGTGCACCAGCAGTGTTCCAAAGCCAAGCCAGATCCCGAGGAGGATCATGCTTGGGCTGCCCGCGAGGGTCCTTAGGTCGAGCGATGCACCCAGCCAGACGAAGAAGACCGGCCCCAGGAAACCGTCGCTCACGGCGAAGAGCTGGTGCGCCAGGCGACGGGGTTCGCCCACCGCGGAGACCACCAGGCCGAAGGAGAACCCGGCCAGCATGATGGAGACGTGGCCGAGGACCGCGAGCCCTGAAAGCGCGAACAGCAAGGCCAGCTGGATCCGCAGTTCCAAGGCGAACTTCCGGTCTTCGGATATGTCGTGTAACCGTCCGCGGTTGCCGCTGTTCTCCAGCCAACGAAGCACGAAGAACAAGACCAACGCGCAAGCCGCGACGACGGCTGCCCCGACCGCTGCCCGGCCGGCGTTCGGCGGGTCAACGGCTAACGGAAGCGCCACAATGCAAGCGATATCAGCGATCGCCACTTGCGCCGTCGTCGTCAGGACCTTCGGCCCTGTCAGCCGAAGCGAGTCGACGATCGGCAAGACCAACGCTGCTGAGGAGGATGCGAGCAAAACGATGTAGAGGGGAGCATGTCCGGTGCCGAAGGCTAAAGCGATGACGACTCCGACGACGGCGGCCAGCACCGCGGCGACGCCGGCGCGCAAGGCGCCGCTACCCAGGGCGGGACGGATGGCCTTGTCCCGCACGGGGACGTGCGTCCCGGCGACGAACATGATGAGGGCGAACCCGACGTCGGCCACGAACGTGAAGGTGGGATCCGAGGAGTCCACCAGTCCCAGTCCCGTGCGTCCGATGACGATGCCTGCCAGCAACTGCCCCAAAACAACGGGAAGGTGCCATTTCCGGGGTAGCGCCAAGAGCGGACCGAGGAGCGCGACTGCGGCGATCAGCGAAAGCTGAAAGAACGACACCTTCCTCCTTCTCCGGGCCTGGCGGTTGGTCTGCGGTGGTTACCGGGGCGCATCAGCCAGTTTCAGGGGAATGTCCGTGTTCTCGTCGGTGTAGTAGCTCGCGCACACCCGGTGATAGCCATCAGCCACCTGAGCGGGCATGCCCGTGGCCAGGTCTCCCCGGACCATCAGGATGGGCGAGAGCTTCTTGCCCTCCTTGATCTTCTTCAGGTCCGAGGCCACGTGGGCGTTCTCTTCCGGGAGCAACGCCAAGCGGGCGGCCCGGAGGATGTCCTTGGCTTTGCGGTGCTGGATGGGCGCGTCCTTGAGGGCGGCGACAACCGATGCCACCACGTGGTCGGATTCCAGCAGGGAAAGGTAGTCTGCGGCGCTTGGGTAGTCCTGGTCCTCGGGCTCCGGCAACCAGCGGACTTCGCCTTTGTTATCGTCAGGCATGCGTCGTACTCCTTGGCCAGCGGTATCGGCTTGCAAATGTGGGTGGCGCGGGACGGGGGACCTTGGAGAGGTCCGTGCCGGGACGCCGTCGTCGTAATTCAAGGGCGAGGCTTTCTTGGCCGCGTGCCATCGCCCAGTGGTGATTCGCGGCAAAAGCGGGTTTGAGCAGCCAGCTTAGCCGCCGGAGCAGGGGTTTCGATGTGCTGACCCGCCAGTCATAGGTGATAACGGTTTCCGGGCCGTCCTGTTCGAAAGTCCAGCGCCCGGTACCGCGCAGGTCGCCGCTCGCCGCGATCGCGAAACCTTGCTCTGTGATGGGTTCGGTGACCGTGAACCTCCAGCGCAGCGTGTACGGCAGCCAACCTTTGGAGTGCAGCGAGAAGGCCTTTCCCGTACCGTCGGCGTTTCCCGGGTCCAGCGGAACAACCCTCAAGTACACCGAAGGCCACCAGCGGGGCAGTGTCCCCGCGTCGCCTAAAATATCCATGACCTCACGCGGGGTCCCCGCGACGCGCCAGACAGTGAGGAACTCGTAGTCGGCGTTGCTCTTGGAAGTGCCGCCCATTGCTGCCTCCAGGGCGCGGATGGATAGTGGACTCACAGTACTCATGCCGTTGCACACGGTCAACGGCCCGGCTTCGGCGTGCCTGCGGGCGAGTTACTCCCGGACGGTCACAGCCAGCCGCTGGATGTCGTTGTTTCCCATGCCTTGATAGTTCCACTCCGGCGTTTCCGGCTGGGTCTGCCCTGTGGAATCCGTCGCACGGCATGCCAAATCGTGGGAACCGGGCGTTGCGATCCACGTGAATGTCCATCCGCGCCACGCATGCCGGCCGGTGGGAGCTTGAAGTTGGGCCAGCTCCCAGACCCCGTCCACGCAGACTTCCACGCTCTCCACGGTTCCTTGCCCGGACCAGGCCCGGCCGCTCAGCTGAACCGGTCCCGCGTTCACCGCGCGTTGCCGTGTGAAGAAATCTGGAACGCCGGGGGGAGCCATGAGGGAACGGACTTTGATCCGTTGGACGGGCTCGCCGGGATCGCCTGCGTCTTGGGTGTAACGGTAGGAGTCGAGCTGTTGGTAACCGTCGAAGCTGTGGTCGATTGCCTCGATGGATTGCAGCCATTTGACGCTCGTCATTCCGTACCAGCCCGGGACGAGGAGCCGGACGGGGTAGCCATGTTGAGGTGGCAGGGCTTGGCCGTTGACCTCATAGGCGAGCAGGACGTCGTCGGACATTGCTTCCGCGAGCGTCAGGCTGCGCGCGTACTGGTGCTCTACGCCGCCCTGGATCCCACGGTCCGCGCCCGTGAAGACGAGTTCGACGGCGTCGGGTGACACGCCGGCGTCGAGCAGCAACGGAGCAAGCGGGGTGCCGGTCCACTCGGCGGTGCCCACCCCACCCTGGTCCCAGGGCTGGCTCACAGGTCGCGGTTCCAGCCGCGAGCGGCCGTTGCCGGCGCACTCCATCGTGACGGCTTGGGTGCGGCGCTCGCGGTGCTGGAGGTCAGGCAGGGTGTACTCGTGCGGATGGTCCACGAGCCCGCCGATATTCAGCCGCCACGAGACGGGATCGATCTGGGGAACGTCGAAATGGACCAGGAGATAATGCATGCCCAGCGGTGTGACGGGCCATCGGAGCATTTCCAGCGGCATGGCGTGGTTGCGCGAAGCGAGTTGCAGTTCCTCGCGGGTGATGGGACCGGTTGTCGGAGCGGCCGGTGCGGTTGGTTCTGTCGGAACAGCGGGGGCGGTAGGGGCCGGGGTGGCAACAGCGGCGCCTTCCGCTGTGCGGCGGGTGTTGACGCTCATGCTCCCAGTATGGTCGCCCGTGGCGGTGGTGTCACTGGGATTTGCGCGGGGAAGCGAGGCGCTTGTCCCGCGGCGTTCGGCGACGGGGCGGGGGGGTCCGCGTCCGACGTCGGGCTGTTGGGAAAGTATTCTTGGTCTTTGGCGCTTGCGCTCCTGGACAGAGACAGATGGAAGAAGGAGAGCCTCCGTGAAAATCCGAGCCCCACGACTCGACGTGAGTGGCGTTTTCCTTGTTTGGGCCCTGATATTCGGGCTTTGGCAACCTTTTATTTGGTGGCGGGGGATTGTCGCTGCCGTATGTTTGATCGTCGCGCTGTGGGGCTTTGTTGCTTGGTACCGGCGTCGTCCTGCGCGGGGGAGCTAGGGCACCTGATTGCAGCGCGGCTGGTGCGAACCCCCCAACCACATAGCCCAGTGGTAGTTTGCGGTTATGGCAAATGCCCTCGCGTGGTTCTCCCAGTCCGGTGTGGTGCAAGGGTTGATTCTCGGTGCCGTGCTTGCGTTCTTGACGGCGATCCTCGTCATGAACGCCGTGGGCAGGGCGCTCACAACGACCGTCAACGGTTGGAGTGCCATCCGCAAATGCGGCCAGCCCGGCAACGGAGTCCTCGTCCGGGCCGCCTGCGCCAAGGCCCTGCCTGTCGTGAATGTGTTTGAAGAGGCTGCGTACTGGACCGCCACTGTGGATGGCTCAGGGCAAACGCTGAGCGGCGGGAATGGATACGTCCTGCATTTTCCTCCCGGGAACCTCCCGCCGCATGACGCCTTCTGGTCGCTCACCCCGACCGATACCGTCGGGTACATGGTGGAAAATCCCACCAATCGCTACAGCGTTGGTGACCGTTCCGCTCTGGCACAGAATGCCGACGGTTCGGTCGACATCTATCTACAGCATCAGGCTCCGAGCGGGCACGAGCAGAACTGGCTGCCCATTCCGTCCGGAAAGTTCAAGCTGATGTTCCGCGTGTATCTGCCTGGGGCGGCGATTCTCGACGACACGTACCAATTGCCGCCGGTTGTCAGGGCGCAGTGAAATGAACCGCCTCATCTTGAAATACGGACGTCCCCTTACCGCCGTCATACTCGCCGTCTTCGCCTGGGTCATTTACCGGCGCATCGCCAACGGGGACGGAATCGTTCCTCTGGTCATAGCGGCGGTCATCGTATGGGGGCTCGGCGCGCCCGCTTTCATCTACCTCTGGCCGCGACTCACAGTCAACGGGTACAAGAGGGCGATACTCAAGCACGGATTCGGTGAGGGCCCCATCCCCGTCAACACGCTGTACGCCGTGCCCGGCACATCGTCCCCGTCGACGGCGACTTCGCGCGGGAGCCTTATGGCAACCGGGGCCGACGACTTGCTCTACATCGGCGGTTGGCTCGACTTGAGCAAAGGGCCGCAAATCCTGCACATACCGGACATGGCCGGGCGCTATTTCAGCGTGCAGTTCACCGACCCGTCGAAAAGCACAAACTTTGCCTACGTCGGCAAACGCACCACGGGAACCGAAGCCGGCGACTATGTCCTCAGCGGACCCGGCTGGAAGGGAAGGGTACCCAACGGAATGACGCAGATTTCTTCGCCAACTGATTCCGCGCTCGTCATTGGCCGAGTTTTCGTCGAAAGCGACAGCGATCTTCCAACCGCTTACGCGCTCGCGAAGCAAATACAGCTCGCGCCGCTGAAGCAGTAGCGGTCGACTGGACCAGCCCAGATGAACGACGGCGGACGGCTCGCAACCGATGGCTTGCCGACCGGCCCTTCGACGCCGCCGAGGGCGAAACCGCCAGATTCCGGTGTAGCGGGAAGAGCCCCCTGCCGATCTTTCTCTTGTCCTTCGCGGTTCCCAGCCTGGCGCTCACGCTCAAACGCGAGTAGCCGCACTCAGACGATCCTGTGTGATGGTTATCGGCGGAAGGTGACGTGGATGATGCCGCTTTCGGCGGTCTCTGACGTGACGGTGTAGTCGCTTTCTAGCCCCCGGAGATCGTCCCAGAGCCGTATTCCGCTACCGAGCAGGATTGGTGTGATCGCGACGTGCAGCCGATCGACAAGTCCGGCACTGAGGTAATCGCGCACAACGGTGGGGCCACCTCCGATACGCACATCCTCTTCACCCGCCGCACTGAGCGCTCGTTCAAGCACTTCTTCGGGGCTGGTGCTGACGAAGTGGAAGGTCGTACCGCCGGCCATCGTGATGTCAGGGCGGGGGGTGTGAGTGAGGACGAACACCGGGACGCGGAAGGGCGGCTCGTCACCCCACCAGCCCTTCCACTCGGGGTCGTCGGGAAAGTTATGGAACCCGAACATGCCGGCACCCATAATCTCAGCTCCGACCCCCTCGAAGTAGGCCGCGGCGTATTTGTCGTCGACGCCGGACGTTCCTTCTCCACTGGTGTCATGCAGAACCCGCTCACGGAAAGTGCGTGTGGACGTATATGCGTCAACGAGTCGGCCCCAGTCCGAACCGAACGGATTCTCCGGAGTTGCGTCCGTCGTCGTGGCGAAACCATCCAGCGAGATATTCAGGTCAACTCGAACAGCCATGGTGAAGGTCCCCTCAGATCAGTGGTTGCGTTATGCAACCACCATACTGGTGGTGAGATCTCCTGCACGGAAGAATTCCTGGACGAATTCGTCATCCCTGGGAGCACATGAAAAGTGACCAAGGAGACCAACAGTATGAAATAGGCGGCCAAGAGTGGGCAAACATACCCCCAATCGGAAGCGTTGTCATCTACGACTACCGGGCCCGTCAATCAGCTGTCTGCCTGTCAGGAGGCTTTGGCAAGGTATTGGGCCAGTGCTTCCCTGAGGATTTCGCTCGGCTTGCGGTGCTCGATTTCGGACCGGGCAACCAGTTGTGCGTCCATGTCCTTCGGGAGGCGGATGGTCCGGGACGGGGATGTTCCGCTGCTGCTCAGGGAGGGTTTGCCGACGGCTCTTTTTACTGCCTCGGGCGAGCCCAGGGCTGCTTCCAGCAGGGCGCGTCCGGCACCTTGCCCGGACGCCTTGGTGATGCGGGCGTCAGGGCCTATGTCGGCGGTCTCCGCCCATTCGCCCAGGGCACGGAAGTGGGCCTGTTCCTCCGGGCTCAGGTCCTGACCGCCCTTGGCCTTCTTCTCATTCATTCCGTTGTTCCTCTCTCGGCAATGTCGAGTATCTTCCGCCTTGCCTCCATCACGTGGAAGACCAGGATGTCGTTAGGCGGTGTAATGACTGCCATGACTTCGAGAATCGTCCGGCGGTCCCGAGAAGGGCCGATAAACAGATCCGGACGTGCGCCTGATTCCACACGCGGCTCATCGAACTCTTCAACGTGGTAGATCTGGTTCAAGATTGCATGCAACGCATCCCCGCGGGCAATTCCATGTTTGTTTGCGCTGTCCGCCCACCTGATCCCCATTTTAATATTGTCTCACAATAAAAGGGTTATTGCGAGACAATATTGGGCGGTAGCTCTCGGCCCGAGCGAGCGAGACTGAGGAACGACAACCTTCGAAGGGACATGGGTGTGCACTCATCGTTTCTGAGAGCTTGAGGCCCCCGACATCCGCGGTACCCAGCAGCGCACGGCATCGCGGTATTGACGGAATTCTTCGCCGAACCGTTCTTCCAGGTCAGATTCCTCAAGCGGCCTGACAACGTAATTCCACACCAGCGAGCCCACGACGGCGTAGGCCACTACCAGCCATGACTGCAGGATGACGCCAACTGCCGCGCCCTGGAGAATGCCTGCGGCCGCCATTGGATTCCGGATCCAGCGATACGGACCTGCGATGACCAGATGATTGGGCATTGCCGACGGCAGCGGGGTGCCATTGCCCAACGTCGACATTGCCACGGCCGCCGAGATACCGAGGGCGCTGGCTAGTACCAGAACGGCGACACCCACAGGAGCGGCAAACGACGGAAACGGGAGAACCACCGCCCAGCGCTGTTCGAGAAAGGCAACTGCGAACGGAATCACCGCCAGGAAGAACCCCCAGAACAGGACAATTTGCCCAAGTGTTGAGGCCACGTGGGCGGCGGCGGTCGCGCGGGGGATTGCGGGACGGAATGCGAACGGACCGCCGATGATCCACGCGGTCGGCACGTGTCCCAGCAAGACTAGGCAGAGCGAGATCAGCGAGCCCGCGCTCGCAGCGCCCATGCCGAGTACGCCCCAGCCCGCTTCGGTTGTGACAGTGGCGTAAACCGCCAGTGCGACGGCGACGGCGCCCGTCCAGCCGGCACTCACCAGCGCGGCAGCCTTTACGCCAAAAGACGCCACGGCCGACGCCACGACGAATAAAGGAATGTCGAAGACAGCAACCGCAACCGGGTCGAGGTTACCGAGGGTCGCCTCGCGCACCACCGGCGACAGGAAAACCGCGGCCCACCACAAGAAACCGGCAATCGCCTGCATGGCGAAATATGCCCTGCCCCACCAAATAGCTCCGCCCCGCCGAATCAAGGGCGACACCCGCTCAGCCCAAACATGCGTAGCCCCAATCCCAGACAATTTTGGCTCAGCCTACCGAATTCGAACGCTGCGTCCGTCTTCACACGAGTCCCTCGCAGGACTAGTTAACCCCTCACCCCCCCCAAAATCCCCTCACCGCTACAATGGGACATATGCCGGACATCGAGCGTTGGCCCACCGGAAGGTTGCTGTCTACAGCGGCCCGGTTGGTGGAACACGCTTGGGACGAGAATCTCAGGGCGATCGGCCTCACCCACGCCGGCGTCATCGCGCTGGAGGTTCTTGCAGCCACTGGCCCCATCACCCAGACCACGCTCGCCCAGATCGTGCGTGTGCAGGCCCAAACCATGGGGCAGACCCTCAGCAGGCTGGAGTCACACGGGCACGTTAGCCGCCGTCGAAGTTCCGAGGACCGCCGGGTACACGTCGTTTCGCTGACCGATGCCGGCAGGGACGCACTTGAGCGGGCAGCGGAATCGGAACGGCAGGTTCTTGCCCAGGTATCGATCGATACGTCGATGTTCCGGCAGGAACTGAAAACAGTCGTGCGCGAACTGGCAGGCCGGCAAGCACCAGAAGGAGACAGCGCTAGCGCCCCTCTTGCCTCCGCGGCATTGGAAGACTAGTCCGAGGAAACATCGACGGCGGCCTGCTCACCGGGCGCAGGAACCTCGCCGCGCGTGGAACGCTCACCGCGGGCAGCCAACTCATCCAGGACCGCGTCGTACCAGGACTTGACCCCGAACTCGGGCTTCCCGACGTCGAGCAGCCTGAAAAGGGCGTCGGCCAAAAAGTTGAGCTCCGCAACGGACAGCTTCGCAAGCCCCTGGACCGGGTCCAGTTCGCCTTCCAGGCATGAGGTGAGTAATGCGTTCACAGCGCGGCTCCAAGCATGGGAGCAGCTACGTAAAGAGTCTTGGAAGAGAGGGGAGTCGGGCGGGTCATGAGGTCGCTCCATGGAAAGAGTTCCTAGGGCCGCTGCATAACCCACCCTGATGATATCGACACGTGGAGCCGCGCGGCAAGCGCGCCGCGCGGCCGGAAACCACCAGCAACAATGCCTAAGTGGGGCGTTCAGTTCCTTCCCCGTCGCCGAACAAGCCAAGCCACCAGAACCACGACGGCGGCGGCGCAAAGCACGGGCCCGAAACGACGCACCAGCACCGGCCACACGGCCGAGCCCAGATCCAATTCCGACGACGACGCGAGCGGCGCGGACCGAGGTGCGGGTGCAGCCGCGGCCGCAGGCACAGGCGCCGCCGGCGGCTCAACCACCTGCGCTGCAGAACCCGCAGCGGGCCCGACGGCGGCGGGCCCGGCGGCTGCTCCAGCCGCGGGCTCCCCGGGCCGCGCTACCTCGCCGGTAGCCGTCCCGGACCCTGCCGACGCAGCCGAGGCTCCGGCGTCGGGCTCGATTTCGCTCGGAGCCCCGCCGCCCGCCTTCCCGATCACGCACTGGACAAACTGCTCCAGCAACTTGTCCGAGATGTCCTGGATGACTCCGCGGCCGAATTGGGCCGGTTTGCCGGTGACGTTCATGTCGGTGGTCACGTCCACGGCGGTGCCGTCGCCGTCGGGCGTCAGCACTGCCGTGACCGTGGCACCCGCTGTGCCGTTGCCGCGTTTGTCCTTGCCCGTCGCCGAAATGACCACCGTGTGGGTCTCCTGGTTGCGTTCGAGGAATTCACCCGTGCCGGTATAGATCATGGCGATCGGCCCGAGCTTGACCTTGACCGTTCCGGTGAACTGCTCGCCGCTCACGGACGTGAGGGTCGCCCCAGGGAAACAGGGCGCGATGTCTTCCAGTTGGTTGAAGGAATGCCAGGTGTCCTCCAGCGAACTGGGAACCACGAAGTGATGTTTGAGTTCCACGTCTCCCTCCGCCCGCCTTCCGCTAGAGCCCGGCGGCCGCGATAACGGCCCGCTTGGTCAGGACCTCGGCCAAGTGGCGGCGGTAGGCCGCGTCACCGTTGAGGTCGCTCGCGGGATCGGTCCCCTCGGCAGCGTGTGCGCTCGCCGAGGCGATCGCTTCCCGGGTCAGTGCGGCGCCCACGAGTGCCTGCTCGACGGCGGTCGCCCGCAACGGCGTGCTGGCCATGTTGGTCAAGCCGATCCTGGCCTCGGCGATCGTGCCGCCTTCCACCCGGACCATCACGGCAACCGCCACGATGGACCATTGTTGGGCCACCCTGGTGAATTTCTCGTAGTGCGCACCCCAGCCGGTGTACTTCGGCACCCGAATATGGGTGAGGATCTCGCCGTCGTCGACGGCGGTGGTGAAGTACCCCTGGAAGAAGTCCGCCGCTGCCACCCGGCGTTCCCCCTCCGGACCTGCCAGAATGAACGTCGCGTCCGCAGCCAGCACCGGCGCGGGCATGTCGCCTGCCGGGTCGGCGTGCACCAGGGCGCCGCCGAACGTGCCGCGGTGCCGGACCTGGGGATCCGCGACCGTCGCCGCTGCCTTGGCCAGCAACGGCACGTGCTCGGCAATAAGCGGGTCCGTGGCGATCTGGTGGTGCGTTGTCATGGCTCCGATCAGCAGGGCGTCGCCGTCGTCGCGGACCCCGGACAACTCGCCGATCCGGCCCAAATCGACCACCATCGCGGGGTCGGCAAGGCGCAGTTTCATCACGGGGATCAGGCTTTGACCCCCGGCCAACAGCTTCACGTCGTCGCCGGCGTCGGCCAACACGCTCAACGCCTCCGCCACCGTGGCCGGAGCGGCGTAATCGAATGCGCTCGGAATCATTGCACATCTCCCGTGGTCTTGGCTTCTTCAAGGGCGGCCCACACACGCGCCGGCGTGCATGGCATCTTGATGTCCTTCACGCCAAGGTGCCGAATCGCGTCCAGCACGCCGTTGACAATTGCGGGCGTCGAGGCGATGGTTCCTGCCTCACCGACTCCCTTGGCCCCCAACTGGTTAGTGGTGGACGGCGTCTCCGTGCGCGCCGTCGTGAAGTGCGGCAGGTCGGGCGCGCCGGGCACGAGGTAGTCCACGAACGAGCCCGTGACCAGGGTCCCGGCGTCGTCGTGCACGGCCTCCTCATAAAGGGCCTGAGCGATTCCCTGCGCCAGGCCGCCGTGGACCTGGCCCTCCACAATCAGCGGATTGACCACCACCCCAACGTCGTCCACGCAAACGTACTTGCGGATGCTGACCTGCCCGGTCTCGGTGTCCACTTCGATGCCGGCCAGATGGGTGCCGTGCGGGAAGGAGAAGCTCTGCGGGTCGAAGGTGGCATCCGAATCCAGATTGGGCTCAAACCCTTCCGGCAGGTTGTGCGCCGAGAAGGCGGCGAAGGCGACTTCACCGAAGGCAGTGGACTGATCAGTGCCCTTGACGCTGAACTTGCCGTCCGTGAACTCGATGTCCTCCTCGCTGGCCTCCATCATGTGCGCTGCCAGGACCTTGGCCTTCTCGATCACCTTGTCCGCAGCGGCCAGCACCGCCATACCACCGACGGTCAGCGAGCGGGAGCCGTAGGTGTCCAGGCCCCGCTGGGAGACCTGTGTATCACCATGCAGCACTTCGACATTTTCGAACGGCACGCCGAGCCTGTCCGCCACGAGCTGGCTCCACGCGGTTTCGTGACCCTGGCCGTGGGGGGAAGTGCCCGTGACTACCTCGACGTTGCCGGTGGGCAGCACCCGCACCTGGGCGTGCTCCCAGCCGCCGGCCGCGTAACTGAGCGCGCCAAGCACCCGGGATGGAGCCAGGCCGCACATTTCGGTGAACGTGGAGATGCCGATGCCGAGTTGGACGGGATCGTTGGCCTCGCGGCGCCTGGCCTGCTCTGCCCGGAGCTCGTCATAGCTGAAGAGCTCCAGCGCCTTCGCCGTGGCCGCCTCGTAGTTGCCGCTGTCGTATTCGAGTCCAGTGACGGTGGTGAAGGGGAATTCCTCGTGGGTGATCCAGTTCTTTTTGCGCAGTTCCAAGGGGTCCATGCCCAGTTCGACGGCGAGCTCATCCATCAAGCGCTCGATAGCGAAGGTTGCTTCCGGCCGGCCTGCGCCCCGGTAAGCGCCCGTCCACGCCTTGTTGGTGAAGAGGTTGTTGCATTCCAGTCGGTACGCCGGGAATTTGTAGATGGCGTTGTACATGAACGCGCCCAGGATCGGGATGCCCGAGCCGATAATGCCGAGGTAGGCGCCCATGTCCGCCAGCAGCTGGATGTCCAGCCCGGTGACAATCCCGTCCTTCGTCGCCGCGAGCTTCACCTTCTGCACTTGGGCCCGGCCGTGATGCCCAGACTGCAGGGACTCGCTGCGGGTTTCGGTGTATTTGCAGGGTTTGCCGACCCGCCGGGCTGCCATGAGGGTGATGAATTCTTCCGGGATCACCGTCAGCTTTCCGCCAAAGCCGCCGCCCACGTCGGGGGCGATCACGCGGAGCTTGCTTTCCGGGAGCCCGAGCGTCAATGCCAGGATCAGCCGCAGGATATGGGGTATCTGCGTGGACGACCACATGGTGATTTGCTCACTCGTCGGGTCAACCACGATCGAGCGCGGTTCCATGAAGGCCGGGATGAGGCGTTGCTGGTAAAAGGTGCGTTCGATGAGGACTTCGGCGTTCGCCAACGCCTCGGCGATCGGCTTGCCGGTGCCGGCTTCGCCCGAGTCAAACACCCAGGTCGCCGAGAGATTGGAGTCCAAGTTGGAGTGGGCCAGCACCTTGTCGGTGAATGCTTCCTCCAGATCCAGGACCACCGGAAGTTGGTCGTAGCTGACGTCCACGAGTTCGACGGCGTCCCGCGCCGCTGCGGCGCTGCGGGCAACGATGCAGGCAACTACCTCGCCGGCAAAGGCCACCTCGTCGACGGCGATCGACGGGAACGCGGGCGCCTTCTGGTCGGCGGTGACGGGCCAGACGTTGGGCAGGCTGCCCTGTTCCGCGGCCAGATCGGCTCCGGTGAACACGGCGACGACGCCGGGTGAGGACTTCGCGGCTGAGGTGTCGATCGAGGTGATCCTGGCGTGGGCGAACGGACTGCGGACCATGGCCAAATGGAGCATGCCGGGCAACGTCATGTTGTCCGTGTACCTGGAGCGCCCCGTGATGAGGTGCGCGTCTTCTTTGCGGAGGCGGGGCCTGCCGATTTCGGCGATGGTCATGCCACACCTGCCGTTTCTGATTCGTCGCTGTCCGCGGAAACCGTACCGTCAGCGGCTGCCTGTACCGCGGCAACAATGTTCTGGTACCCGGTGCACCGGCAAAGGTTCCCCTCGAGGCCGTCCCGGATTTCCTGTTCGGTGGGGTGCGGATTTTCGGTGAGGAGGGATGCCGATTGCATGATCATGCCGGGCGTGCAGAAGCCGCATTGCAGTGCATGGCATTGGTGGAAGGCTTGCTGCAGAGGGGCGAGCTTGCCGTCCCGGGCCAGGCCTTCGATGGTGGTGACGCTGTGGCCGTCTGCCTGAACCGCGAACATGGTGCAGGATTTGACGCTGACTCCGTTCAGATGGACGGTGCAGGCGCCGCAGTTGGTAGTGTCGCAGCCGATCAATGTGCCGGTCTTGCCAAGCCGTTCGCGCAGGTACTGGACCAGCAGCAATCGTGGCTCGACATCGTCTGTGTAGCTCACATCATCGACTTCGACGGTGATCGTCTTGGAACTCGCCATTGGGATCTCCTGTCGCGTTGGACGACGGGCACGACTGCCCGGCATCCAGTCCTGATGTGACACAGGTTACTCCTCGGAAGGGGCGAGCGCCCTAGCCCGGCTTGAGTTCGTACCCCGCATCCTCGTGGTCCGCTTCAACCGTGGGTTCGTGGTGGATCCGAGCCTCCATGGTGCTCAATCTTCCGCCGCCGCCACCCCAGTGCAAGGCAATGATTTCGGCGGCGATGGAGACGGCCGTTTCCTCCGGGGTGCGGGATCCCAGGTCCAGGCCGATCGGGCTGGAGAGCCTGGCCAATTCGGCCTCGCTCAGGCCGGCTTCGCGCAGCCGTTCCAATCGGTCGTGGTGCGTGCGCCGGGATCCCATCGCGCCCACGTAGGCCACGTTGTGGCGCAGTGCCAACTCAAGGAGCGGCACGTCGAATTTCGGATCATGTGTGAGCACACAGATCACGGTGCGCTCGTCCACTTGGCCGGCAGCGATCTGCGCCTGCAGGTAGCGGTGCGGCCATTCCACCACCACCTCGTCCGCCTGCGGGAACCGGGCAGCCGTCGCGAAAACCGCGCGTGCGTCGCAGACCGTGACCCGGTAGCCCAGGAAGGTGCCTTGCTTGGCGACGGCGGCGGCGAAGTCGATCGCGCCGAACACCAGCATCCGCGGCTGCGGGGCGAAACTGAGGGCGAACACGCGCATGCCCTCGCCGCGCCGCTGCCCGTCCGGTCCGTACATGAGCGTGGCGTTGCGGCCCGCGGCCAGCAGGCCCTGGACGTCATCGGATACCGCATGGTCGGCACGCTCGCTGCCGAGGGAACCCACGAACCCCTCCGGGCGGACCACCAGGTGGCGGCCCAGCCACGCCGGATCGGGGTGTTCGATCACGGTGACGATGGCAACCGGCCGGCCCGCACCGACGTCGTCCGCTACCTGGGCCAGTTCCGGGAAGTTCTCAGTGGAGACCGGCTCCACAAAAATGTCCAGGATCCCGCCGCAGGTGAGGCCGACCTCGAACGCGGCGTCGTCACTGATGCCGTAGCGCTGCAGCACCGGCTTGCCGGACTCGACCACCTTGCTGGCCAGTGCGTAAAGCGCTCCTTCGACGCACCCGCCGGACACCGAGCCCACCGCACTGCCGTCGGCGTCGACCATCATGGCGGCACCGGCCGGCCGCGGTGCGGAGCGGAAGGTGCGCACCACCGTTCCGAGTCCTACTGTGTGGCCAGCCGCCATGGCGGCGACCAGATCGTCCAAGACCTCACGCATTGGCAACCACGTCCAACAACTCCTCGAAACTCTGCATTGAGTGCCCCCCTATAAAGAAGTCAACGTGCGGCAGCACCGCCCTGATTCCCCGCTGCAGCGGCTCGTACCCCGCCTTGCCGCGGTGCGGATTGGACCAAATGATCCGCCTCGCCAGGTGGTGCAGCCGCTCGGCTTGGCGTCCCAGCAGTGCGGGGTCGCCGCGCTCCCAGCCGTCGCTGGCAATCACGACGACGGCGCCGCGCACCATCACGCGCTGCCCCCACCGGTCGTTGAACGCCCGCAGCACTTCTCCGAGCCGGGTACCGCCGGACCAGTCGGGGACTGTGCGGCCGGCGAGGGCCAAGGCATTGTCCGGGTCCGGCACCCTCAGTGCGGCAGTCACGCGGGTCAGGCGAGTGCCCAGCGTGAACACCTCCACTTGGCGCGGGGCGGCTTCCACTACCCGGTGGGCCAAGCGAAGCAGGCTGTCCGCGTACGGTGCCATGGAGCCCGAAACGTCGATCAGCCAGACCACACGGCGGTTTTTGCGGGGAGCCCGGGCGCGGCGCAGCGGCCCCGGTTCCCCGCCGCGGCGCAGCTGGTCGCGCAGGGTCCGCACCCGGTCCACGTCGCCGTGCCGGTCGAGGTGCTCGCGCCGGGTCTGCCGGGTGGGCAGGCGCACCGGCAGCTCCTCGAACATCCGGTGCAGCAAGGCCCGTTCCTCGTCGTCCAATACGGCCACATCGCGGTGCCGAAGCAACTCCCGGCGGCTGGCGAGTGCCCGCAACTGTTCCCTCCTACCTTCCGGGCCGCCGTCGTCGTCATCCAAAGTGGCAGCGCCCACGGACGTCGCGGAGTTTTCCAGGCGTTGGGCGGCGGAGTGTTCCACGGCAAACCAGGCCTCAAACGTCCGCTGGTAGGCGGGCAAGTCCTCCGGCGAGGCGCATAGCGTCGCGCGGCCGGCCCAGAACACGTCCGAACGGCGGTCCAACTTGAGCCTGCCGACGGCGTCGACGAAGCTGAGCGAGCGGTCCGCGGTCACTTTCACGCCGGCCGCACGCACGGCTGCAGCGAAGGCAAGGAGGATCTCTTCGGCGCTGTGTTCGGGGCTTTGTCCTGCCGTTGGCATGGGCTCAGCCGAGCATCCGGGCCAGGGCAGCCGAAACGCGCTCGGTGTCCTCGCGGTACTTGCACAGCGCGCCGATGCTGGCCGCAGCCGAAGCCAGGTCAAGCTCGGCCCGGCCGAGCTGGTGCAGCGCGCGGGCCCAGTCCAAGGTCTCGGCGACGCCGGGAGGCTTCAGTACGTCGTCGGTGACCCGGATCTGCTGGACCGCGCGCACCACCTGCTCGGCCAGGAGCGCGGGCACTTGGGGGAGCCGGGTGCGCACAATCTCCACTTCGCGAGCCAGCCCGGGGTGGTCGATCCAGTGGTAGAGGCACCGGCGTTTGAGCGCATCGTGCAGATCGCGCGTCCGGTTGGAGGTGAGCACCACGATCGGCGGGGTTTCAGCTTTGACCGTGCCGAACTCTGGGATGGAGACCTGATAAGTGGAGAGCACCTCCAGCAGGAACGCCTCGAACTCGTCGTCGGCCCGGTCGATTTCGTCGATCAGCAGCACCGCCGGGCTTTGCTGCAGCGCTTTGAGGATGGGACGCGCCAGCAGGAACCGTTTGTCGTAAAGCGAACTTTCCAGTTCGGCCACGCTCAGCCGCGCGTCCATTCCCGCTCCGCCGCTGGCCTCCACACTGCGCAGATGCAGGATCTGGGCGGTGAAGTCCCAGTCATACAACGCCTGCGAGGCATCGATTCCCTCATAGCACTGCAATCGGATCAGCGGCAGCCCGAACCCTTCCGCCAGGGCCTCCGCGAGGGAGGTCTTGCCCGTGCCCGGTTCGCCCTCCAGAAGCAGCGGCCGTTCCATGCTCAGGGCGAGGTAGCCAATGGTGGCCAGGCCATCGTCGGCGAGGTAGCCGGTGGCGGCCAGCATTTCGGCCAGCGCTGTGGCGGAGCTGATCGACGTCTGCGTCATGGCACCAGCATAGGGTCACCGGCAGAGCTCCGGTCTGGTGGGCTACCCGCCGATGTACGACATCTCGATCTTGTGTGCCGCTGCGGGGTCTTGAGGCGTGTGCGAACTGCGCAGTTCCGAGTAGCGGTCCGCGCGGCCGCCCCACAAGGCGGACAACGCCGTCGAAAGCTCGACGTCGGACGCCCCGCCTCTCAGGAGTGCCCTCAAGTCCGTGCCCGCCGTGGCAAAGAGGCACGTGAACAGCTTCCCGTCGGCGGAGAGCCGGGCCCGCGTGCAGCCGCGGCAGAAGGCTTGGGTCACGCTGGAAATGACCCCGATTTCGCCGCTGCCGTCCGCGTAGCGCCAGCGATCCGAGGTCTCGCCGGGGTAGTTCGGCGCCACGCGCTCCAGCGGAAGCACCGCGCCGATGCGGGCCAGGATCTCGGCTGAGGGCACCACCTCATCCATTTTCCAGCCGTTGGACGCACCCACGTCCATGTACTCGATGAACCGCAGAATGAACCCGGACCCTTTGAAGTGGCGAGCCATGGGAAGAATGTCCTGATCGTTCGTCCCCCGCTTGACCACCATGTTGATCTTCACGGGCCCGAGCCCCGCGGCCTGGGCAACGTCTGCGGCATGCAGGACCTTCGCCACGGGATAGCCGACGTCGTTCATGGCCTGGAAGGTCTCCTCCCGGAGGGAGTCCAGCGAGACCGTCACCCGGTTGAGCCCCGCATCCTTGAGGGCTTGCGCCTTCTGCGCCAGGACCGAGCCGTTCGTGGTCATCGCCAGGTCCGGTGCCAGCCCGTCGGGAGTGCGCAAGCGGGCCAGCATCCGGACCAGTTCCTCGATGTCCTTCCGCAACAGGGGTTCACCGCCGGTCAGCCGGATCTTCCGCACACCGTGTCCCACCGCGATCGACGCCAGCCTGGTGATTTCCTCAAACGTCAGCAGCTGGTCCCGGGGCATGAAAACGAAATCCCGCCCGAAGATCTCCTTGGGCATGCAGTAGACGCACCGGAAATTGCACCGGTCCGTGACGGAAATCCGCAGGTCCCGCAGGGGCCGGTGGAAGGTGTCGGTGATGGAATTGGCGTCCATGCAGCGCCCTCTCAACGCGGTAGTAGTGCCAACCGCTTGTGCCTCTCCCAGAGTATGCCCGGTCCCGGGCGCCCACAATGGACCGCGGTCGGGCGAACGGCGGCGGAGGCGGCCTCAGCCGATGGGCTCTGCCATCTTCTCCACGACATACTGGGCGTCCACCGACGTGCCGGTCACCGGATCGGTCATTTCCACTCTCCAGCTGCGGGCAAACTGGTCGACCCCCTGTTTCATTGCCACTGTGCCTGAAATGAGGACGGTGCCCGGCTGGTTCAGGCCGCGTTCTGCGAGCACCGCCAGCCAGTAGTCCGGGCTGAGGAGGGCCTCCAGCGAACTGTCCTGGATCAGGGTGTCCGGAGTTTCGCCGTCGCCCACCCAGCCCTTGAGCGTGATCTTGTCCAAATGGTCGCGAACATCATCCAGGCGCCATGCTTTGCGTCCCAAGACGTCCGGGCTCGCGTTCTTGCTCCACGCCACGCCGTGGACCTCGAGCTCACGGTCCGTGTGGTCGCACGCCACGGTCAGGAGGACGTCCCCATCGGTGATCACGAGCGCCCATTCCGCTTCGCCCGAGGTCCGGCCGTGCTGGACGCGGACTTCCGAAACCTGCTGGGCCAGATAAGGCGACACCGGGTACAGCGCTGGCGTGGTTGTGGGGCCGGGAACGCCAAGTTCGGCCAGCTCGGCGATGTGGGCCTGCACTTCTTCCTGCTCGCGCCCTGCGTAGCCGGCGTTCAGGAGGTGCTTGACCTGGACATTCCGCGTGGTGCCATCGGGAAGTTCAAAGCTCAGAGTCGTCATTTTCTGTCCATCCTTTGCGTGTCCTGCTGGAGAAATTTTTCAGATCGGAAACCGGAAACAGTCGCCAATGTACATCCAGTATGCGTAATGTATACATTTAACGCCAGTGTGGCAGGCGTCACCGTAAACTTCTCGTGGAGGAAACCCATGGCCAATGTTCCAGTTCCGGCTTCCGGCGCAGCGCCGCGTCCCGGAAAGCCGATGCATCCCAAAGGCCTGTACAAGGCCTTTGCGGCAAGCCTCACCGGCACCGCGCTCGAGTGGTACGACTTTGCCGTCTACTCCGCCGCGGCCGCCGTCGTATTCCCCCTCGTCTTTTTCCCGTCATCGGATCCCTTGACCGGGACCATCCTGGCGTTCTCGACCTACGCGGTGGGCTATGTCTCCCGTCCTGTGGGCGGCATCATTTTCGGCCGGCTCGGTGACCGCATCGGCCGCAAGAAGGTCCTCGTGACGACGCTGATGATCATCGGCGTCGCCACTGTGCTGATCGGGGTGCTGCCTGGCTACGGCAGCATCGGCATCTCGGCCCCGATCATCCTGGTGTTGCTGCGCTTCGCCCAAGGCGTGGGTGTCGGCGGCGAATGGGGCGGGGCAGTGCTGCTCTCCAGCGAATACGGCGATCCCCATCGGCGCGGCTTCTGGGCTTCCGCGGCCCAAGTCGGACCGCCGGCCGGCAACCTTCTGGCCAACGGCATCTTGGCCGTCCTGACCGTCACCCTCAGCGAAGCGCAGTTCATCAGCTTCGGCTGGCGCATCGCTTTCCTGGTTTCGGCCGTGTTGGTGGGCTTCGGTCTTTGGATCCGGTTGAAGCTTGAAGATACCCCGATCTTCAAGGCCATCGAGGCGCACGGTGAGCAGCCCAACGCTCCGGTCCGCGAAGTCTTCAGCAAGGAACTCCGTCCGCTCGTCGCTGCCACCCTGTGCAGGGTTGGCCCGGACGTGCTCTATGCCCTGTTCACCGTCTTCACCCTGAGCTACGGGATCCAGACGCTTGGTTACGACCGCAGCCAGGTCCTCACTGCCGTGTTGATCGGTTCGGCATTCCAACTGTTCATGATCCCGTTGGCCGGGGCCGTCTCCGACCGCTTCAACCGGCGACTCGTCTACGGGATCGCGGCGGTGGTCGGGGCCGTCTGGACTTTCGTCTTCTTCGGAATCCTCGGCGGACACAGCGAGCCGTTGCTGATCGCGGGAATCGTCCTGGGCCTCATGGCGCACTCCTTCATGTACGGACCGCAGGCAGCCTTCATCGTGGAACAGTTCTCTCCGCGACTTCGGTCCACCGGAAGTTCGTTGGCCTATACGTTCGCAGGCGTGATCGGGGGCGCCATCGCACCCTTGATGTTCACGCTGTTGCTGTCCCAGTTCGGCACCTGGATTCCGGTTGCCATCTATGTGGCCGTGGCCGCCGTCGTGACCGCCGTGGGGTTGGCGCTCGGCCGGGACTCCAACACCGTGGAGGACGAGGACTATCGCCTGCTGCTGGAAGGTTCCGCGGCAAGCCAACGGTCCGCCGTCGCGGAAACGCGCTGACGCTCACGTCATGCCTTCGAAAATCCTGACAAGCTGCGCTGGGCGGACAGAAGATTCCTCAGGTGCGCAGCAGGATGTCCCGGGTCACCGCCAGGTGATGGTCGATGGCCTTCTGGGCCTTCGCCGCGTCGCCGGACATCAGGGCGTCGAGAATGTCCTGGTGTTCGGCGCATACCTGTTCGCGCCGGCCTCCGGTACGGAACAGCGCGGAGACGCCTACCAGAATCTGCCGGACGTGGAGCTTGCTGTACGTCCGGGAGATGAGCTCGTTGCCGGCCGCGTCGATGAGCTGCTGGTGGAACAGGGTGTCCAGGCGGATAAACTCACGGGCCGCTTCCGGGCTCAGTTCCTCGGGAAGCTTTGCCTGCTGGTCAAGGGTTTCCTGCATCGTCCGGGCGGGAACCCGGCCTTGCTCGATGACCAGCCCGGCGGCGTGGCTTTCAAGGATCCCGCGCAGTTCCATCAATTCGGACATTTCCCGGCCGGTCACCGGAGGAACGTAAGCCCCGCGCTGGGGAATCAGTTCCACCAAGCCGTCCGAGACGAGCAGCAGGAGCGCCTCACGCACCGGCGTACGCGATACGCCGATTTCCGCGGCCAGTTCCTGCTCGTTCAGGAACTTCCCCTGGACTTCGGGGTCGATCAGGATATTTTCACGCAAGTACGCGTACGCCTTCTCGCGGCCGGACGCCGCAGTCCCCGAACTTTTTCGCATACATCATGTATACAACAATCTGGAGTAAATTCATGCGTTTAGCCGTGGCACAAATCATCACGGGAGCCGATCTGGCCGCCAACCTGGAACTGATCCGAGAATACGCCACCCGCGCCAAAGCCGCCGGAGCCGAACTCGTGGTCTTTCCCGAAGCAGCGATGCGCGCCTTCGGCAACAGCCTTGCGGACATCGCCGAACCGTTGGACGGACCGTGGGCCACAGCGGTCCGCGGCCTCGCACGGGAGCTGAACATCGCCGTCGTGGTGGGAATGTTCACTCCCGGTGAGGGCGGCCGGGTCCGGAACACCCTTTTGGTCACCGGCCCAGGGGTGGACGCCTCCTACGACAAGATCCACCTCTTCGATGCCTTCGGTTTCGCGGAATCCGATTCGGTCGACGCCGGGACGTCACCCGTAACCTTCGAACTCAACGGCACCGTGTTTGGCCTTGCCACGTGCTACGACGTGCGCTTCCCCGCCCTCTTCACAGCCAACGCCCGGGCAGGAGCGCAGGTCAACATCGTCTGCGCCTCGTGGGGCGACGGCGAAGGCAAAGCCGAGCAGTGGGAGCTGCTGGTGCGGGCCCGCGCAGTGGACAGCACCACCTTCGTGGTGGCGTGCGGCCAAGGCAACCCGGCCAGCGTCGGCCTGCCCACCACCGGCACCGCGCCCACGGGAATAGGCCACAGTGCCGTGATCTCGCCACTGGGTGCCGTGATGGTGGCCCTCGGGGAAATGCCGGAACTCGCCGTCGTCGACATCGATCCGTCGGTCGTCGAAGAAGTCCGGGGCAAGCTTCCGGTCCTGGCGAATGCCCGGGATCTTTAGCGGCGCCGAGAGTAGCGGCGTCTTCTTTCAGGGAGGGCGGCGCCGTCCTGACCTTCTTTCGTTTCGGAAAGCGCTTACGGCACGGCGAGTCGCGTCATTTCGAGGCTTTTGCGCGGCAAAGAAGGTCAGGACGGACAGGCCACGTTCGACTTAGGCGGCCGGTATGTCTTCGAAGGTGACTTGGTCGAGCAGGATATGGCCCCAACTTCCCGTGCCGTTATCGACCACCTGAAGCTGTGCGCTCTGGCCAATGAGGTCGGAGACGTTCCACGATGTCCAGGCGAGGCGCTCGCTGTTCTGGCCCGTCGCGGTGCGGACCACTTGCCCGTTGACGACGAGATTCACCGTGGTCTGATTGTCCGGTTCACCTCCTACCGCGTTTGGCACGCTGCCGAACACGATCTGGTCCACCATGATGTGGCCCCAGGATCCCGTTGCGTGGTCGATGACCTGGATTTGGGCCTTCTGCCCCACGAGCGTGTGGACGTCCCATTTCACGTTCGACATCGTCGATGAGTTCTGGCCTGTTGCCGTTCGCACTACCTGCCCGTTGACGAGGAGGTTCACCGCCGCGGCGCCGGACTGGCCCCAGGGGTGGTTTCCTCCAGCGATGAGGAAGTCGATATAGTCCCGCGTGATCGTGAACGTCGGTGACGTGATCGCGCCCGTGGAGGCATCACCTCCTCCGACGTACGTATCGAGGACCTTGGAGCCGAGCTGGTTGGGGAGGGATTCCGCCGTCGGGCCCTGGCCAATGTAACTGCCCGACGCCGTCCACCCGGCACCCCACGTCGCGCCCTCGAAGTCGGCGAAGACGTCCGACGGCCTCGGGTTGTTCCCGCCTCCTGCGAGGAAGTTGACGTACGAGTGGCCGATGGTGAACGACGGCGAGGTCAGCGTTCCGGTCGCTGCGTCGCCGCCGTTGAAACTGTTGGCGAGCTTGTTCCCGAGGTAGCCCGTGACGGGCTGCTGGTTGGTGAGAGCCCCGCTGGCGGGCCCGGAACCGAAGGCCGCTCCCGCCGTCGTCCATGAACCATAGGTGCTGCCCTCGAAGCCCGCGTACGGCGCCGCGGGGTTCGCCTGTTCGGTGATGTTGGCGAATTCCGTGATCGAGAGGTTGGCGAAGTTTGCGCTGCCGCCGATCGTGTATAGGGAGATCCCCGTGTCCGACGACGTGAAGAAGGCCTGGTTCGAGAGTGCGACCCGGCCGTCGTCGGCGAAGACCTCCACGCTGCCATGGTCCACGAGGATCCGGAGGTGCACGGACGTCGTGCCCGAGGCGAGCGGCGCCTGGGACTGCTGGTACGTGCCGAAGGAATACGGCACTTGGTCCTGCGCGGAGCGATCGACGTAGAGGTTGCCCCCGTAGACACCGATGTTCGTGTGCCGGCTGCCGTCCTTGTTCTCGCCGACGGAGATGCCGACGTTGTTGAGGGTGGTCCAGCTGACGTCCGCATCGAGCTCGTAGGCCGAGCCGTGGTAGTCGAGGGTTGTCCGTCCGTTGACCGTGGCGTTGGCGGGCTTCACGGTTTTGGTGGCGTAGTTGGCCAGATTCGGGGTCGGCTGGGATAGGAGGCTGTAGATGCCGCTGCCCTCGGACTTGAGGCTGAGCTGGCGCACCACGGACATCTGGCCGTTGTAGTTGTCGGTGGAGTCCGTCGGCACGGTGTGCGGCGCGTAGTGCCAGTTGTTCATCCAGCCGATCGCGTAACGGGAAGCGTCGGGATTCGCGGCGTCCGGCCAGGTCACCGAGGCATACCAGTCCGAGCCCCAGTCGAGCCACTGCGGGTCCGTCTGGTCCGCGACGAACGCCGAGCCGTTCCACGTGCCGGTCCAGTACGCGTAGGTGTCCGGCTTGCCGCTGTAGTCGCCCTGCATGCTCCCGGCCATGACCCAATGCCACGAACCGTCGTTGGCCTTCATCTGGAAGATGTCCGGGCACTCAACGCCGCCGATGTTCGGGGTGGTGTAGCTGAAGTCGGTTTGGTGCGTCCAGGTCTTAAGATCCGGCGAGGTGTAGAAGGTGATCTTTTGCTGGCGGCCGATCGCGGCTACCCAGGTCGAGTGTGCCGCGTCCCAAACGATCTTCGGGTCGCGGAACCAGTCCGAGGCGTCCGGGTTGGCAATGACCGGTGCGCCGTACTGCGTGAAGGTTGTCCCGCCGTCGGTCGAGTACCAGAGGTATTGCGATTGCTGGAACGGGTCGCCGTCGGTGGGCTGCGTGGCGAGCGCGACGACGGCGCCGGCCCCGAAGCCCGCGGTGTTGTTGGTATCGATCACCGAGGAGCCGGTCCAGACGGGGAAATTGCTTTGGAGGGGGAGGGCGTCGCCTTGGTCGTTGAACGCCACAGTGTCCGACGACGTCGCATGTCGCCATCCGCCGGGGCCGTTGTCCTGGTTGCTGTGAAGGTAGTACAGGTTGTACTTGCCGTTGAGATAGATGGGCCGCTGAGGGTCGCTCAGCCATCCTGACGGGGGAGTCATGTGGTAGACGGCCCGCATTGGCGGTGGGGTCGCGCTGCCGACGGCTCCTGCGCCGGGGATGTCCCCGGTAACTATGGTTGTGGTGAAAAACATCGTGAGCGCGGCCAAGAGGGCGAGTATGCTCGCCCTCTTCGACAGCCTCCTTGCTGAGTGGGCCATAAGATCTCCGGGTCTCGGTCAGGACTACTCGACCGCCGATAGCTCTGCGTCGAGCCTCTGCACACGGCGTTGTTGAGCAGTCGGGGGGAGCTTGTGGTGGAGCTAAGGATCTTTGATTAAACGCTTAATCAAGGCAACAATAGCTGGCACTTGACTCGTGATCAAGCGTTTAAGCGGATTATTTTAGCTGGCTGCCCGGAGGGCGAGGCGGCGCATGAGGGCGCGCCGGATCCGCTGGGCTGGCTGTTCAATGGCCACGTAGCTCAAGAAACCAAGCGGCCAGACCGCCACGAGAGCGAACGCAGCAAACCCGAGCGCGGGAACGTGGGATGGAATGTGGGCGGCTGCGAGGAGCTGCTGGACGGGCCATCCGTAGATGTAGATCCCGTAGGAGATGTCGTAGCGGGACCCGATGGCGGACGCGCTGACGATTGAACCGATCGACAGGACGAGATAGGCAAACGGTAGCGGGGCGAGGGCTGTGCCGTAGCCCGTGGCGAGGGCGCCCCACACGGCCAGTGCGGCGAGGAGGCTCGGCGCCGCACCGACGCGGACCCTGTGTCTCTGGGTGGCAAGGAGGGATCCCGCCATGAAGACCGCGAGCAGCGGAAGGACGAACTCGGTGCGGTTCGGCCCGAAGCTGCCTGCGAGGAGCTTTCCGAAGACTGCTCCCGTGGATGCGGCAAAAAGCAGGAATATTGCCGTGGCCGTGCCTCGCCTGCTCTCCGGAATCCTACGGAGCAGGAACACGATCGCGGCGATGATGACGTAGCAGAGCCCCTCCCAGGTGAGGGTCCATAGGGGGCCGTTCCAGTCAAAGCGGTCGTTGTTGCCCCAGAGCGACGTCCCGATGGCGGGTGTGTCCATGACGCCGATGCTGAGTGCCAGGGCCGCGCCGAGGAAGGTCAATGCTCCGCGCGGGTCGTAGGTCCCGTGTGTCAGGAGGGCGCCAAGCGGTGCTGCCACGAAGGCAACAGTAAGGGCCGCGACCACGAGGGCAGGATAGATGCGGGCGAGCCGTGCTGCGGCATACTCGAGCACAGTGTCCGAGCGTTCGGCACTGACGGTGATGAGATAGCCGGAGATGGCGAAGAAGCCCATGACGCCAGCGGTCCCAAGCTTGATCCCGTAAAGCGAGGGTTCCGGGCCGTAGCCACCCAGCCACCAGGAATGGGAGACGATCACGGCTGCCGCGAAGACCAAGCGCAGGGCGTTCAGCGAGTTTCGTCCGGAGCCCAGGGCATTACCCAGGGTGCGGGCGCCGAGTATGGCCAGGCCCGGACGGTCCACGGCTGTCGTTGGGGTCTTCATGGGCTGGTCGTTTCTATTTCATGCCCAGGACTGTTCGGGTGATCTTCTTGAGTGGGACCTGGCTAACATTCTTGACTGAATCTACACGAGTAGATCTGAGGAGGGCAAGCGACTTCTTTCTCAACCAACCAGCCGCACCTCGCCTTGGCCGAGCTGACCAGCTGGAAAGAGACGGCCACGGCCGTAGCCGGACACGGCAGCGCCGACCTCGAGCGGCTTGACGATGACGAGACCGTGGAGCGGCCGTAACACCGTACGCATCTGGTTCTACATTAACGAGCGCACGGTCTTTCAGCCGAAGCTCACCGGCGACGGGCAGCCACCCTCAATCAGCCCGTCGATAGTGCAAGGCGACCGCGCCGTTGCTGAGCGGCTCCGCCGAGATCAGGTCGAGGCGTCGCGTGCTAGGCAGTCCGCCCTGGTACAGGGTGGGACCGTGGCCGGCAATCCTGGGATGGACAAGGAACTTGTACTCGTCGATCAGATCCAGTTGGTCCAGCGCTGTTGCAAGTTTGCCGCTGCCGACGAGCACTCCGCCGGGAGTCGCATCCTTGAGATCCTGCACCGCCGTTTGCAGGTCGCCCACGACGTGGTGGCTGTTGTTCCACGGGAAGTCGCTTCGCGTCGACGACACAACGTACTTCGGCTTGGCCTCCAGCTTGAGCGCCCACTCGCGCATCGCAGGCGGCGCGTCCTCCTCGCCGCGGGCGACCGCTGGCCAGTAACTCTCCATCATCTCGTAGGTGGTGCGGCCCCAGAGCATTGCGCCCCCCTCGTCCATCAGGCGGGTGAAGTAGGCGTGTGTCTCGTCGTCGGCGATGCCTTCCTGATGGTCGACGCAACCATCCAGGGTGACGTTGATGCTGAACGTTAGGAGGCCCATACGACGATTCTAGGCCGCCCATTCACCGATGCCTCAACTATCACTGCGTTGCCAGGGAGGCTATTCACTGAACTAGTTAACGGGTAACACAGCGGGCTCTCCTCTACTCAATTCCGTGCAAGGATGCGCAGGTCTTCATTCGAGTAGCGGAACCTCTAGTATTTTGTCCAGTCGAGCGCCTTAATCCTTGCTATGAACAAGGTGAACAGCTGGATCGAGCTACTCGGCGGCTGGTGTTTGGGGCGGCGTCCAAGGACGTCGGATACTCGGCACATGATCGGATCATGGGCCGCAAAAGCGATGCTTAGCTTCATCGTATTTGAGTGGGTCGTTCAGCTTGGGTGGAAAGGCAATGGCACTTACAGCTACGCATCGAACTACGTCAGCGACCTCGGCGCGGTGCACTGCGACAACGTCGGCAACCCTGCCCGCTACGTGTGTTCTCCGTCTTTCGCTGCGATGGATCTGGCTCTTATCTTCATCGGCGTGAACGTCGTGGTAGCGGCCTGTCTCATCACTTCGCCGGTGCTCTGGATTGCAGCACATGCCGGCGACCTTGATGACGCGTACAAGGCGGTACGTCGGGACAAAACTGACGGCAAGATTCGGATGCAGCCCACCGGTTTTGCCAAGGTGACGACAACCATCATTCGTTGGTCGCTCGCCGTTACCGGGCTGGCTATTTTCGCCATCGGCGTCTTCCCCGAAGACTATCCAAATGCAGGCCACACTATTGGCATCCACGACCCCGCCGTCGTCATTCTGTCGTTGGGTATCTTCGTAACGCTCGTCTCGATCGGCGTGCTCTGGTTCAGGCGGACCGACGCAAGCCTTTGGTTTTTCGGACTGGCCATCGTCGCTGGCGTATCGGGATTGTTGATGCTGCTCACCGGCGGTAAAACCGAATTCTCAGGCATTTTTGAGCGTGGCGTCATCTACGCGTTCATTGTTGGCCTGGCCATCCTTGGCTTCATGGTCAGCTCCGCGGCCCATCATGAGCGCGTTGGCCACCTTCAGCCGCGACCAGCCACAAGGCCGCTATGGGGGCCTCGGCAGGCCGGGCGGCTTGTCGCACCGTTCAGGCGGCGTCACGCGACCGTGCTCGAGATTTAGCAGAGGCTACCGCCTCACGCGTAGCCGCCACGTCAACATCCCCGACGCGGGCGCGACCAGTTTCGGAATGCAGAAAACCCCCGGAATTCCGGGGGTTTTCATTGGCGGTGACGGTGGGATTTGAACCCACGTTGGCTTTTACACCAAACAACATTTCGAGTGTTGCACCTTCGGCCGCTCGGACACGTCACCAACTGAAATAGGGTACCGGAGTGGAGGCCCGTTCCCCAAAACGGCCGGGCGACGCCCACTTAGTAAGTAGCCTTCCCTTTCGTAATCGCAGCCGCAGGACTAGATTCGCAAGCACGATGACTCTTCCACGAAACGCACCGCAGAACACGGACACCCAGAACACGCACCCCCAAACGGCCCTGGCCTACTGGACGGTCGGCCCGTGCCAAGGCGAGCTCCGGAGCGAGGACCTTCCGGCGCCGGCGCAGGGCGAGGCTGTGGTCCGTGCTTTGTACTCGGGAATCAGCAGGGGAACGGAGCTCGTGGTCCATGAAGCGCACGTGCCCACACGAACCGCGAAAGCGATGCGGGCCCCCCATCAAACCGGGGACTTTCCCGCGCCGGTCAAGTTCGGTTATCTATCGGTCGGAATAGTTGAACAAGGCCCCGAGGACTGGATCGGCCGGAATGTCTTCTGCCTGCACCCGCACCAAGACCGCTACGTCGTGCCCCTCAGCTCACTCACGCGAATCCCCGACGGCGTGCCGGAACGCCGCGCCGTGCTCACTGGCATCGCCGAAATCGCCCTCAACGCCCTTTGGGAGGCGGGGCCCCGCCTGGGTGACAGGATCGCCGTCGTCGGCGCCGGACTGGTGGGCGGCATGACCGCGGCGCTCCTCCGCGGCTTCCCGCTGGAGCGCTTGCAACTGGTGGAGGTGGACCCGGCGAAGCGCGGGTTCGTGGAATCCCTGGGCGTGGAGTTCGCGCTCCCAGACGACGCGCATCAGGATTGCGACATCGTGTTCCACTGCTCGGCCACGGATGAAGGACTGGCCCGTAGCCTGCAATTAGCCGGGGACGAGGGCGAGATCATTGAGATGTCCTGGTACGGGGACCGGAAGGTCTCCTTGCCGCTGGGGGAGGACTTCCACGCCCGGCGCCTCACCATCCGAGCCAGCCAGGTGGGAGTGGTGGCACGTTCGCGCCGGCATAGCCGTACCTCAAGAGAGCGGCTGGAACTGGCGGTCTCTCTGCTGCGGGACCCCATTTTCGACGCGTTCCTCACGGGGGAGTCGCAATTCGAGGAACTGCCGGAGGTCTTCAATGGCCTGGAAAACGGCGAACTGGACGATCTTTGCCGAGTCATCAACTACCCCGGGACCCCGCAGCGGGAAGGAAACGAGGCATAACGATGTTCAGACTCACCGTCCGCCGGCACTTCATGATCGCCCACAGCCTTCCGCGGGAATCGTTCGGCCCGGCCCAGGGACTCCACGGAGCCACTTTCGTGGCCGAGGTGACGTTCCGCCGGGCGGAGCTGAACAACGACGCGATCGTGCTGGACATCGGCGCCGCTGGAACCATCCTGGACGAGGTGCTGGCCGGCCTCAACTACAAGAACCTCGACGAACACCCGGACTTCGCCGGACAGCTCACGACGACGGAAGTGCTGGCCCGCTTCATCGCTGAGGCGGTTGCAGCGAAAGTCCGCGAGAGCGACGACGGCGGTGCGCTCGCCGGCGTCGACGTCCTCCTCCGGGAACATCCCGACGCCTGGGCAGGCTTCTCGCTGGATTTCGAGTGGTAGCTCGCGCGGGACCGCCCCGGATGGCGGATAAACGGTGCAGAATGGGGCCATGACGTCCGCCGTGCTTTCCACCCAAACGCTCACCCCGGAACTCCTCCGCGCCTGGGCGTGGCACAGACAGGGCCTGGACGGTTCCCTCTCCGGCAAGACGTCCGAGGAAGTCCTGGATCGCGCCGGCTGGGCCCGCTCGGTGGGCGGTGCCAACCCCTACCTGACGCTCTTCGCCCGGGCGGGGATCCGGCGCGAACAGGTCGATCGCGACGTCGCCGAGTTGAGGATCCACGAGCTCCCCACGGCCCGCGGTTGCACCTACGTCCTGGGCCGGAACGACTTCGCGTGGGGCCTCCAAGTCGGCCGGGACGCCGCGGTGGCGCCGTTCAAGGTCCTGGCCCGCCTCGGCGTCGAACGCGGTGAGATCACCCTCCTCGAAGAGCAAGTACTCCACACCCTCCTGGAATCCAGCGACCCCATGGATCCCAAGCAGCTCAGGGACGAGCTCGGCGAATCCGTCCGCAGCCTCGGCGAAGAAGGCAAGAAGAAAGGTGCGTCAACCACCCTGCCCACGGCGCTGGGGCTCCTCCAAGCCGATGGCCGCATCCGTCGCGTCCCCGTCAACGGCCGCCTCGACCAGCAGCGCTACGCCTACACGTCGTGGGTGCTGCCGCCCAGTGGCCTCGACGACGACGCCGCCCGGGCGCTTTTGATCGAACGGTACCTGCGCTGGACTGGCGGAGCGACGTTCAAGCAGAGCCAATGGCTTACGGGCTTCACCGTCGCGCAGAGCAAGGCGGCGCTGGCCGCCGTCGGCGCCGTCGAAGTGACGACGGCGGCAGGCGAGCCGCTCTGGATGCTGCCCGACGACGTCGAGCACCTTTCCGCGTTCACGGCGCCGCAGGAGGAACAGATCCAGCTTCTGGCCGGGACGGATTCTTTGGTACTGCTGCGCAGGAATTCGGCGGACATGCTGGCCGAAGGAGATCGGGGCCGGAAGATCCTGGACACCACGCTGGCACTGCAGGCGGACCTGTCCGACCACCCGATCCTGGACCGGGGACGGATCATCGGGCTGTGGCAATACGATCCGGGCAAGGAACGGATCGCGGCATGGACGTTCGACAAGCCCACTGCGGCCGTCACCCAGCGGATCAATGAGGTGGAGAGCTGGATCCGCGAAGACCTCGGCGATTTCCGCTCGTTCAGCCTGGACTCGCCGGCATCGCGACAAAAACGCATCGACGCCCTGGACAGTGCCAATTCATAAGGCGAACGCTGGTCTCAGGTTGGAGTGCTTCAGTCCACCCAGAATCCGGAGAACTCGCCGGTGGCTTGCGTGAAGGTGGCGTCCACGTGTTTTACGCGGCCGGGGGCGTCCCGGGACTGCAGCCATTCCAGCAGGGAATCGACGGCTTCACGGTCACCCTCTGCGATGACCTGCACTGAGCCGTCCAACTGGTTGGCCGCTTCCCCGGTCAGTCCGAGCGATCGGGCTTGGTGCATTGTGGAGTACCGGAAACCCACGCCCTGGACGCGGCCGGTCACCATCGCCGTGACGCGCACCGGGGAACTCATGCGGCACCCGATCCATACGGCCTCGTGATCGCCTCGAGGAAATGACCGTCCGGATCGGCGAAGTAGACGCCGCGTCCGCCGTCGTTGTGGTTGATCTGCTGGGGGCGTGAGCGTGCAGGATCGGCCCAGTAGGGGATGCCCTCAGCCTGGATCCGGGCGAAGATCCCGTCGAAGTCGTCCTCGCTGACCAGGAAGGCATAGTGCTGGGGAGAGATGGGCCGGTCCGCCGTGGCGAAATCGAGGGCGACTCCATGGTCAAAGGCCACGGTCATGAAGGACCACATGGCTTGCGGCTTCGGAAGCCCAAACACCTTGGCGAGGAACTCCGCGGAACGGCGTTTGTCCGTCGAATAGACGATGGTGTGGTTGAACGAGACGGTCATGAGGTCCTCCTCAGGTGTGCTGCCTGAGACCATCTGACGTCCAACACCTCACAATTTCAAGGGCGATCCGGAGGCAGCTGCTATTTCCGGTGGGCCGCGAAGAAATCGCGCAACAGAGCCGAGCATTCCTCTTCGCGCACGCCTGCGTACACCTCCACCCAGTGGTTGAGCCGGCGTTCCCTCAGGATGTCGAACACCGATCCGGCAGCCCCGGCCTTCTCATCCCAGGCGCCGAAGACCACCCGCGGAATCCGGGCCAGCACAATGGCTCCGGCGCACATCGCGCACGGCTCCAGCGTCACCACAAGGGTGCAGTCCTCGAGGCGCCAGCCGTCTCCGCCTTCGCCGAGCTCAAGGGCGTGGCGTTGCAGGGCTGCGGCCGCCTCGCGGATGGCGACAATCTCGGCGTGCGCCGTCGGGTCGCCGTGCGCTTCCCGTTCGTTCCGCCCGGCACCCAGCACGCCGCCGTCGGGCCCCAGGACGACGGCGCCGATCGGCACATCCTCCGTATGCAGCGCCCGCCGGGCCTCGTCCAGGGCCAGACCCATCCAGGCCGCGTGCTCTGCGTGATAAGGCTCGTTGGTGCTCATGCCTCAATGATAGTTTTGGAGTCATGCGCACACTCGTCGTGGACCACCCGCTGGTCGCTCACAAGCTCACCGTTCTGCGGGATAAGAACACTCCTTCACCGGTCTTCCGGCAACTCACCGAAGAACTCGTCACTTTGCTGGCCTACGAGGCCACCCGCGAAGTCAGGACCGAAGCGGTAGAGATCGAAACCCCCGTCACCAAGGCGATCGGCACTGCCTTCACGAAGCCGACGCCGCTGGTGGTCCCCATCCTGCGCGCAGGCCTCGGCATGCTTGAGGGCATGACCAAGCTGGTTCCCACCGCCGAAGTGGGCTTCCTGGGGATGGCCCGCGACGAAGAGACCCTGGACATCATCACCTACGCCGAGCGCCTCCCCGAGGACCTCACCGGCCGCCAGATCTTCGTCCTGGATCCCATGCTCGCCACCGGCGGCACACTGCGCGAAGCCATCAAGTTCCTCTTCAAGCGTGGCGCTTCGGACGTCACGTGCATCTGCTTGCTCGCAGCCCCGGAGGGCCTGGCAAAGCTGGAAGAAGAGCTTTCCGAAGCCAACGTCAAGATCGTCCTCGCGTCGATCGACGAGAGGCTCAACGAGAAGGCCTACATCGTTCCCGGACTGGGCGACGCCGGCGACCGCCTCTACGGCGTGGCCGGCTAGCGAGCCCGTCTAAGAACTAACCCGCGCGGCGCTGGGCCTTGCTTGCCTTGAGCACCATGGGCAGCTTGGACCGAAGGGTGCACTCAAGCAACTCCTCGGCGGTCTCGTCCTGCTCGTAGACTTCCGGCAGGCGGATGCCGATCAGGGTGTTCATGAGCATGCCCTGCGCAAGGAAGTCGCGGGAGGTTTCGGGGGACAGGCCGGCTTCGTCCCGCACCAGGCGGTAAGTATCCAGGAATCCTTCCCTGGCGCGTGCCCCGATGGCGGGTTCATGGCCGGCGACGAAGGCCTGCATCAGCATCATGAGAATGCCGCGATCCTCGATCAGGTCGGCGTAGGCGATGGCCATGAGCTGCTTGAGCTGTTCCGGGCGGCCGCTCCCGGCGGCAGGATCGAGGTGCCGCAATTCTCCGGCGAGTTCTCCGGCGTCGTACGCTGCGATGACGTCGCGGAACGCGCGCAGCAGCTTGCCTTGGGCGCGATCCAAGGCCTCCAGGAACAGTGTCTCCTTGGTGCCGAACATCCGCACGACATACGGCTGGCTGATGCCCGCAGCCTTTGCCACTTGGTCCGTGGTGGAACCAGCGTAGCCACGCTCGGCGAACACGCCGGTGGCAGCTTCCAGGATCAGTTCGCGCCGCTGCGCCGCAGGTATGCGTTCGGCAGTTGCCTTGCTGCTTGAGCCCGATTCCGGGGCGCCTGTGTCCCCTGTTTTCTTCGCCACACTTGACATGTTATCAGTCGATAACTAACTTTGGGCCTTAAGTAATCATTCGATTACAACAACCCGATTTGGCGGCACCTCAGAGACCCCGTGGAGTCATCATGAAACGCACCATTCCCGTTTGGCTGGCCATTGTGGCGGCCTCTCTCCCCGTCTTCATGGCCACACTGGACAACCTCGTGGTCACCAACGCACTGCCCGTCATGCACAAGGCCCTCGGTGCGAGCGTCGAGGAACTGCAGTGGATCGTTAATGCCTACTCCCTGAGCTTCGCGGCGTTCATGTTGCTGGCCGTCGGCATGGGGGACCGCTTCGGCCGCCGTCACGTGTTCATCGCGGGCCTTGCCATCTTCACCCTCGCGTCCGCAGCGGCAGCCGTCAGCACGGATCCGTTGCAGCTCATCGCCGCCCGCGCGGTCCAGGGCGTTGGCTCCGCAGCGCTCATGCCGCTATCGCTCACCCTGCTGGTGGGCTCGGTCAGCGACAAGCTGCGCCCGCTCGCCATCGGCATCTGGGGCGGAGTCTCCGGCCTGGGTGTCGCACTGGGGCCGCTGATCGGCGGCGCAGTCGTGGAAGGCTGGAGCTGGGAAGCGATCTTCTGGCTCAACGTGCCCATCGGCATCCTGTCGATTCCTCTGGCGCTCTTCGCGCTGCCGAACAGCTTCGGCGCCCGCGTCCGCGCCGACGTCGTAGGCCTTCTTCTTTCCGGACTTGGCCTCCTGGGGCTCGTCTTCGGCATTGTCCGGGGGAACGACGCCGGCTGGTCCAGTGCCGAAGTCCTCGTAGGCTTGATCGGTGGCGGCGTCCTGCTGCTTGCCTTCGTTCTGTGGGAATCCCGGGTCGCTGCGCCACTGCTTCCGCTCCGGCTGTTCCGCGACCGCAGCTTCACCGTGGCAAACCTGATCGGCTTGACCTTCAGCTTCGGGATCTTCGGGTCTGTCTTCATCCTCATCCAGTTCCTGCAGGTAGTACAGGGCCACGGACCCCTCGCAGCAGGCGTCATGACGATGCCCTGGACCTTGGCGCCCATGTTCGTGGCACCGCTTGCCGGCCTGTTGGCCCCGCGGCTTGGCACCAGGACCCTGATGATTGCGGGCCTCGTGCTGCTGACAGCGGGCATGTTCTGGCTGGCCGGAGTCCTTTCCGCGACCGTCCCTTATGAAACCCTGGTGCCGGGCTTTGTTGCGGCCGGAATCGGCATGGGCCTGGTTTTCGCCCCGATGTCGACGGCGGTGCTCGCCAACATGCGCGCCGAGGACCACGCGAAGGCGAGTGGGACCAACTCCACTCTCCGGGAGATCGGTGTAGCACTGGGCGTGGCCGTCCTGACGGCAGTCTTCACGGGAGCCGGCGGCAAACTCACTCCCACGGGCTATGTGGACGCAGCCATTCCCGCCGTCTATGTTGGTGCGGCTGTGCTGGTCCTTGCCACGCTGGCGGCGTGGCTCCTTCCGTCCCGAGCCCGAGCCCGCGCGCAAGCTGAAACAGAAGTCGGCGTGGGCACCTGGGGAGGCACCGCCGTCGAACTCGTCAACGCGGGGTCACTTACGGCCCAATTCGAGCAGCAACATGGGCCGTAAGTGACCCCGCGTTGTGCTCCGCCCCTACCGGTTTTCGGGCTCCGCCGATAGCCTTTGGCGCATGGACTGGAAACTTGAACTTGTGTTTGTCCCCGTGTCCGATGTGGACCGCGCCAAGGATTTCTACGTCAACAAAGTGGGCTTCAACGCCGACTACGACGAGCGCCCCATGGACGGTATCCGCTTCGTCCAACTGACTCCGCCCGGCTCGGCCTGCTCCATCTGCATCGGCGAGGGCCTCAACGACGCCCCTCCAGGCACCGCTCCCAGCCTGCAAATGGTGGTGGGGGATATCCAGGAGGCCCACAGCCAGCTCAAGGCCAACGGCGTGGAAGTCAGCGACATCGACATCCAGGATTGGGGCCACTTTGTGTACTTCGCCGATCCGGACGGCAACAAATGGGCCGTTCAGTACATCCCCCACCGGCCCAACGGCTAGGACTCACACCGTAAGAGTTGGGCCGCAGACCGGCTTCAGCGGCAGGATGGATGCATGAACCTGCCTGCTGAAGCCGTGAAAACCCTGACCGTCCGGGCTGTCCTCTTCGATATGGACGGAACCTTGGTGGACTCCACCGCGATCGTGGAGCAAGTGTGGAGCGAATTCGCGGGCCGGTATGGACTGGACATCGAGGAGATCCTGCGGACTTCACACGGGGTCCAAGCCAAGGACACGGTGCGCCGTTTCGCTCCCGCCGGAGCTGACATCGACGCGCTCGCGGAGGAACTCGGCGAGATGGAACGGACCCGGACGGACGGGATCGTTGCGTTGCCCGGAGCCGCGGAACTGTTGCGGTCCTTGCCTGCCGACGCCGTCGCCATGGTCACCTCGGCCGATCGGATCCTTGCCGGGGTGCGCATGCAGGCAGCCGGACTCGAGATGCCCGCGACCACTGTTACCTCCGAAGCGGTGACCCGTGGCAAACCGCACCCGGAAGGCTACCTCAGGGCCGCAGCGCTGCTGGGTGCCGAGCCGGCCGACGTCGTCGTCTTCGAAGATGCCCCCGCGGGCATCGCTTCCGCCCGTGCGGCCGGAATGCGGACCGTGGTGGTGGGCGACGCCGGCGGCGAGGCGGCGGATGGGCTGTGGCAGATCGCGGACTATTCAGCTGTCACTGCCACGGCGAGCCTGGACGCTTCCGGTCGATGGGTGATCGAGCTCCGGTTCTAGCGTCAGCGGGCTGGATGCGGGACGGACCGGTCCTGTTGTTCCCCTGAGGACGAGGGTTCCCTCGAAGATGATCCTTGCGCCCGTCAGGCTGGTTGAGCCTGGGTTCTCGGAGAGGGCGGCGACGGCGCGCCGGGCTGCAGCACCGACATTGACCGCGATCGTCGAAAGGGCAGGAAACGTTTCGGTCGCGAGGGTGTCGTCGCATCCGATGACGCTCAAGTCCTTCGGGACGTCAACGCCCGCGGCAGCGAACCCGCCCATCAAGCCGTGCGCGATCACGTCGTCGAAAGCGATGACTGCGGTGACTCCGGACGCTGCCACCGAATCGCTCAGAGCCTTCGCGGCGTCATAGGTGCCCGGGTCCGCACTGAAGTGCATGACCTCGAGGGCGTGGGCCTTCGAGAAGTTGTCCACGGCCGAGCGGCGCTGCTTGTTTGCCCATGATTGTGGTGGCCCGCCGACGTAGGCGATGCGGCGGTGGCCGAGCCCGGACAGGTGCGTCAGACCGGAGCGGATGGCGGCCGCGGTGTCCAGGAGGATCCGGTACGTCTCCGGAACATCGCGGTTGATGAAGGCTACCCGCTGGGAATCGGCGATTTGCCGGATGCGGGACGAAGCGAGCCGGGAGGATACGACGATCAACCCTTCGACCTGGGGCGCCATCCGTGAGATGAGGCGGTCTTCCCGGGTGGGGTCTTCATCCGTGTCCGCCAAGAAGACGGACAGTCCGAGGTCGCTCGCGTAGTTTTGGGCCGCGCGGACCAGTGGAGGGAAGAACGGGTTGGCGATGTCCGGCACGATGAGTCCGATCGCGCCGGCGCGTCCTGTCGAGAGGGCGCGAGCGTGATGGTTCGGTACGTAGCCGGCGGCTTCGGCAGCCTTTTGAACCATTGCCACCGTCTCGGGCTTGAGCAGGTTTGGCCGGGTAAAGGCCCTGGACACGGTTGAGGGGGCTATGCCGAGTTCGGCCGCCAATTGCGTGATGGTTGGACGGCCCGTCACTGGGGCTCACCCGCGAGCTCCAATGCGGCACGGACCAGGGCTTCCGCGCTGCCAGGCGCGAAGGGGGCAGGCATACCGTAATAGCGGTGCGCGTCCTCCACTTCGTATCCTCCGAAGTCATATTCGTCCGCGCTCGGGAAGTATCCGGGGCACCCGTTGGTGTAGCCCGTGACGAATACGGGCCCTTCGAGCTCGGAGGCGATGGCTTCCGTTGCGGCCAAGAATGGTTCTCCGGGTAGTCCTACGAGGGTCAGGCCCTGCCAGTTGAAGACGCTCACTGGCGCGCGCCAGGACATTTTGTCGTCGGGACTGCGGTCCATCGCCCACTGCTTCCACGTGTTGAGAAGGGATCGCCGGCCCGGTTCGGCAGAAACCGCTTCGGCCTCCCACTGCCAGCCCAACGCCGAGGGGGAAACCGCGTCGCGCGCATTCATTGCGACGCCGACGGTCCTCCGGGCCGCCGAGGTCTCCCGGGAACCGAAGACCGGCAATAGCGGGGTCCCCAACGCGGATGCCGCCACATGTTCTCCGATCTTTCGCGCCTGCTCCATCGTCCTGCCCGTTGAGCCGGAAAGCGAGTACGACGCGTCGGCACGATGGCCCGAGTTGATGTCACCGGCGGTCCCGGGCAGGAAAAGGGCCACTGAGCCTGGGGAACGTTCCTCCAGGACGCTCCTGGTGAACGCCGGATAGTCGCCGCTGATGAGCCGGTTTTCCGGACCCAGGACCACGGGGTGGCACGGATAGAGCAGGATCCAGGCAAGCACTTGTCCGGCTTCGTCGCTGAATGTGGCGACTTGGACGGGCGGGTCCACGGCACGTTCGGGATGGCGTCGGTTCCTGGCAATGTCCACTCCGCGCGATTCGCCGTAGTGCAAGGTGGCAGGCTGTTGGGAGGCCAACGCGGTCTCGGCGGCCTCGTGGCAAGCCACGACTATCTCCTCCAGGAGACCCGGGTCATGGCCTCCGAGTCGGCCCGGCATAACGCACGGACCTGCGTGGGTATGCGTCGCGGTGATCGCGACACGTTCCGGCATGAAGGGCAGGCCGCGTGCGATGCTGGTGCATGTGTCTTCGTGCAGGCCGCACACATCCACGGTGATCCAGCACGTGTCATCGACAGCCAACGCCCGGACGGTCAGGGGATCGTGGACACCGGTGCTCGGTTCAGTCCTCGCCGCGAATCCGGCCATTGGGGTACCTGCGGGCGGCGAGATCCCGACGACGGCGGCGCCCACCCTCAGGACGCCCTGCTCGGCTTGGGGGGTGCTCATTCCGGTCCGCCGGATACTTTCCGGCCGGACTGGATGACCTCGGTAATGGTCCCGGCTCCGGGTCCCTCCCCGGTGATCAGGACGAAATCTGCCGGGGAACCGACTCGAAGGTGGCCGAGCCCCGGCCGGGTGCCCGGAATCACCCGGGCGGGAGTGGACGTCACCATTTTGAGGGCTTCCGGTAGCTCCAGGCCGACGTTGCGGATCACGTTGCGGAATCCGTCCGGGAGGGTAGCGGCGGCCCCTGCGAGCAGGTCCGTACCCACGTGGGAGAGCCTCCCGCCAGGAGCGAGATCCACGAGGCCGCCCACGGAAGTGCGGTGGCGGCCAGGCGCGCTACCGGCCAGTGCGGTGCTGTCAGACACCAGATAAGCGCGGTCGGGGGTCTTTGCCCTGATCATGACTTTGAGCGTATCGCTGGGCAAGTGGTGGCCGTCCGCTATGAGTCCCGCCGTGAGCCGGTCGTCAGCGAGTTGAGTCCACAGGGCATTCGGATGCCTTGGCAGGGTGGTGGCGATGCCGTTGCCCAGATGGGTGGCCAGACGGGCTCCCGCGGTGATGGCAGCCGTGATTTGTTCAGGACTCGCGTGCGTATGTCCAATGGCCACTTCGACGCCGAGTTCGCGGATCCGGGCGATCTGGGCCGGCGCATCGGGCGTATGTGGGGAGACGGTGACGATGCCGACCATTCCGCTTGCGCGAAGCCAGCGCCGAATCTCATCTGCGTCCAAGGGACGGACGAAGGCCACGTCGTGGACGCCGCGGGGACCGTCCTGGTCCGAGATGAAAGGACCCTCGATGTGCACGCAGGGGATGGCTGCCCTGGTGGTCGGATCAATGTCGCAGGCACGCTTGATCTGTTCGAGCGCGCCGGTGATTGCCTCCTCCGACGCTGTCACAATGGTCGGGACCCACGTGGTGACGCCCAGTTTCGCAAGCTCCGCGCTCAGGTTGATGATGGTTTGCGGCGAGACGTCGGCGGAGTTGACGTCCAGGCCGCCGTAACCGTTGACCTGGCCGTCGATAAATCCCGGCGCGATCACGGGCACCCCTTGGTCAGGGCCGATCTCCCGCTCCGACAGGATGGTCGTGTCGTAGGCGATTTCTATGTTGATCCCCCGGTGGGGGTCTTTGCCCACGATCGTTTTGGGGTGTGTCACAGCTTGTGTACCCGTCCTTTGAAACGTGAAATGAACTGCTGGTTGGCTTCGTCCCCGCCTGGAGCATTTCCCGATCGCCACAATGGCGGCTCAATGCCGATTTCGTTCAGCTTGCCGATGGTGGACATCATGAGCCAGTTGAGGGTGAAGGCGTTGGCGAAGGTGGACACTGCGGCCGTTTTTTCCTTTGCCCCGGGGACCTCCATGACGGCGTCTCCGACCGGAACCTTCGTGTCGATGTGGTGGTCGACGACGTCGTGCAGGTTCAGTTTTTGCGGATGCCGTGCGGGGTGGTCACCGGCTGTTTCCTCCGCGTGCTCGCGCGAGGAAACGCCGATGGTCGTGACCGATAGTTCGCATGCCGTCAGCGCCGCGTCAATGAGCGCGCTATTGATGCCGTAGGCGTTGACCAGGATGAGGACATCCCCGGGTCCGAGGCCCGCGTCTTCGATGACGATCCGGCCGTAACCCGGAGTCCGTTCCATGGCCATAGAGCGGAGGGCGCCGCCGGAGAGCAAGGTGCCTTCGTCCAAAATGGCCGAGACGTGCATCAACCCGCCTGCCCGGAAGAACACTTCCTGGCTTGCCAGGTTCGAATGACCGCCCGGGCCGTAGATGTGTACCAGTTCGTCCTTGGCTACCTGGGCCGCAAGGATGTCCGCGGCGACTCTGATGTTTTCGGCTTCTTCCAGGCGGATCCGCCCGAGGAGCTCGGTGATTCTTCCGAGGTAGTCGCCCGAGAGCTGCTCACGTGAGTTCATCGCGGATCGGATTCGGCGTCGAGGTAGATGGTGACGTTGGGGTGCGTGCGCAGCGCAGTACCCGGATGGTCTCCGCTGATCGGCTGGTTCAGGGTGTTGTGGACGGCAGTCCTTTTGGCACGGCCTGGCACGGAGGCGATGATTTCGGAGGCATGCAGCAAACGCGGGATGGAGACGGTGATGGCGCGCTGCGGAACGTCGTCGAAACCGGCGAAATGCCCTTCGTCCACCTGTTGCTGGCGGCTTACTTGGTCCAGGTTGATGACGCGGGCGGGCAGCGGGTCGGCGAGGTCGGCCGGGGGATCGTTGAAGGCAAGATGGCCGTTGACCCCCAATCCGAGCAAGACGAGGTCAAAGGGATCTTGGCCCATCAACGTGCCATAGCGCTCCGCTTCGTCTTGGGCAAGGTTCCCCGGGTTGATGCGGTGAAAGGTGGTGGGCGGAAGGAAGCTGAAGAACGTACGTTGCAGCCAGTTTCCGAATCCTTGGGGTGCGTCCGGCTCGAGCGCGAGGTAGTCGTCCATGTGGAAACACGTTATGCGGCTCCAATCGATGCCGGGCTCCTGGACGAGCGCCTGAAGCGTTGCCTCCTGGCTGGGAGCTGCTGCGAGCATCAGCCGGACCTCCCGCTGGTTCCGGAGCGCCTTGCGCAGCGTTTCCGCTGCATGCGCGCCGGCGTGTTCCCCCAGTGCGGCCCGGTCCGGGTGTGTGGAAACGGCAGGGCTGTAAGTGGTCAGTGCTGTCACGTGTGTGTCCTTCGGGTTTCTAGTTCAGTAGTCAGGAGGAGGGATCGGGCTATATGGAAGGGGTCCTTGACGGGCAGCGCCACCACCTTGTCGAGGGGCTTCCCCTCGCGGTCGCGGATTTGCAGCCACTCCTGGCCGGAGGGATCCGGAAAGGTGCCGAGGGTGTAGGACCAGATCCGCTCATGCCAATCCAGGAGGTCGGGCCGCCCGAAACGCTCGGCGAGCAGCCTGGTTGCGTAGAGGGCCTCAACCTGGACCCACCACAGCTTGGTGTCCCACGTTTGGGTCACCAACGTTTCGTAGGGGTCGTTGCCGAAAAGCCTGCCCCGCGGTTCATCCCCGGTGCTGTCGACGTATCGGAAGATGCCGCCATGCTGGTCATCCCAACCCGCTTCCAGGGCACGGATGGCAAGGTCCGGTAGCCAATCCGGAATACGTGGTGCAAGTCCGGGCACTATTTCGGCGGCTTCCATGACCATCCAGAGCATCTCCAACAAGTGGCCGGGGGTGCGGTGGCGGGCCAGGAGCGTGTCCAGGTCATCGCTACTGTCAGGCCGGTATTCCCACCAGGTGTCGGCCTTCCACATGCCTTCGGCGGATCCGTCGCCGAGCAGCTGGGAAAGCGCGGCACCGGCTGTTTCGGCGCTTTCAACAGAGCCGCAGGCCAAATGGAGTTGGGCGCCCACATTCAGAAGCAGCATCAGCCCGGCCGCGTCCTTGAATCCGGCGCGGACGGGGTAGGGCTCGGACGGAGCCTTCCGGGCCTCGATTCTTTCTTCGGCGTGGGCGAGAAGCGCATGGGCTGATTGGAGCCACTCGCCACGTTCGCGGCCAGCCGCTTCGGGAAGCCGGGCTGCACCCGCCAGGCCCAAGGCCGCAAAGAGGTCGGCCAGTACGCTGACGGCGATCTCGCCTTGCGGCCCGGACGGTAGCGCCTGTCCCTCAGCCGATGTGCGGTATGCCGTCACGCTGCCGTCCAAGATGGCGTGTTCTTGGATGAACCTGGCCGTTTCAATCGACAAGGCAGCCCACAACTGGGGATTTTCCGCGATGATCCCGTCCGCGCTGTCAAGCGCAATCCTTGAACAGAGCCAAGCCCAGCGGCCTTGGGACCACGTATATTTCTCGTTCGAAAGCAACCGCCCTGCGTTGGAAAAGCAGGTGAAAACCCCTCCGTTTTCCCTGTCCACCCCGTTCTCGAGCCACCAGGGGAGGACTCCCTTGAGCAGCTGATCCCGTATTTCGGATGCAGTTGCGCTCATGCCACGGTGCTTTCGACTGGAATCGATGTGGCCGGCTCAAGGTCCCGGTCAAGGGACTCGACAAGGGCGTCGGATGCTTCGTTGTGCCACGGGCGCAGCCAGCCGAAGACGCAATAGACGATCGCCGAGGCAAGCACCGGAGCGGCCACGTTGATTGTCTGCGCACTGGCCGTGCCCAGGCTCGCGATGGGAGCGGCCAGAGCGTACTTTGCGAGTGCGAAAACGAGCAAACCGGTGGCCCAGGAGAACAGGGCTGCCGATGGGCCGCAGCGCCGGAACGGGCGCAACATCCCCAACAGCATGGGAACGGCGATCGGCCCCACCAAGGCACCGAACCAGAGGATGATCAGGCCCAGGACCCCGCCGAATGAATCCGCGCTCAGGGCAATGACCATCGACAATCCGATGAACAGGAACGTGGAAATCCGGCCACCCAGTAGTTCCGCCCGCGACGTCAGGGGCTGCCGGGAACCGCGCAACGCAGGGATGATGTCCCGGATGACGACGGCGGAAATCGCGTTGGCGTCCGAAGACGTCATGGCCATGGTGTGTGAGAACATTCCGGCGACGACCAACCCCACAAGGCCGGCCGGCAGCAGTTGCTGGGTCAGGAGCGCATAAGCCTGATCCGGGTGCGTCAGATTGGGCAGGATCAGCGGCGCGGCCCACATCGGGAAGAAAAGCACCAGAGGCCACACGAGATACAGTGCGCCCGAAAGCAGGACTGATTTGCGGGCCGCTGAGCCGGACGGAGCGGCGATGAAGCGTTGAGCCAGGTTCCAGGTTCCGCCGTTGTAGGAAATAGTGCTGATCAGGCAATAGGCGAGGAAGAATCCGATGGTGTAGTCCCCCGCGAATGGCTGTGAGTGCGAGGCCGGCAGACGGGACCAGATTCCCGCGATCGAGGAAACGCCCCCGAGCTTGGCCACGGCGAAGATAAGCATCGCAATGCCCGCTACGGACTGGATGATGAACTGGCCCATATCCGTCAATGCGTCCGCCCACAAACCGCCAATGGTCGAATAGATGAGCGTGACCCCGCCAACGATCAGGATGCCAACGGCGATCGGAACCCCGGCGAACACGTTCAGCAGGATCGCGCTGGCCGCCCATTTGGCCGCAACATCGAAGACTTTCAATGCGGCACCGGACCAAGCCAGTACTTGCTGCGCGGGCAGGTTGTAGCGCGTAGCCAGGTATTCGAGCGGGGAGATGATTCCCAAACGCTGCCTCAGGCGCGGCCAGCGCGGGGCGAAGAAGACAGCGCCAACAAGGCAGGCGATGGTGATGGTGAGCGCCCACCAGACATACAGTGCGAATCCGGTGGTGTAGGCGATGGCGGCGTAGGCCACGAAGACAGCTGCCGAATAGCCGGACATGTGGTGGGAGATTCCCGCCAGCCACCACGGCATCTTCCCGCCGGCTGTGAAGAAGTCCGCGGCGTTTTTCACTCGGCTCTTGGCCCACCAGCCGATCCCTATCATGACGACGAAGTAGGCCCCTAAAACGAGCCAGTCGGCGAAATACATACATCCTCCTTGATGCAACGAAAGCTTGGAAATGGGATCTGCAGTGGCGTCCACTTTTCTCTGCAAACGTTTGCAAAACAAGGGTCTTTTTGAAAGTTTTCTTGCGGGGCCTGGAGGGCGACAGAAAGGCTGTGGCAGTGACCTCGGATTACTCCGCGGTCACCGCCACAACCCGTTTGGGCGCTTCAGCCAGCCGGTTCTAGCCCGCCAGTGCGTACGCCGTGGTCCCGCCGATGGTCTGTGACTGGAAGTTCGCAGCCACCCATTGCGCGATCTGGGCAGGGGCTTCCGATCCGCTGTTCGCCTGCATGGTCCCGCCGGCGATGAAGTAATGGATCTTGCCCTGTGCCACGAGTTGCTGGAACTGCTCAAGGGTGGGAGACGGGTCCGTGCCGTTGAAACCGCCCACCGCCATGACCGGCAGTTCGGTGGCCAGCTGGTAGCCGGCGGCGTTGTTCGAGCCCACGACGGCGGCCGCCCACGTGTAGTTCGAGGCGCCGGATTTCAGTGCGGCAACCATTTCCGACGACGGCGTGGTGGCGCCGAGCAGGCCGCCCAGGCCGCCGCCTTGCCGGTTCCCTCCGAAGCCGCCGGCCTGGGCGCCCGGCTGTTGGAGGGTCTGCGGGGGAGTGTTCTGGGCTGCGTTGTTTTGCCCGAAGCCGCCCCGGGCTCCAAAGCCGCCGAAGCCACCGAACGTAGTCGCGGGACCGGCGCTGGGGATTGCGCCACTATGCGTCACGGAGGCGGTAGAGATCGAGTACGCCAGCGGACCGGCAAGGGAGGCCGCGAGGGCGAGCGCCGCCGTCGTGCGGTGGAGGATGCGGACCGGGAAACGTCCCGAGAGCAGCAAGCCGGCCGCAGCCGCCAATGCGCCCAGCAGCACGGCCCAGCGCAGCAACGGACCATAAGCGGTGGTGCCGCCCAGGAGGCCGAAGGCCGTGAATCCAGCTGCGGCAACTGCCACAGCGAGCACGACCGCGGCGACGAGCTGTGCGCGGTGCTGCCACAAAAGCGCCCCGCCCAGGCCCGCGAGCCCGGCGATGCCCGGGGCCAGCGCCACCGCGTAGTAGGGGTGGATGATGCCTGCCATGAAGCTGAACACGAGCCCGGTGACCAGCACCCACGAGCCCCACACGATCACCGAGGCGCGGACGCTATCCGTGCGCGGGGCACGCCGGCCCAGCCACAGCAGCCCGGCCCCGAGGACCAGCACCGAAGGGAGCAGCCACGCGATCTGGCCGCCGAATTCGTTGTTGAACATCCGGAACAGCCCGGGAACTCCCCAACCGTTGCCGCCCCCCACGCTGCCGGTCTCCTGGCCGCTCAGCCGGCCGAGGCCGTTGTAACCGAGCGTCAGTTCCAGGATCGAGTTGTTCTGTGAGCCGCCGATGTATGGCCGCATGTTCGCCGGAACGAGTTCGACGACGGCGAGCCACCAGCCGGCCGCGACCACCATGGCCGCCCCCGCGCCGAGCAGATGAAGCAGGCGACGCCCCACTCCACCCGGCGCGGCAACCAAGTACGCCACCGCAAATCCAGGAACCACCAGCAGGACCTGGAGTTGCTTGGTGAGGAAGCCGAAGCCAAGGAACACTCCGGCCAGCAGGAGCCAGCGCAGTGTGTTGTCCTGCATGGACCGCAGAGTGGCGTAGCCGGCGGCCGTCATGAGTAGCACCAGCAGGGCGTCCGGGTTGTTGAACCGGAACATGAGGGTGGCTACCGGGGTGATGGCCATGACGACGGCGGCGAGCAGCCCGGCCCGGTGGGCGAGCTGTGGATCGCCGGAAGCGGGGGCCGCGGCTCGCCTGACTGCCAGATACAGCAGCCAGGCCGTGGCCACGCCCATGAGCGCCTGGGGAACCAGGATGCTCCAGGAGCTCAGCCCGAAGATCCGTACCGAGAGGTCCATGATCCAGAGCGACGCCGGCGGTTTGTCCACCGTGATGGAGTTGGCGGCGTCGGACGATCCGAAGAACCATGCGGCCCAATTCTGCGAACCGGCCTGGGCCGCCGCGGAATAGAACGCGTTGGCCCAGCCGGAAGCGCCGAGATTCCAGAGATAAAGGACCGCCGTTGCCAGGAGCACGAAACCGAGCTCCACGCGGTGCCGCAGGGCATGCGGGCCGCGGGTGCGGCGGGGCTGGCGGGACCGGCGGGGCGATCCGGCCCGGGCGCGGCCGCCCCCTCCGTGGGGAACGGCCGCTTCCTGCGGCGCAGTCGGCCCCACCAACAGCGGCGGCGGAGCCGGCTGCCTTGCCTCGGAGTCCGTGCCTGTGGAATAGGAAGTGGTCATCGGAATCTACTTTGTCAGCTTGTAGACCGTGGAGTTGCCCACCGTCTGGGCTTGGAAGTTCGCCTGTACCCAGGAGGCTACCTCGGAATTGCCGCCTTGGCCTCCGAACCCGCCGCCACCCATGCCGCCTCCTGCGATGTAGTAGCCGATCTGTCCCTTGGCCACCATGTCCTGGAACTCTGCCAGCGTGGGGTAGGGATCGCCGCCGTTCCAGCCACCGAGCGCGATCACGTTGGAATTCGTGGCGAGCTCAAGGCTTGCGGCTTGGGTCGCACCGGAGACGATCGCCGACCACTTCGTGGTGGTGGATTTCAGCAGGGCGGTCAGTCCGGCGTCGGACGTTCCCTCGAAACCGGGCCCTCCCGCCTGACCCGCGCCGAACCCACCGGCGCGGTTTCCGAAGCCGCCCATGGCGGAACCGCTGGGTCCCGACGTCGGGATGGAACCGGAGTGCGCGGTAGCCGCCGTCGCGAGCGTCCACGCCGCTGTTCCGAGGCCGCCGGCCAGAAGGGAAACGACGACGACGGCCGCGGCCGCTGCGTTCCGGAACCGCCCCGCCGTGTTTTGGCCGGCAAAGCGCAACGAGTCGAGGCGGAGCAGGATTGCCGCTGCCGCCACCACACCTAGGACGACGATCACGATGCGCAACCACGGAAGCCACGAGGCGTCGCGGCCCAGGAGAACCGCGGACCAGGCCGAACTACCGAGGATGACCACGGCCAGGACGATCCTGGCCGGCCAATATCCACGGCCACGCCACAGCTCAACGCTGCCAATGCCTACCAAGGCTGCGATTGCCGGTGCGAGCGCTACCGCGTAGTAGGGGTGGACTATGCCGCTCATGAAGCTGAAGACGCCCGCCGTCACCAGAAGCCAGCCACCCCACAGGATGAGCGCGGCACGGGTGCGGGAAGCCCGCGCTTCCCGGCGGGTGAACCATAGGCCGGCTGCCAGCAGAATCAGTGCAGCAGGGAGAAGCCAGGAGACCTCAGCGCCGAAGCTCGTGCCAAACATGCGGGTGATCCCGGCAGCGCCACCGAATCCGGCGTTGCCGCCACCGCCACCGCCGCCGCCGAAGGCGCCGAGGCCACCGAGATTGCCTCCAGCAGGGGCGCCCGCTCCGCCTCCGCCGGGCGTGCCTTCGCCCGAACCCGTGATGCGGGACAGCCCGTTGTAGCCAAAGGTCAGCTCGAGGAAGCTGTTGGTTTGCGAACCCGCCATGTAAGGCCGTGCCGATGCCGGGGTCAGCTGGAAGAGGGCGACATAACTGCCGGCTACTACTGCGATTCCGGCCAGCGCGCCGAGCAGGTGCAGCAGCCTCCGCCGCAACGGGGTCGGGGCGGCCCAGAGGTACGCGAGTCCCAGGCCCGGAACAATCAGGAAACCCTGCAGCATCTTGCTCAGGAACGCGAGGCCCACTACAGCGCCGGCAGCGGCGAGCCACTTCCAGCCCGCCCGTTCGATGGCGCGGGTAGTGAAGTACGCCGCCAGGACCAGGCAGAGAGTCAGCATGGCGTCGGGATTGTTGAAGCGGAACATGAGCGCGGCCACCGGGGTCAGTGCCAATGCCCCACCGGCCAACAAGCCAGCGCCTGGTCCGGAAACCCGCTTGACCGTCAAGTAAAGGAATCCAACGGCGGCCACGCCCATCAGCGCCTCGGGAACCAGCATGCTCAGGGGAGAGAAGCCGAAGATCCGGCCCGCCAAAGCAGGGATCCACAAGGAGGCCGGAGGCTTGTCCACGGTGATGGCGTTGCCGGCGTCGAGCGAACCGAACAGAAGCGCCGTCCAGTCCTTGGTGCCGGCTTGAATGGCCGCTGCGTAGAAGGAGTTTCCGTAGCCGGTGGCCGCGAGGTTCCAGAGATACAGGAACGCGGTGGCTACGAGGAGCCCGGCGGCGGACGGCCGCACCCAGCGGGGCTGCCGGCCAAAGGCGTATCGGGTCCAGCGGGGCTTGGCGTCCGGGGTTGATGGGCCTGCCGAGTGGCGCGGTGCGTCGGCAATCCCGACGGCGGGGCCGGCGTCAGCATTTCCGGCGGCGGGTCCTGTGCTTGCGGGAGTGATCGTGGAGGTCATGATGCTGCCGTTTCTGTGCGCGTTTTGGCTTGTGTCGTGGGTTCAGCCGACTGCGCCGCAGGCTGCCGGAAGACCCAAAGGCGGAACAACAGGAAGCGGACTGCCGTGGCGGCGAGGTTCGCTGCGACCACGGTGAGGAGCTCGCCCCAGCGGTCCGGCGTCGTCGTACTGTGCACCAAGGCGAGTGCCCCGGAGGTGAGTGCGAGGCCGATCCCGAAGACGATCAACCCCTCGAAGTGGTGCCGAACGGGATTGCCGCCCTGGATGCCGAAGGTGAAGCGACGGTTGGCGCCGGTGTTGGCGATGGCCGTGACGAGCAGCGCCAGGAAGTTCGCCAGCTGCGGGTCCATGAAGCCGCGGCAGAACAGGAAGATGAGCACATAGGCGAGGGTGGACGCAGCGCCGATCGCGGCGAACCGGACCAATTGCCCGAATAGGCTGCTGCGCGGGCTTTGCTCGGCGATGCGGGACGACGCCGGGAGCGGCCCGCGTGCAAGTGCCGCCCGCAGTTCCGGAATGGGGATGCGGCCCGAGACGAGATCCCGGGTGAGCCGGACCATGCCGCGGATGTCGGCGAGGGCGGTCCGCACCACGTCGACGCTGGAATTGGGATCGTCGATCCAGTCGACGGGAACTTCGTGGACCCGGAGGCCGCAGCGTTCGGCGAGGACCAGGAGTTCGGTGTCGAAGAACCACGAGTTATCCATGGTGTGCGGGAGGATCTGCTGGGCGACGTCTGCCCGGATCGCTTTGAAGCCGCACTGGGCATCGCTGAAGCGGGCACCCATGAACGAGTGCAGCATCAAGTTGTAGCTGCGCGAAATGAACTCGCGTTTGGGGCCGCGGACGACCCGCGAGTTACGGGTCAGTCGGGTGCCGATGGCGAGGTCCGAATGGCCGGAGATCAGCGGCGCCAAAAGGGGCGCCAGTGCGGCGAGGTCAGTGGAAAGGTCAACGTCCATGTAAGCCAGAACGGGCGACGGCGATGCAAGCCACACCTTGCGAAGGGCGTTGCCGCGTCCCTTCTCGTCAAGGTGGACAACCGCGAGCTCGGGCAGTTCCCGGGCTACGCGCTCCGCGATTTTCAACGTGCCGTCCGTGCTCGCGTTGTCCGCCACGGTGATGCGGAAGCCATGCGGGAAGGATTCGCGCAAGTGGCCGTGAAGCCTGCGCAGGCACTCTTCGAGATCGCGTTCCTCGTTGAAGACGGGGATGGTGACGTCGAGGACGGGGATGGCGGTGTGGGTGTCCACGGGGGCGCGCCGCCCCGTGCCGCGCTGGATGGGAGTGCTGGGTTGGATGGGAAGGCCCGGCGGCACCACCGCGGGGTCCTTCAGGGTTCCGGAGGTGGATTCGATGAGCGTCATGTATCCAGAGTGCCGTTGCCGAATATGAAGGCTTTAGGCGGAACCTGTGACGTGGCTGTGGATGTGTGACCAGCGTGGCGCATCACTTGCCTGGCCAAGAAACGGAGAGGCCCGCCCCGGAAGGGACGGACCTCGACGTACTTTGTGGTTGGCTCTTGGCTTAGTACCAGTTGTGGGCCAAGTGGAAGGACCATGCCGCGGACGGCGATCCGTAGCGTTCCTTGATGTAGTTCAGGCCCCAGCGGATTTGCGTCTGGTAGTTGGTCTGCCAGTCGGCGCCTTCGGACGCCATCTTTTCGGCCGGCAGCGACTGCCCAATGCCGTAAGCGCCACTGGAGGCGTTGGTGGCAGTGGTGCGCCAATCCGATTCCTTGTTCCACAAAGTGATTAGGGCCGACATTTCGCCCTGGCCCCAACCGTAGGAGGGAAGGATGCTTGCGGCGTAGGCCTGGGCGCCGGAGGGATCATCGACGGCGACGGGTGCAGCCGGTGCCGCTGGAGCAGGGGGTGCAGCGGGTGCGGCCGGTGCGGCAGCCTGGGGCGCGATGGCGGCTGGAGCGGGCGCGGCTGCCTGGCTTGGCGTCGACGCAGTGCTCGGCTTGGGGCTCGCGCTTGCGCTCGCCGACGGCGTGGCGGTGGCCGAAGGCGTGGCTGAGTGATCCACCGTGCGGGATTCGGACGTGCGGCTCATGTCCTGGGCGTTGATGGCTTGTCCGGCGGCCTGGGTGGCAGCGCCTGCGCCGAGGAACACGGCAACGACGCCGGCAACAACTGCCATGCGCTGGCCGGTGCCGAGGTTCGAGGCGGCTCGCCTCAGCGTGGAACGTGACTTGTTTCTCCGGGCAGGTTCGCCGCGGTGGCGCGCAACAGGGCGCGACTGATCCTTGGAATCAGACATGGTGATTGCCTCTCGACGCCTGCGGAGTTAGCTGTCGGATTCGGATGAGGTCATCCGGCCGTGGCCACAGCGGAACGTGGCGGCACGGCTTCACCCCTAGGGCTGGCTCAACATGAGCGCTTGCCCGGAGACCTGGGTCCCCCGTCTCTGCCTGGACTGTTGGGCACCGGGGAGTGGCAGAGCTCGGCGCCTACCCGGCGGTGGCCGGAATGATCCAGCGCACCTATTCGACGGTACAGGAGGATCCAGCTTAAGTCACATTTAGGTAACGGAGATCACGACGCCGGTGCGTCGACTTGCGCGTGCCGGGCACCGGCGTCGTACTCTTCTGGTTCGCCCGTCAGGCCGGGGCAGTCCTGAGCGCCGGGAGCCGCACCGCGAACTCCGTCCGGCCAGGCCGCGACGCCACTTCGACCGTGCCGCCGTGCGCCTGAACGATGGATTCCACAATGGACAAGCCGAGGCCGGAGGTGCCCTCGGAGCCGGACCGGGCGGCGTCGGCACGGGCAAAGCGGGAGAAGATCCTGCCCTGGAATTCAGGCGGGATGCCCGGGCCGTTGTCGGTCACGGTCACCACGGCGCTGCCATCGGCGGAGCGCATCACGCCCGTGACCACGGTGGTTCCCGCCTCGGTGTGCTTGCGGGCGTTGGAGAGCAGATTCGCCAAAACCTGGTGGAGTTGGGTGGTGTCGCCGCGGACCGTGAGGGGCTCATCCGGGAGCTTGAGCTGCCAGATGTGCTCGGGGGCCATGACTTTCTCGTCGCTGACGGTCTCGATCACCAACTGCGTGAGATCCACATCGGTGAATTCCGGGGCCTTCCCTTCGTCCAACCGGGCCAAGAGAAGGAGGTCCTCCACGAGGGTGGTCATGCGTTCGGACTGGCTCTGCACCCGGCCCAGCGACTTGCGCCCGTCTTCGGTGAACGTCTCGGTCATGCGCAAGAGTTCGGTGTAGCCGCGGATGGCGGTCAGCGGAGTGCGTAGTTCGTGCGACGCATCCGCGACGAACTGGCGCACCTTGGTTTCGCTTTGCTGGCGGGCCTCGAGGGCGCTCGAGACGTTGTCCAGCATCAGGTTCAAAGCATGGCCGACGCTTCCCACTTCGGTGCTCGGATGGGCCGCCGACGCCGGAACACGCACCGCGAGGGCCACTTCACCGGCGTCAAGCGGAAGTTTCGACACCTTGGTGGCGACGTCGGAGAGTTGCTCCAACGGCCGCATGGTACGGCGGATCAGCACGGTTCCGGCCAGCCCGATCAGGACCAGTCCGCCCAAGGAGACCAGCACCATGGTCCAGACGAGGGAGGCCTCGGTGTCCTCTTTCGAGGCGAGCGGGAGACCTGTGATGACAACATCGCCGTAAGGAGTTTCGGTGGCCACCAGCCGGTAGCCGCCAGTGGACAGCGTGCGATCAACCGGGCGGCCATCGGACGGGAGCGCCGACAGGATTCGGGCGTCGCTGGGCGACAACGGCGCACGTGTGGCATCGGAGGACAAGAAGCCGGCATCGCTGCTCACCTGGCCTGCAAGGATGCGTGCATTGAGCGTGCCGATGCTCTGGCCGCGGGGGTCCAGCGGGTCCGGACGGCCGCCAGGGTTGCCTTGCGGCGGGCGGCCGTGGGAGGCCTGCATCAATTGCTGATCGAGCTGCTTCGTGAGGAACACATCCATGGAGGCATAGCTGACCACCCCGACTGCACCGCAGATGGCCACAAGGAGTGCCATGGAGAGAAGGATCAAGCGCGTGCGCAAGTGCCAGGTTGAAGGATTGAACCAGCTATGGTCGGTCTGGCGGGGGATACCCGAGAGTGCGGACATTCGGCGCCCCGGCTATTCGGCAGGCTTGATGACGTAGCCTGCTCCGCGCACCGTGTGGATCATGGGCGGGTGGTTGGCCTCGATCTTCTTGCGCAGGTATGAGATGTAAAGCTCCACGATGTTGGCTTGGCCGCCGAAATCGTAGTCCCACACGCGGTCCAGGATCTGGGCCTTGCTGACCACGCGCTTGGGGTTCTCCATGAGGTAGCGCAGGAGCTCGAACTGGGTCGCCGTGAGCGGGATGTCCTCGCCGCCGCGGGTAACTTCACGCGTGTCGACGTTCAGGGTCAAGTCGCCCACCACCAGCTCGGCGGTGTCCATCGCGGCCACCCCCGAGCGTTGGACCAGACGGTGCAGGCGCAACAGGACTTCCTCCATGCTGAAGGGCTTGGTGACATAATCGTCGCCGCCGGCGGCCAACCCGACGATGCGGTCCTGTACGTCGTCCTTGGCGGTGAGGAAGAGCGCAGGCACCTCCGGCGCAAAGGCGCGGATCCTGCCGAGCAGCTCGACGCCGTCGAACCCTGGAAGCATCACATCCAGCACCAGGACGTCCGGTCGGAAGTCCTTGGCGAGCTTTACCGCAGCGGGACCGTCGCCCGCCACCGCCACCGACCAGCCCGCCATGCGGAGGCCCATGCTCATGAGCTCGGCGAGGCTGGGTTCGTCGTCAACCACAAGGGCACGGATGGGGGAACCGTCCGGGTGGCTGAGTTGCGGAAGGTTGTTGGTCATGGAGTGCGAGGATGCCATGGGACAACTCTCCAATCTGCCGGTTTGCCAGTGCTTTGCCGTTGCTGTGAGCACCCTGTGAGTCCCAGCCTAGCCACCTGTCCGGAGGTTGTGGCGGTTCTGCAGGTCACAGGGAAGCCTTCAGTTCGACACAGCCAACGCACAGCAAAGCGGCTGACGCTGTTTGGGACAAGAACAATCACGACCAAACAGTCTCGATTTCGATGGAGAACACCATGGATCAGCAAAACAACCCCTCCGTACCTGGTTCCGAGCCGGAGAACGGACACCCGCAGCCGGTGATCCGCCCCCTTGATGATTCTGCGCAGGCTGGTGCCGGGCAGCCGGCCGCCGGGTGGGGTGCTCCGCAGCCGCCGGCGAATCAGCCGCCTGCCGCCGGGTGGGGTGCTCCGCAGCCGCCGGCGAACCAGCAGCCGGCCGCTGGGTGGGGTGCTCCGCAGCAATACAACGCCGGACAGCCCCGGCCTTCGTTTTTCAAGAATTGGAGCCTGAAGAAGGGGCTCATTGTTGGCGGCGTCGCGGTGGTGGTCGCGGCAGCGGCAGGAGCCGGTGCATATGCCGCCGGCAACGGGACCGCGGCCGCGGATACCACCAACGCGCAGGGACCTGGGGCCGGGCAGAACGGCCAGGGCGGATTCGGTGGCCCGGGCGGCACGAACGCAGGCCCTGGCGGGCTCGGCGTCGGCATGGGCGGCCTGAACGCCGCGGTCCACTCGGAATACGTGGTCCTCCAGAACGGCAGCTATGTCACCATGGCGGGCCAGTTGGGTACGGTCACCGACATCTCAGCGAGTTCCATGACCGTCAAGAGCGAGGACGGGTTCACGAAAACCTATGCGCTGGGAACGGACGTCGTGGTAGCTGAAGGCCTGCGGCAACGTGGAAGCGGAAGCGGCGGCACCACCCTGACCCTCGCCGATGTGAAATCCGGATCCAGCGTGAGGGTCACTGCGCTCAAGGAATCGGACAAGTACACGGCCCAGTCCATCCAGATCGTTACTGCCACCACATCAAGTACCCAAGGAACCGGCACCACCAACTAGTCCCCACCGCCACCCTCGCCTCGCAAGTCCCCACCGGGTCCCGGCCTTCGCAAGCTCAGGCAGGGACCCTCGCCGGCGTGGCCCCACGGCCAGGGAACCCTAGCGGCGTGGGCCCACGGAGCTGATGTCGTTACGGGCCTTCAAAACGACATCCAGTGCGAGCGCGGCGTGAGGCTAGGGCCATTGCGGGGGTCCTAGCAGACGATTTGCCAAAGAATTTTCACGAGATGCCGATCCAGGATTGGACAAGGGTTGTTTCATATCTCGAGATTCAAAGGCAAGCGCGTGACGTGGCTTGAGATTCAGAAAACGGCAAATTCATAAAATTATATTCGAATATTGCGCCAAGAATAGCCAGTGTGACGAACGAGAATGGGTCACATTTGGACATGTGTGAATTGTGATGTGCGGCACAATAGTCCGATTCGTCTCAAAATGTGGACGGTCCGGCCCTTTGTTACTTGCAAGTTCCCTTTGTTACGTTGCACACTTCAAATGTGAACAAGAACTCAACAGCATCTGCAGCCGCAGCGATCGAGCCCAGCGCACCCGCTGGTACTTCGATGAGCTGTTGTCGAATGCATGCCTAACTTAAGACCCCAACAAGTTTCAGGCATTCGCCCCCTGCCCAGCGTCGGGCGCCCCTCCCCATCTCATTGCGGGGACCAGACCAGCATTCGAAGCCGCGATGACGGCTATTCACTTTGAGGTAAGCACTCCATGTCAGTTGCATCCGGATACGTCCACATCTCCGTCCGTAACGCCAATAAGGCCGCGTCGAACGCCGGCCTGCGTCCCGGCTTCGGCAACCGCCCGGCCTACGCCCAGCCCGCACCGCAGGGTGGCAGCCAGGCACCCGGCTACGTCCCCCAGGGCTATAACCCCAACTCCTACGGCCAGCTCCGCGCTGTTCCCGCCAACGAGGCCTCGCCGATGACTGCGCCCACGCCGGTCTTGGCTCCAGCGGACCGCTCTATCCGTCCCGTTGCTAATGACAATGTGGCCCGCGGTTTCGTGCTCTACATGGGCATTGACGAGGACACGGCCGCGGCCGCCGGAACGTCCATTGCCAAGTTGGCCCAGGAAATCCGGGCCTACGCGCAGTCCCTCGTTTCCGGCGCCGAGAGCTATGCCGCCGTCGCAGTAGCCCCGGCCAGCGCGCCCGGTTCCGCGCTCGACGTCGTCCGTTCGACTTTCGGTGACCCCACCGTTGGCAACCGCCAGCGCTCCGAGGCGCTCCGCCCGCAGCCTGCACAGGAAGCCCGCCCGTCCGGCGTCTTGATCGACCTCGCTCGTCGTGAGGTGCACCTCGACGGCGAATCCCTGAACCTCACGTTCAAGGAATTCGAGCTCCTCAACTACCTCGTCGAGAACGGCACCCGCACCGTGGGCCGCGACGAACTCCTCGAGGGCCTGTGGCGCAACGCCGAAGAGGTCCCCAACGAGCGCACCATCGACGTCCACATCCGGCGCCTACGATCCAAGCTCGGCCGCCTGGCAAACACGGTCCGCACCGTGCGCGGCCAGGGCTACCGTTTCTACGAGCACCCCGAGGTTATCGTCTGGGCCGCTCCGGAATACTCGATCTAGTCCCCACCCGTCCAAGGCGCCCGCCCCGTTCTTTGGGGGCGGGCGCTTTCGCTTCCGCGGGACGATCCCTCGGCGCCTGCGCTCGTCCCTCACGCAACAACGGCGCTTTCGGGATGTCCCGCTCACGCGACAGCGCCCGCGCGAACCAGGCGGCCGCATTCCTGCGCTCAGGACCAGTGAGCATGTGCCTCCGCGGCGATAGGGTGGGGGGATGAGCGAGCATCACATCAAGCGGCTGGTGATCATGCGGCATGCGAAGTCGGACTGGCCCCTCGGTGTGCCGGACCATGAGCGACCCCTTGCCGAACGCGGCCACAAGGAAGCCCCCCTTGCCGGGAAATGGCTCCTTAAGCACCACGTGATTCCGGACTTCATCCTGTGTTCGTCCGCGCTCCGGACCCGGCAGACCTGCACGTGGGTGTGCAGCGAGCTGGGGGACAAGGCCCCGACGCCGAAACTCGAGGACGGCCTGTACGCCGCCTCCGCGCAACGCATGTTGACCGTCATCAACCATGTGCCGGAAACCGTCACCACTCTCATGATCTTTTCGCACATGCCCGGCGTGCAGGACCTCGCGATGCACTTGGCTTCCCGCGACTCGGACCATGACGCCTACATGGACGCCGCAACGCGCTACCCCACGAGCGCCATGACAGTCATGGAACTTGAAAAGCCGTGGGCTGAACTCGATGGGCAGGATGCCCGGCTGACCCACTTCGCAGTTCCGCGCCCAAAGAAGTAGCTCCCTCGCGCGAACTGGCAGCTAATGCCCTTTTTTGCGCGGCCAGAGGGCATCTGCCGCCAGCTCGCGCGGATGGTCCCAGCTAGCCCACCTCGAGGCCGGCCGCCACATCCTGCAGCAAGCGGACCACGTGGCGGATGCTGGGGCTTGCCATCATGGTCTTCCGGTACACGATTCCCACTTGGCGTTGCTGCATCGGATTGACCACGGGCACCGCCACCACTCCAGCGGGGAGCTCGGGCCTACCGAGCCGTGGCACGAGCGCCACCGCCACGCCCTGCTGGACCATAGCGATATGGGTGGAAAAGTCGGGGTCGTAGATGCGGATGTCCGGCACGCGCCCCAGGCCTGCCAGGATCGCCAGCAACGCCTCATTGCAGATGGCCCCAGCTGGCGTGCTGATCCAGCTTTCGTCCACCAGGTCGGAAGGCTCGACGGCGGTCCGGCCAGCCAGCGGGTGGGCTGAGTTCAGCAAGACGTCGGCGGTATCCAGGCAGAGGTCCTCGTGGACCATGTTCTCCGGAATGACCAAGGGTACGGAGTGCCAATTGTGGACGACGCCGAGATCGGCTTCTCCGGTGGCGACCCTCTGGACGGCCTCGCGCGGGTCTTCGGCCACCACACGGACCTCAAGCCCGGATGCGCCAAGCCCGGAGCCCGCCGCGGCCGAAGATCCGGCGGCAACGGCTTGGGCCGTGCCGAGTTTCGCCAGCATCGGCCCCACAAGACCCCGGCAAGCGGTGGAGAATGCCACGAGCCGCAGCACGCCGCTCGGCTTCGTTGGGTCGGCGAGCAGCGTGGCCTGCAGCTCCTCCAACTCGCCCAGGATCCGGCGTCCGTACTCTGCCAACGCCATCCCGCGGTCGGTCAGCAGTACGCCGCGGCCGTGGCGTTCCAGGACCGTCACGCCACTTTGCTTCTCGAGCTTCTTGATCTGCTGGGAAACCGCCGAGGGGCTGAAGCCCATGGCCTCCGAGGCAGCCACCACCGATCCTTGCTGTTCCACTGCTACGAGGGCCCGTAGCGCCGCAATCTCAATCATGAAGCAAACGTACATGATCCGATGCAGAATTCAACGCTGGTGCTTCATTGGCTTGGCTGTCAGAGTTGAATCGTGAATATCCGCCACTCAGCACTCGCCGTCCTTGTCGCCGTCCTTTGGGGCCTGAATTTCGTCGCGATCGACTTTGGATTGCACCCCGGTAACGGGAGCGGTGGCGCGGCCGACGTGCCGCCTCTACTGTTCGTGGCCATCCGCTTTGTGCTGGTGGTGTTCCCCTGCATCTTCTTCGTCCGCAAACCGGACGTCAGCTGGAAGGCGATCATCGGCGTCGGGCTCTTCATGAGCGCCGGGCAGTTTGGCCTCCTCTACCTGGGCATGGCGCTCGGCATGCCTGCAGGACTTGCCTCGCTGGTCCTGCAGGCTCAAGTGCTCCTGACGGTGCTGTTGGCGGCCCGCTTCCTGGGGGAGCGGCCGAGCAAGCGGCAACTGACAGGGGTTGTGCTGGGTGTCGCCGGGCTAGCGCTGGTGGCGGTGGGTCGAAGCTTGGTGGCCCCCGTAGTGCCGCTCATGATCGTGCTCGCCGCCGCCTTGTCCTGGGCCGCGGGCAACATCATCGCCCGCAAAGCCAAGGCGGCCTCGGGACTGGGGCTGGTGGTCTGGTCCGGGGCCGTGGTCCCCTTGCCCCTCGCGGCCCTGTCGCTCATCGTCGACGGCCCGGCAGCCGTCGTCGGGACCCTCACCAACCTTCAGCCGGCCACCATCCTGAGCGCCTTGTATACCGCCATTTTCGCGTCGTTGGTGGGCTACGGCATCTGGAACCGGCTGCTCAGCCTGTACCCGAGCTCGGCCGTGGTGCCTTTCACGTTGTTGGTCCCGGTGGTGGGAATGACCGCCGCGTGGCTGCTCATCTCAGAGGTCCCTACGACGGCGGAACTGGCCGGCGGGCTCCTCCTGCTGGGCGGCGTCGCGACTGCCGTGCTGCAACGGCGCGAGAAGCCTGGGGATCTGGCGGCGGCCGAAGTGCGTCAGCGCTTGGGGGCCGGCTTGCGCTGAGGGGCGGATCCCGACGTCGGGCGCTTGGCGGGGGTGCGTGGTGCAGGGCGCTTCGCAGTTCCCGAGGCCGGACGGGCCGCCGGTCGCTGGGCGGTCCTGCCGGGTGCCGGGGAAGGCCGCGAAGCAGGCCGGGGCGCGGGCCGCCGGGCAGCCGGACGGGCCACTGCCTTCGCACGGCGCGATGGCCATACCGCCCCCACGAACAAGATCAGCAGGGAGCTGCAGCCGGCAAGCGCGGCGAGGTAGAAATAGATGTCCGAGTCCTTGGTGCTCACCGCGCTGCCCAGGGCGTTCTCGTCCTGGTTGAAGGCGAGGCCCCACATGCGCAGGAACGCGATTCCGAACGCGATGAACAGGATCGTCGAGATGGCCCCGAGAACCAGCATGAAGTACCTGCGACGGGTGAAAACCTCGGCGACGCACGCCAGGTAGCCGATCGCCAGGGCCCCCAGGAAGATGTACATCACGGTTTCGTCAAGGGTGATGGCCAGGAGCACCAGCAAACCAGCAGACACCACAGCAGAGATGATCGCAAGCTTTCCGCTGTTCCCCATGTGACGCATGGGATTAATCATCCCTGACCCGCGGCAGCGCCGCGCCCCAAGACGCGGCAGTTGCCATACCGTTACCGCAGTACGTAGCCCCGCATGATGGTCATGAGGGCCGCTATGCTCTGCTCGCGGGTGCGCTCGGGGTTGTACGTCTGCCGGTCAAGGCCCACCACGAAGATCGCTCCGAACATCGCCGCCTCGAGGCTGCCCCGGGCAATGCCCGTATCCACCGTGTACGTGGTGGCGACCTTTTCGATCGCCGCGCCGATCACGGCCAACAGCTCGCTGCGGAGCTCGACGAAGAGCTTGCCCCATTCGCTGGGCGTCCGCCAGTTCTCGCTGATCCAGAGCCGAGCGAAGGACGGGTAGTCGTCCATGAAGTCCATGGCTTGCCCGAGCATGGCCTCCATCGCTTCGAGCGGATCGGCGTGCAGGCCTTCAATCGTCTGGAGCCGGCCGAGCATGATGTCGACGCCGTGGCGCAGCAACTGGGCGATCAGATCGGACTTGCTGCCGAAATTGTAATAGACCGTTCCCTTGGACACCCCGGCTGCGGCCGCGATCTCGTCCACGGTGACGCCCGCTGCGCCGCGCTCGCCGATCAGCTCCATCGAAGCGTCGAAAAGGCGCTGCTTGGTCGCGTTGGTGCGGGCCGGGCGGAGCTTCTTCTCCGGGAGCCCCGAGACATCCGGCTCTTGCATGCTCATACAGCGATCTCCGGCTTCAGGGTCTTGAGGGTCCAGAACTTGTGCTTACGGACAGCCAGCGTGGAAAGCGCGGCCCCCAGCACAGTGTAGCCAAGTAGCCCCAGGACAATCGGCCAGATCATGGTCAAGTCGCCGCCGTAGATCAGGTGCCGCATGCCGGTCACTACGTAGCCCATCGGCATGATCTCGTGCACCACGTGGAGAGGCATGGGGGTGGTTTGCCAAGGGAACGTTCCGCCGGACGACACCAACTGCAGGACCAGCAGGATCAGCACGACGAACTTTCCAGGAGTCCCGAGCAAGGCCACGATGCCCTGGATGAGGGCCGTGAACGCCATGACCGCTGCCAGCATGAACAACCACATCCACACCGGGTGAGCCGCGTTGAGTCCCAGCCCCAGGTCCACCACGAGGGTGAGGATACTGGCCTGCAGCACGGACACCACGAAGAACGGGAGCCAGCCGCCGACGGCGATTTTCCATGACGGCGCGTTCGACGCCAAGGCCCGCTGGGTGATGGGACGCATGGCCTGGACCAGCATGAACACGCCGATCCAGAGGGACAGTGTCAGGAAGAACGGGGCCAGGCCCGCACCGTAGGACCCTGCCTTGGCCTGCGATACGTTGTTGACCGCCACAGGATCGGCGATCACCTTGGACACCTCGCTCTTTTGGGCGTCGTTCGGGTTCGGGACCTTGCCTGCGCCCTTCGCCAACTCGCTCGCCAAGGTGCGGGATCCGTCAGCGGCGCTGGCAGCACCAGTGGCAAGCTGCGCCGCGCCGTCGTCGAGCTTTGCGGCGCCGTCCGCGAGGGCCGCCGTGCCGTTGACGGCGGACTGTTCGCCAGCGGCGAGCGTGGAGGCTCCAGAACTGAGCTGGTCCGCGCCTGCCGAGGCCTGGCCGATGGCGCCCGTCAGCGCCGGGGTAGCGCCCGCAAGCTTGGCGGCGCCGGCACTGACCGCGGCCGATCCGTCCGAGAGCTGCTGGATCTGCGCGGCATCCGCCGAGATCTTGGCTTTGGCGTCGGTGACCGGAGCGGACGCGGCGGCCGTGTCGAAGTCGGCCAGGATCTTGTTCGCCTGGTCCTGGGTGATGACCCCTGCGGACACGAGCCTCGCGTTGGAGGCCACCACGCGGTCCCGCGCCCCGGCGTCGAACGCCGAAAGCTGCCCGACGACGTCCTGGACTTTCGCGTTCAGCTGTGCGTTTCCGGCGGCTACTTGGGCGGCGCCGTCGGCAAGCTTCTGGGAGTCTGCCGGGAGGGACGCGGTCTTGTTCTTCAGCTCCGTGAGGCCCGCGCTGAGCTGCCCGGCACCGCCGTTCAGTTGATTGGCGCCGTCGCGCAGCTTGTTTTGGCCCGCCAGGAGCTCGGACGCACCGCTGCTGAGCTTGCTGGTGCCGTCGTGAAGGGCGGCCGCGCCGTCGCTGAGCTTGCCGACGCCGTCGGCAAGTTGGGAGGCGCCGTCGGACGCCTTAACGATCGAAGCGTGGAGGGTGCCGAAGCCTGTGAGGAGTTGGTTGGCGGTTTCCTCGCCTACTTCCTTGGCCACGGTGGAGTGCACCGCCGTGGTGAGTTTGTCCACGATGGTGCTGAGGAGGTAGTTGTTCGCGTCATTGGTGGTGACGTTGAGCATCGCCTGGTTGGCCGCATTGAAACTGCCCGGCGAGACCAGGTTGGCCGAGAAGTCCTTCGGGATCTTGAGGGCGAAGGCGTACTTGCCGGATTCAACGCCGGCGTCGGCTTCGGCCGTGGTGGTCACCCGCTGCCAATTGAACACGTGGCTCTCCACGAGGCTGTCGGCAACCTTCTGGCCAGCCTGCAGCTCCCGGCCGCTAGCCGGCTGGGCTCCCGCGTCCTCGACGACCAAAGCGGCGTCGATCTGGTTGAGGTTGCCGTAAGGATCCCAGTTCGCGTAAAGGTACACGGCCCCGTAGAGGAGGGGCACCATGGTCAGGGCGAGGATGGTCAGCTTGGGCAGGAGCCCGCCGGTCATGCGCTTGAGTTCGGAGCGGGCCAGCCGCAGAACAGTCACTTTGCGGTCCTTTGCAGGGTTTCGGGTACTTCTTCGGGATCTTCTTGTGCGGCTTCCGCGGGTTCGGCGGGTGCCGTGTGCGTGACCGAGTTGCCGATCACGGCGGCCGGGCCGTCCCAGCCGACCGGAAGGGCAGAGACGACGGCGACGACGGCGAGTGGCCGCCCGGCGTCGTACGCCAATTGCTCAAGCCGGGGGAGCCAGTCCGTAGTGTTGGCGCTGTGCCGGTCCGGGGAATCGAGCACCAGAAGGTCAAGGGCAGGGTCCGCGAGGGCCAGGGCGGTCAGCAGTTCGAGGCGGCGGTCCGCAGGGAGTTGCTCGATCCACAGCCCGGCGATGTCTTCGAAGCGGTTGATCTTGAGCCACGGCTTGCTGAGGAGCGCGCCGCGGTAACGGCGGGGGATGAGGGAGAGGTCTTCGGTGACGAGGTCGCGGACGCTCAGATGCTGCTCCGGCTCGTTGACACCCGGAGCATCAATCAGGGCGCTCGCAGCCCGGAGCTTCTTGGTTTTCGCCGAGTTGTCCCAGCTCAGGAGGCCTTTGCTGGTCTTCATCCGGCCGCTCAGAGCAAGTGCCAAGGCCGTGCGCTGGTCCTGACCGTCGCCGCTGACAAGGAGGAGCTCGCCGCGCCTGGCTTCGAGGGAAGTGGGAGGCAGGAGATCGTCCCGGCGGCCGTCGATCTGGAGTTGCTGTGCAGACAGCACAATTGGACCTTTCGCAGAACTTGTTATCTGCTCCAATCGTAACTGAACTGACCAGTCAGTTCAAATAGATCCCTTCGCCTCCTGGGAACCTAGCTGTCTGTTTGCCTTGCACGGCGAATTGGCATGAACGTGCGCGGCGGCTCCGCCGCGGCCAGAAAGTTGCTTATCAGGCCGGCGACTGTTTCCGGCTGTTCCAGTGGAAGCCCGTGCGATGCGCCCGGAACGACCGCAAGTTGGCCTTCGGGCAAGGCTTCGTAGAGCGAGAGAGTGTGGGGCAAGGTGACCACGTCGTCGTCGCCGACGATGACGAGCACCGGCTGGGTAATTTGCGCAATGTCGGTGGTGGTGAGTGTCGGCTCTGTGGTGAACATCGCGACACTCTTGCCAAAGACGACATCCAGGTGTTCGGGCCCATCCGGAGACCGCTCGATGTAGGCCCTGCCCAGTTCCTGCGCAATGGGCGATTGGGGATCCAAGTCGAAGGGCACCGTGCCGTTGTAGTGGTAATTGGTACCAATGACCACGAGCTTTCGCACGAGTTCAGGCTGCCGAAGTGCGACAAGCAGGGCAACGATACCGCCGTCACTCCACCCCACCAGATGGGCAGGTCCGCCAACGACGTTCTCGAGCACTCGAATCGTCTCGGTGGCCATGTCCGCGTAGTGGAAGTCGACATCTGTGTCCGCAGTGTAACCATGGCCGCGACGATCGAAGGCGATCACTCGGAACCGCTCCGACAAGCCTGGTCCAATGGTCTTGAGCAGGTCGTCGCTGTTGCTCAAGCCGCCGTGCAACAACAAGAGCGGTTCGCCGGGACCGCCCAGGTCTTCCACCCAGGTTGGGTGTCCGTCAATGTCGAGGTGCTTGGCCATGCGGCCATTCTCCTCCCGCGTTCCCGACGCCACAACGGTTCGTCGACCGGCGGCGGCCAGGGGGTCAGAGTCCGTACTTCTCCAACAGGCGCAGCCACACCTCGCTGATGGTGGGGAACGACGGCACGGCATGCCACAGCCGGTCCAACGGCACTTCGCCCACAATCGCGATGGTGGCGCCGTGCAAAAGCTCGGCCACTCCGGGCCCGGCAAACGTCGCGCCCAGCACCACCTTCCGGTCCTCGTCCACCACCAGTTGTGCCCAGCCTTGGTAATTTTCCGAATGCAGCTGGGAGCCGGACACATTGATGGGGAGCTCAACCGAGCTTGCGTTAATGCCCTTTTGCAGCGCCTGCTTGAGGCTCGGTCCCACGGATGCCACTTCCGGATCCGTGAAGACCACGCTGGGGATCGCATATTCGTCGGCCGTCTTCGCGAGGGCGCTCCATGCCTTCGGGGTGCCGTGGAGGGTTCCTTTGGCGCGGGCCACGATGGCGTCGCCGGTTGCCCGGGCCTCGTACTTGCCCTGATGGGTGAGGAACACCGATCCCGCGGCGTCGCCGGCCGCATAAAGCCACAGCCCGCTCGTGCCGTCGCTGGCGGCGCCCTCAACCAAGCCGCTCGAGTCCGTGGTGAGGCGCAAGGGCCTGCCTTCCTCGGCGTCGAGCCCTACGTTTTCGAGTCCCAAATTATCAAGGGAAGGCCGACGACCTGTGGCCACCAGCAACTGGTCAGAGTTCAAGACCGTCCCGTCGCCGAGAGTGACGCTGAAGGCTTGGTCCGGGTCGTGTTCGACCCGCGTGGTGTTTGTCCCGAGACGGAGATCGACGCCGTCGGCCCTAAGTCCCGCAGCGACCAAATCGGCGGCTTCCTCGGGGAACGCGCTCAACAGCCGGCCTCGGGCAACGATCGAAACCGCCGAGCCTAGGCGGGCGAAAGCCTGGGCGAGTTCTACGCTGGCAACCCCTCCGCCCAGCACGATGAACCGTTTAGGGATGTGCCGTGCAGACGTGGCTCCGCGGGTTGTCCAGTAGGGGACGTTGCGCAAACCGTCGATTTTCGGGATGAGCGGTGTGGATCCGGAGGCCACCACCACGGCGTGATGGGCTTTGAGCGAGTAGCTGGTGCCGTCCTTGCCATCCACTTGGACTTCACGCGGGCCGGTGATGCGTGCCCGGCCCCGGATGAGTTCGATGCCGGTGTCCACGAGCCACTGGACCGCGCCGTCGTCCTGCCATTTGTTGGTGAAGTAGTCACGGTATTTCAGGACCGGTGCGGGATCCAGGACCTTCGTGACGGCGTCCGACGCTCCGGGCACTGATTGTGCCGTGTGCAGGGCGGTTCCCGGCCGAAGGAGCGCTTTAGACGGTATGCAGGCCCAGTAGGAGCACTCCCCGCCGACGAGCTCAGCCTCCACAATTGCGCAGGTGAGGCCGCCCCGGACCACCCGGTCTGCAACGTTTTCCCCCACAGTCCCGGCGCCGATCACGATGACATCGAATTCCCGGATATTCTCCTCAGCCATGGGAGAAGCCTACGCCCGGACACAGGCCGGGATCAGGGATCCGGCGACGGATTCTGCCGGGTCAGGTGTCCATCGCGCCTTTGAACCAGCCGGTGATGCTCGCCGGATGCGTGATGGCGGTGCCGACGACGACGGCGAACGCCCCGGCGTCGAGGGCCTGGCGGGCCTGTGCCGGGGTATGGATGCGGCCCTCGGCGATGAGCGGCTTGCCCAGCCCAGCGCCGGCGATCTCCGCGAGAAGCTCAAGATCGGGGCCGTCAGTCTTGGGACGGTCCCCGCTGTACCCGGCCAAGGTGGTGCCGATCAGGTCAGCACCGGCGTCGACGGCGGCCGCCGCATCGGCGTAGGAACCGCAGTCAGCCATGACCAAGGCGTGCGACTCGGCGTGGATTCCGTCAATGGTTCGCTTGAGAGACAAGCCATCGGGACGCGCGCGTCGCGTTCCGTCGATGGCCACGACGTGGGCGCCGGCATTCGCGACGGCGAGGGCGTGCCGGAGCGTCGGGGTGATGAAAACGCCGTCGTGCCCGTCCTTCCAGAGCCCGATCACCGGGACCTCCACAGCTGCGCGGGTGAATTGGACGTCCGCAAGGCCCTGGACGCGGACTGCGGCGGCTCCACCGATAACGGCCGACGCCGCCACCTGGCCGGTGGTCCGGGGATCGCGCATGGGTTCGCCCGGGTAGGCCTGGCAGGACACGATCAACTGCGAGCGGAGGGCTTCGAGGCCATCGGGGGTCAGGATCATGGGGTGTCTCCTTGCGAGGGGTTCGGTTGTTTGGGCGTTTGGGCGTTCGGGTGTCAGTTCAGGACGAGTTTGGCCGCGCCCACAATGGCCGCGGTATTGCCTAGCGCCGCGCGAAGCACGGGAATGTCGGCAAGCGGGGCCATGAGCTCCTTGCGCAGGGCGCGTTCCATGGGTTTCCACCAGAAATCTCCCGCATCCGCCAAACCCCCGGAAACCACCACCGTCTCCGGGTCGAGGATGTTGACGAGCCCGCCGATCGCCTGCCCCGCGGCACCTGCGCCCGCCCCGATGGCTTTGATGGCGGCCGTACCGTCGGCCGAATCGGCACGATCTCCGTCGTGCACCAAGGCAAACACCGCACGAGCGTCCGGGACCTCGGGGGAGCCGCCGAAACGGACGAAGGATTCGTGGATGGCCGGGCCGGAAGCGATCGCCTCGACGTGGCCCGAGCCGCCGCACACACACGGGAGGGCCTTGCCCTCGTGATAGGCGTACGGCGACGCAAAATGCCCCACGTGCCCACCCACATAGTGGTGCCCCAAAACAGGAGCGCCGTCCAGCACAAAGCTGCCGCCCACACCCGTACCGAAAGCCACCATGAGCGAACTCGAAGACCCGGCAGCCGCCCCACGCCACGCCTCACCCAGAGCATGCGCATGCACATCGTTGACGGCACTCACCGACCCCCGAGGCAAACCCAGGAGCTGCGCCAACCCCGCCGTCAATCCGGTCCCGGCCCACCCCAGGATCGCATCAGTCGCCGAAACCACCTCGCCATTCACGGCATCGATGACCCCGGCCGAACCCACGCCAACACGCACGACGTCGATTCCCGCACCCGCCGCCCGCCGCATGAGCCGCCCGACGAGCGCCGCAGTTGCCCGCAAAATAGCGTCGCCCCCGTCCCGATTCAGCGTAGGAATCTGCTCCGAAAACAACACCTCCCCATCGGCCCCCACAACCCCCGCGGCAGTCTTCGTCCCCCCAAGATCGACCCCGACCACGTACATCATGTTTGTCCTCCGGATCGTTCGGTTGCTGGGTTCATCGTTGTTGGGTCACGTGTTTACTGCGGTTGCGTCTGTGGTCAGGTTAGCCGTGGGTGGGTCAGCGCGGACCCATCATTTCGCCGGCGCTTAGACACCTCCCGACATCGTCTTCCGGTCGCTGGGCGACCTTCAGACGACTCTGGTCGGCGATGCGCGCCTACACGAAACAATGCGCCCGCGCTTTGCGCTGTCCACTCACCACTCGCCCGCCGCGCCGAGGAATGCTGACGTTCCCGGTGACGCGGCGGTCCAAAACGGACCGCTCCGAAAGGTTCTGCAAGCACCCGAGTGCCGGAGGGACGGTTTTGTGTAGTCCCGCATCGCCGACGAGAATGCTGCGCAGGTCGCCCAGCGACCGGAGCGGCATGGCGGGAGGTGTCTAAGGGACGGCAAAACTGGTCCTGCGGCACGACCCGACCACGGCGACAAGCTCGGGTGAGCTGACGACAACGCAGCATAGGTGACGTCCTGAATCAGGCGAGCCGACGCCGCCCTCCTAGACCAGGCCGTTGCGCTCGAGGATCGTGCGGATTGCGGAGGTTTCTTCGGCGTTCAGGGAGAGCATGGGGGCGCTCATGGTGTTGGATTCGATGATGCCCATGATTTGGAGGGCGGTCTTGAAAGCGCCTAGTCCTGCTGCGCCGCCTGAGACCCGGCCATTGGGGGTGTAGACGATGTCGAAGAGGTCGGCCAGGCGGTCTTGTTCGGCGGCCGCCGCGGTCCAGTCTCCGGCCTGGGTGGCGTCGAACAGGCGGCGGTAACCGGCGGGGTCTACGTTGCCGAGGCCGGGTACTACGCCTTGGGCGCCGGCGAGGAGGGCGCCGTCGACGACGATTTCGTGGCCCGTGAAGATGTCGAAGTCGGGGATGTCCTTGGCTGCGAGGAGGAGTTGGCGGAAGGAGACGTCGTCGCCGGAGGAGTCCTTGACGCCTGCGATGACGCCGTCACGGCCGAGGCGGACCAGGAGGTCGGTGGGCAGTTTGAAGTGGGTGCGGACGGGGACGTCGTAGGCGAAGATCGGCTTGTCCACGGCAGCGTGGATGCTGCGGAAGTGGGTTTCGGTCTCCTGGGCGTTGCCGATGGCGTAGTACATGGAGGTGACCACGATTGCGTCGGCGCCGAGATCCACGACTTTGCGTGCTTCTTCGATGACCCGGTTGGTGGTTTGTTCGTTGGCGCCGACGATCAGGGGCACGGCGCCGGCGTTCGCGTCGGCGATCGTGGAGACCACCAGTTCGCGCTCTTCGTTGGTCAGGTAGGGGACCTCGCCCGAGGAGCCCAGCACGAAGAGGCCGGACACGCCGCCGTCGAGCAGGTGTTTGGTGACGTTCTTCAGGGACGCGGTGTCAACGCGCCCGTCGGCGTGGCGGGGGGTGATGACCGGGGGAATGACGCCCTGGAACTGAGTAGACACAAAAATCTCCGTTGCTTGGATCTGGATGGGAAAAACTTAGGTGTGGAGCAGGCTGGGCGCGGCGCCGAGCAGCTTCTTGGTGTAGTCGTTGCTCGGGTTGTCGAAGACCTGGGCGGCCGGGCCTTCTTCGACGATCTGTCCGAAGTACATGACGCAGATGCGGTCGGAGACGTAGCGGACAGTCTGGATGTCGTGCGAAATGAAGACCATGCCGAGGTTCAGCTGGGTTTTCAGGTCAGACAGCAGGTTGAGGACTTGGGCGCGGACGGAAACGTCGAGGGCCGACGTCGGCTCGTCCGCCACGATGATGTCCGGGTCCAGGGCGAGGGCGCGGGCGATCGCCACGCGCTGGCGCTGTCCGCCGGAGACTTGCGACGGCGTGACCTCGGCCGCCGATTGTGGCAAGCCGACGAGGGCCAGCAGTTCCTTGACCTTGGTCGAGCGCGACGCGGCGTTGCCGATGCCGTGAACCTGTAGGGGATCGGTGAGGATGTCTTGGATGGTCATGCGTGGATTGAGGGCCGTTGCGGGGTCCTGGAAGACGACGGATACGGCGCGTCCGAACTCCTTGCGCATCCGGGCGTTGCGTTTGATGGCCGGCTTGCCGTGGAAGAGCACCTGGCCCGACGTCGGGGCCTGGAGTCCCACGAGCACTGACGCGAGCGTTGATTTGCCGCAGCCGGACTCGCCGACGATGCCGACCGTTTCGCCCCGGCTGATGCTGAAGTCCACGCCGTTGACTGCCTTGACGATGTTGGGCCGGAAGAGGCCGCCCGTGCGTGCCCGGTGGTGGACCTTGACGTCTTTGAGCTCGATGACCGGTTTGCCGGTTGAAACACTCACTTTGCGTCCTCCTTCAAGTGGCTGGCCCAGTAATGGTCCCGGTCTGCTCCGCCGCCGGCGGGTTCAACAACGGCGAGGACCAATTGCTGGTTCGGGTCGGCGTCGGGCCTCAACGAACGCGCCGCAAAACGGTCGCCTGGAGCGAAATCGCGCGGTGACGGGACGGTGCCTGGGATCTGGTGGAGGCGGACGGCGTCGGCTTCGATCGAAAGGACCGCGCCCAACAGACCGCGCGTGTATTCGTGCCGCGGGTTCTGCAGGAGCTCCGAAGCCTGTGCGGATTCCACCACCTGGCCGGCGTACATGACCGTGATCCGGTGCGCCAAGGAGGCAACCAGGGCGAGGTCGTGGCTGACGAAGACCATGGCGAAGCCGAGCTGTTCGCGCAGTTCGTTGAGCAACTCCACTACTTGCTTCTGGACGGTGACGTCGAGGGCGGTGGTGGGTTCGTCTGCCACCACGATCTTCGGCGAGCGTGAGAGCGCCATGGCGATTAGGACGCGTTGACGCTGGCCGCCGGAGAGCTCGTGCGGGTAGCTGGCGAGGGTGCGGACGGGATCGAGCTTGACCATTTCCAGCAACTCGGCAGGGGTCTTGCGGCCGCCTCGCCTGGTCAGCTGGGTCATCTGTTCCTTGATCTTCATGGATGGGTTGAGCGAGCTCAGCGCATCCTGGTAGACCATGGCGATCTGTTCGCCGCGCAGGCCCTGGTAGGCCTTGCTGTTGCTGTGCTTCGAGCCGGAATCCAGGAGTTCCTTGCCGTCGAAGACGATGGAACCGGTGATCTCGGCGGTCTTTGGCAGGAGGCCCATGATCGCGAGGGACGTGATGGACTTGCCGCAACCGGATTCGCCCACCAGGCCCATGGTTTCGCCTTCGCGGACGGTGAAGGAGACGTTGTCCACGATCGCGGTCTCGCCGAAGCGGCCCGGGAAGCGGATGGACAGGTTCTTGACCTCCAGAACGTTCCTGGCGTCCGCGGGAACCTGGGGGAGCCGGTCCGTGCGCTTGGCCTCGATGGATGCGAGGAGCTCGAGTTCCTTGTCCAGCAAGGCATGCGGATTCTCCGCTGCGAGTCTCGGATCGTTCAGGACGGACGCCGCGTAGTCCTCTTCGGAGAGCGGATCGCCGTTGGCGGCGCGAACGCCGTCGAGCTCGTGCTGTTCCACCACGGAAGACTGGGCCACCGACGTCGCGATCTCGGTATCGACGGCGGCGCCCGCCACCGCGGCGCCCGCAAAGGCAGCGGCAGCGCCGTCGTCGTCCTTCACGACCGGCGCCTTCCGCAGCTTCGGGTTCACCATGGCATCGGTGAGCCCCTCGGCGAGGATGTTCAGCGCAAGCACGGTGAGCAGGATGGTGAGGCCGGCGAAGGTGGTTGCCCACCAGCCGCCGGAGAGGACCAGGTTGCGGCCGTAGGAGATCACGTTGCCCCACGACGGCGCGGGATCCTGCACACCGGCGCCGAGGAAGGACAGCGATGCTTCGAGGATGATGGCGTCGGCCACCATGACCGTGGCGAAAACCAGCACCGGGGCCGCAGTGTTGCGGACAATGTGCTTGAGCAGGATGTAGGCGCGGCCGGCGCCCATCACGCGTTCGGCGCGGACGTAGTCTTCACCGTATTGGGAGAGCACATTGGCGCGGACCACGCGGGCGAGCTGCGGGGTGTAGATGATCGCAATCGCGACGATGATGGTGGGCACCGAGTTGCCGAACGCCGCCAGGAGCACAGCTGCGAGGGCGATGCCTGGGAACGCCATGAGGATGTCCATGAGGCGCATGACGATCTCGTTGACGGCCTTGCTGGACGTCGCGGCGAGCGAGCCAAGCACGGCGCCGACGACGATCGCAAGGGCCACTGCGCCGAGGCCGATCATGAGCGAAGACTGTGAGCCGTATAGGAGCCGGGAGAAGACGTCGCGGCCCAGGCGGTCGGTGCCGAAGAAGTGGTCGCCGTCCGGAGCTTGCGCAGGAATGAACGTTTCCAGGGGATCGTGCGGCGCGATGACGGGCGCGAAGATCGCCGCCAGGGCGATGACCACGAGGAACAACAGGGCAAAACGCGATCCCCATGGGAGGGACTTGAAGCGGACGCCCGGGGCGCTGAGCCGTTCAGCAAGTTTGCTGCGCATGGCTATACCGTCCTGATTCGGGGGTTGATGAGCAGGTACAGGAGGTCCACCACGATGTTCACCAGAACGAAGGTGACCGAGATGGTGAGGACCACGCCCTGGACCAGGTTGACGTCCAGGTTGGTGATGCCGTTGAGGATCAGCTGGCCCATGCCCGGAAGGGCGAAGATCATTTCAATCACGACGGCGCCGCCCAGGAGGTAGCCGATCCTGAGTCCCAGCACGGTCACCGGAGTCACGAGCGCGTTGCGCAGGACGTTGCGGGACACCACCTCGCGGTACGGAACTCCGTTGCCAATGGCTGTCCGGACGTAGTCGCGGTCCAGTTCCTCCACCATGGACGTGCGGACCACGCGGATAAGGGAAGCGGAGACCGGAATGCCGAGAGCGAGGGCCGGGAGCGCCATCGAGTTGAGCCAACCGCCGAAGCCGGACTCCGGCGTCGCGATCCCGCCCGAGGGAAACAGAGGGTTGTCACCGAGCGCGAACCACTGGATGAGCAGGATGCCAAGCCAGAAGGACGGGGTGGCGATGGCCGCGATGGAGAAGATCCGGACCAGTTGGTCCTGCCACTTGTCGCGGTAAAGGGCGCCGATGATGCCGAATACCAGCGAGAGCACGACGGCGATGATCACGCCGAGGAACGTCAGCTGGAGGGTTAGCGGGAAGGCAGACGCGATCATGCTTGCCACCGACTTGGACGGCGGGGTGGTCACGCCGAGATCGAGCTGCAGGAGCCTGCCGAGGAAGCGGAAGTACTGGACGAACAGGGGATCGTTCAGGCCGTTGTCCTGGCGGTACTGCTGTTTGGCGGCCTCGCTGGCGCCTTCGCCGAGGGCCGTGCTGGCCTGGTCGCCTGGGGCTGCTTGAAGGACGAGGAAGACCAACAGCGTGATGCCCAGGATCATCAAGGGCAATGCCGCGAGCCTACGTCCAAGCAGACGCAATATCATGACCATTTGTTCTCCGGTTGCTTTGGTGCGGGGGCCCAACTGACTCGCAGTAAGTGTCGTTTTGAGCCGTCTAAACGACAACAAATGCGAGCCAGTTGGGTGTGGCTAGGACGTGCGGCCGACGCCGATGAAGGACAGTCCCGTGGTGGGCAGCGGCTTGAAGCCTGAGAGCTTCTTTTCGTCCCATGCACTGGGGAGCTGGCGGTGGAAGAGCGGGTACAGCGGGACTTCGTCCGAGACGAGGTCCACGATCTGGCCGGTGATCTTCTTCGCGTCGGCGGCTGCGGCCTGCGAGCCCTTGTCCATCAGGCCCTGGAGGGTGGCGCTCTCCGGAGTGGTCCAGTAGGCGCGCTTGGCCATCCAGGTGGCGCCGGAGTAGAACCAGCTCAAGAGCAGGTCTGCGTCGTTGCCGAAGACGGAAGGGTCGCCCGGGGCCGCAACCACGGAGAAGTCGGCCTTGCCAACCCTGTCCGAGTACAAGGCGCCGGACTGCAGGTTCTTTGCGGTGACCTTGACGCCGGGGATCTTGTTCCAGGATTCAAGCATCAGCGGGGCAACATCCTTGACCCAGGCAGTATCGGTGGTGAGCAGCTCGAATTCGAGGTTGCTCACGCCGGCCTGCTTGAGGAGGTCCGCGGCCTTCTGGGGATCGTAGCCGTAGACGTTCTTGGCCTTGACGTAGTCCGGGTGGCCTTCCTGGAAGTACGACGACGCAGCCTTGGCATTGCCGAACAAGGCCTTCTTGATGATGGCGTCCTTGTCCAGTCCATAGTGGAGTGCCTGGCGGACCAGCTTGTTGTCGAACGGGGCCTTGGCGCAGTTGAACATCAGGAACAGCATGCCGAAGGACTGCACGGATTCAACGCGGGTCTTGGACTTGAGCCCGTCCATGTCCAGGTACGGGACGTCTTCGATCGCCTGGACACGGCCTGACTGGACTGCCGTGACACGGGCGGCCGCGTCCGAGAGCAGCAGCCAGGTCATGCCCTTGGCGAGTGCCGGCTTGGGACCGTTGTAGTCGGCGAAGGCTTCGAAGACGATCTTGTCGTCCTTGACTGCCGAAATCAGCTTGTAGGGGCCGGAACCGACGGGCTTGGCATCGAATCCCTTCTGGTCGGACGAGGCCAACGCCTTCGGCACCACCTTCACCACGGAGATTCGCGGTCCGAAGCCGGGGAAAGGATATTTCAGCGAGAACTCGACTGTCTTGGCATCGAGGGCCTTGACGTCCTTGATGAAGGGAATGAACTGGGAGAACAAGGACTTGTTGGCCGGGTCCATCACGCGGGTGAAGGAGTAGACAACATCGTCGGTGGTGACAGGGGCGCCGTTGTGGAACTTGGCACCGTCGCGGATGGTCACCTGGTACGTGGTGTCGTTGACCTTCTTGGGGTCGCTGGCGGCCAGCGCGTTGTAAGGCTCGCGGGTGGCGGGGTGGAGTTCCACGAGGCCTTCGAAGACGTGCAGGTTGGCGGCCTGCGGCGTGGCACCGGAGGACGTCATCGGGTCGAAACCCGTGGACAGGGCATAGGAGATGCCTGCTTCGATGGTGAGATCCTTGTTGACCGCCGCAGTGTTGTTTGCTGCGCCCGTTGTGGTGGAGGCAGGACCGCCACATGCCGACAGGGTGGCCGTGAACGCTGCCGCGGCTCCAATCGCCCCGGTCAGCTTGAGGAAGTTGCGTCGGCTGGCGTCGCTGACCAGCGGCAGGGTGTTAATCGTGTTGCTCATAAGATGCCTCACCATTCAAGTTTTCTGGTTATCGGATGTAGGACATCCGATGCTCGTAAAGAAACTGTAAGGGTGGTCACATGAAGTCGTCAAGCGAGATCTGGATCACTGGTGGCCGGAGGAGCGGTCGCGGCGGTGCTGCCGGAGTGCTGCCGGTGGGCGCGGCGCCGCGGTTTACCCTGCGAGATTCGGGCCCGGGGCTCGGTGAAAAATAAAGGCGAACATCTATCAAGGAGATGGGACATCCGATATTGTATGTTGCGAAGCACTATATCCACGGTGGGCGCTAGGCTCACCTCAACATTAACACTGCACTGATTCCTTGTCCCCGGTCCTGAAAGGATCCGGGCCAGGGAGGGGTACTTTTGCAAGGAGAGCCATGACCACTTCCGGTGTCGTTCCGCAGGCGCGGTTCAGCGCACAGGCCCGGCTCAGGGCCCTTCAGTCGGACATTATGGAATTGATCCTCGAGCGCGAGCTCGAGGCGGGCGATCCTTTGCCCACGGAAAATGAACTCTCCGTGGCGTTGGGGGTAGGGCGCAACACCCTGCGCGAATCGCTGAAAGTGCTGCAGGCGCTGGGTGTCATCGAGATCCGCCACGGCTTTGGCATGTTCGTCGCCCCGAGCAACTTCGAGGCGCTCGCCGACGGCCTGACGTTCCGGGGCCGCTTGTCCCTGCGCCACCAGGGGCTCGAGGCGCTGCAACTGGTGGACGTGCGCCAGGCCCTCGAATCGGGGCTGATCGGATCCTCCATGGATGTGATGACCGCTGAACAGCTCGCCCTGATCGAAGAGGCCGTCAAGCAGATGGAGGAGCTCGCAGCCTCCGGCGAGAACTTCGTAGCCGCCGACGCTGAGTTCCACCGCCGGCTGTTCGAGCCGTTGAACAACGAGCTCCTCATCAATCTCATGGGCGTTTTCTGGAAGGTCTACCGGAAGATCCACGTGGAGATCGGCTCCGACAACGAAGATCTTGTAGCCACCGCGGCCATGCACCGAAGCATCTATACCGCCGTCGCAACCGGCGACAAGCTCGCGGCCGCCGAACTGCTCAATCGTCACTTCGACGGAATCCGCCGCCGCATCAGCGAGGCCGTCGCAGTCTGAGGCCTGGCACCCAAGCCCGAGGGCCGCCGTCGTACTTTTCATGAAGTACGACGGCGGCCCTTGCCTTTTGCGCGCAACCCCCGGAGACGCTGCCCTTCCTGACCTTCTTTGGTTTGGGAAAGCGCTTACGACACGGCGAGTCTCGTCATGTGGTGGCCGTGGGGCGGCAAAGAGGGTCAGGACGGCGAGGGCGTCGGCTTGCACGTTGGATCGTAGAGCGATGCCCTGGGTAGGTGGCGGATTCTGCTGGATCATTCCCCCTGCCGAAGGTCTCTGGCCGTGTGATTCCAAGGGTGCCGGGCCCGGGGAGTGCTTGTGATCCAGCAGAATCGTAGGCGCACCTCCGCCGTGGAGTGAGGTCTGCTGGCCGCGTAGTGCCGGGGGAGTCCTTCGGGTTCTTGAAGGGCTGCCCTTCCTGACCTTCTTTGGTTTGGGAAAGCGCTTACGACACGGCGAGTCTCGTCATGTGGTGGCCGCGGGGCGGCAAAGAGGGTCAGGACGGCGCGCGCAACCCACGAGGCGAGGCGCGCCAACCAACCCGGCCCGGAATTTGACGAAAAAAGACCCGCACCGGGTCCGGTGCGGGTCTTCATTTGTGCGCCCAAAGGGATTCGAACCCCTGACCTTCTGTTCCGTAGACAGACGCTCTATCCAGCTGAGCTATGGGCGCATCTTGGTGATTCTCGGGAGTTTCAAACTCGTTCCCCCCTCGAACCTCAATAAACTTTACGCGAGATCCCCGTTCGTGCCAAATCGACTCGGTGTAATCTGCCTAACTAGACCGGTCTATGTGACCTTGGTCACTAAATTTGGCCAATCGCTGACGCGGATCCTTGATTTTTAGGGGTTTTGCTCCGAAATGGTCAAGAGATCCCATGTCCGAGCCCAGATTGGTCTACTCCGCGACCCCTAGCATTTAGGACACACCACTGAACCCGAGGAAGGGAACCACGATGGGCGATCTGGCGCGACTGCCGTTGCTTGAGAAGGCACCTACTACGCATGCACGCCTGTTGGCCTGGGTGGAGGAAGTTGCCGAGCTGACACAGCCGGACCGCATCCACTGGGTTGACGGCAGTGAAGCTGAGAACAAGAAGCTGACCGACGAGCTCGTCGAGGCCGGGACCCTGAAGAGGCTGAACCAAGAGCTCTTCCCCAACTCTTTCGCTGCATTCTCTGATCCCGCGGACGTAGCCCGTGTGGAAGAGCAGACCTTCATCTGCTCTGAGAAGGAACACGACGCCGGCTTCACCAACAACTGGATGGCTCCGGCGGAGATGAAGCAGAAGCTGCGCGGGCTGTTCGCCGGCTCCATGCGCGGCCGCACCATGTACGTCATTCCGTTCGTCATGGGCCACCTGGATGCCGAAGATCCGAAGTTCGGCGTCGAGATCACCGACTCCGCCTACGTTGTCGCCTCGATGCGCATCATGGCCCGCATCGGTACCGACGTCCTCGACCGCATCACGCAGACCGACGCTTTCTTTGTCCCCGCGCTGCACTCCCTGGGCGCTCCGCTGGAAGCCGGCCAGGCCGACGTCGCGTGGCCCTGCAACCCGGACAAGTGGATCGTGCACTTCCCCGAAGAGCGCTCCATTTGGTCCTACGGCTCCGGCTACGGTGGCAACGCCCTCCTCGGCAAGAAGTGCTACGCCCTGCGCATCGCCTCCGTCATGGCCCGTGACGAAGGCTGGCTGGCCGAGCACATGCTGATCCTGAAGCTGACTTCGCCCGAGCAGAAGACCTACTACATCTCTGCGGCATTCCCCTCCGCTTGCGGCAAGACCAACCTCGCGCTGCTCGACCCCACCATCAAGGGCTGGAAGGTGGAGACCCTCGGCGACGACATCACCTGGATGCGCTTCGGCAAAGAGGGCGAGCTCCGCGCCGTCAACCCCGAGGCCGGCCTGTTCGGCGTCGCACCCGGCACCGGTTGGGGCACCAACCCCAACGCCATGCGCGCCATCGCCAAGGGCAACAGCATCTTCACCAACGTTGCGCTGACCGACGACGGCGGCGTGTGGTGGGAAGGCATGACGGAGGAAACTCCGGCGCACCTGACTGACTGGCAGGGCAACTCCTGGACTCCCGGCTCCGGCAAGCCCGCGGCACACCCGAACTCCCGCTTCTGCACGCCGATCGACCAGATCGACATGCTCGCCGAGGAATACTTCAGCCCCGACGGCGTGGAACTCTCCGCGATACTCTTCGGCGGCCGCCGTAAGACCACCATCCCGCTGGTCACCGAGGCCCGCGACTGGTCCAACGGCATCTTCATGGGCTCGACGCTGTCCTCCGAGACCACCGCTGCAGCGGCCGGCGCCGTCGGCGTTGTGCGTCGCGACCCCATGGCCATGCTGCCGTTCATCGGCTACGACGCAGGCGACTACCTGAACCACTGGGTCAACCTGTCCGCCAAGGCCAACCCTGAGCGACTGCCCAAGATCTTCCTGGTCAACTGGTTCCGCCGCACTGCCGAGGGTGGCTTCGCCTGGCCCGGATTTGGTGACAACGCCCGTGTCCTCAAGTGGGCCATCGAGCGCCTTGAAGGCAAGGCCGACGCCGTCGAGACTCCCATCGGCTTCGTGCCGACCGGCGAGTCCATCGATCTCGAAGGCCTGGACATGACCCCCGCCGAGGTGGAAGCCGCAGTGCGTGTCGACGCCTCGGAGTGGAAAACCGAACTGGCATCGATCGAGGAATGGTACGCAAAGTTCGGCGGATCCCTGCCGGCCGCACTGCTCGCCGAGCTTGACGGCCTGAAGGCTCGCCTGGCCTAGACCACCAGACGGACGTCCACCTGCACGACCCCACGGCGGTCCCGCACTTTGGTGCGGGACCGTCGTCATTTCCGCATCCTGGAGCAGTCGCTGTGGAGCATTGTGCCGCGATGGGCGTGAGCGTAGCTTTTAGAGAACCAGCAGTTCTCTAATTCAGGGGAGCCGGGCCATGGACGATTCCCAGCGGCACGCAACACGGACCACCGCGCCCTTGGCCGCTTTGGGCGTTGGGGACGTCGCAGTTGCCGGTGGAAAAGGTGCCGCGCTGGGGGAGTTGGTGCGCCAAGGGTTCCCGGTGCCGCCGGGCTTCATCATCACCACGGGCGCGTACTTGTCCTTCCTGGCGGAAACAAACGTGGATGCCGCGCTGGGCGGCTTTCTGTCCGTCGGGCCTGAAGAGGCCCCCGACGGCGGTGCGTCCGACGCCGACGCCGGTGACGGCACCGGGGGTGCTGACGGTGCGGCCCTTCGGGCCCTTTTTGCCGCGACGGAAATGCCCGGCTGGCTGCGGCAGGAGATCCTCGATGCCTATGCGGGGCTGGGCGGCGGGGCGGTCGCGGTCCGCTCCAGCGCCACGGCGGAGGATCTCCCGGGAGCCGCGTTCGCCGGTCAACAGGACACGTATCTCAACGTGCAAGGCGGGGACAACGTAGTCCAGGCGGTCGCCAACTGCTGGGCATCATTGTGGACGGACCGGGCCATGGCCTATCGCCGACGGCAGGGGATCAATCCGCACGAGGTGGCCATCGCCGTGGTCGTGCAAAAAATGGTACCGGCCGCCATGGCGGGCGTCCTGTTTACGGCGAACCCGGTCACGGGCGAGCGCAGCGAAATGGTGGTGGACGCGAACCCCGGGCTGGGGGAGGCCGTGGTCTCCGGGAGGGTGACGCCGGAGCACTACGTCTTGGACGGTTCGGGAAAAGCGCTAAGTTTCACGCCCGGCGGCCGCGAGGTGGTGATCAGCGCGGCCGAGGGCGGCGGCACCCAAGAAAGCTCCGGCACGCAAGGAGCGACGCCCGGGCTCGCCGCGGAGGAATTGGCGGATTTGGCAACGCTGGGAAAGAAGGCCCAGCGGCATTTCGGCCGGCCGCAGGACATCGAGTGGGCGGCGGCAGGCGGCACGCTATACATGCTGCAGTCGAGGCCGATGACCGCGCTGCCGCCCCAACCGCCCGTCCTCAACGCGGTCCAACGTCGGGTGGGGCCGTTCTTCATCGAGATGTTCCAGGCGCGGCCGTATCCCTTGGATGTATCCGGATGGATGAGCCGGGGAATCCTTGCCATGCTGCATGGCATGGCCGGGAGCGTGGGCGTGGTCTTCCCTTCGGTGGAGGATTTGCTGCCGGAGGAGGAAGGAGTGGTGGTGCAACTCATCCCACCCGTCCCGCGCCCGACCATCCGGACGTTTGCCGCACCGGTGTCCTTGCTGCACCGGTCGAGGCGGTTCAAAGCCGCCAACTGGACCCGGGATCCACGTTTCTCCCTGTTTATCGACAACATTGAAAGGCTGAACGGCAAGGACCTCGGCCCGCTGCGATGGAGTGCGGTTGTTGCATTTGCCCGGGAATGCTTCGCGGCGATGCAGGGCATCACGGATTTGAGGGTCTCCTACCTGCCCGGCATTCCGGTGCCGGTGCTGAAGATGCGTTTCATGCTTCTGCTCCTGGGCAAGATCAAGCTTGCGCCCTCGCTGATCGCTGGGGCGGAAACCCGGACCAGCCAGGCAAACCGGGCACTTGAACGGCTCGCTTCCATCGCGGCGGACGATCCCGGGCTGTCGCGCGCGCTCCTTGAGTCGGACCCTCGCGAAATCCTTGGGCTGCTGGAAAAAGAATCCGGACATCGTGCATTCCGTGAGGCCTTCGACGCGTTCCAACTCGAGTATGGCCACCGTGAAACCACGAGCGTTGTCCTCAGCAGTTCGCCCACGTGGTCCGATGCCCCCGAAGTGGTCCTTGGGCTGGTCAAGGCCATGTCGGGAGAGCGGCCCCTAAAAGCGGACCAGGCCGGGAATGCGCTTGCGGAATTGAAATGCCACCCGGCTCTCCGGTTCGAACCGCTACGGCGGAGGGTGCTCGCCGCCGTCGAGTCCGCCCAAGCCGGCATGGCGTTCCGCGAGGACAGCCATTTCTACGCCACCAAGGCCATACCGCCGATCCGCCGGGCGTACCGGGAACTCGGCCGCCGGCTGGTGCTCGCCGGGGTGCTCGAGGAGCCGGACGAAATCCATCACCTGCGGTTCGAGGAACTTGAGTCCATCACAGACAACGACGACGGCGCGCTGCCGGCTTCGCTCCGCGACCGTCTCAGGCCGCTGGTTCTGGCTCGGGCGGCGAAGCGGAGAGAACTCGAAGGCATCCCGTTGCTCGATCCGGCTTTGCTCTTTGGCCGAGGCCACCCGGGTCGCCAGATGGAAGGGGTCCTCGTCTCCGGCACGGCAGCCAGCCGCGGCCAAGCAACCGGGCCGGTTCGTGTGATCCGTACGCCGGCAGAGTTCGGACGGCTGCGCAGCGGAGAGGTCCTCGTCTGCCCGTACACCAACCCCGCCTGGACGCCGCTGTTCCAGCGGGCAGCCGCGGTTGTGGTGGACGCCGGTGGGCTCGGCTCGCATGCGGCGATTGTTGCGAGGGAGTACGGGATTCCGGCCGTTATGGGCACCGGTTCGGGCACCAGCACCTTGGTTGACGGCCAGCGTGTGCTCGTGGACGGAACCCTGGGAGTGGTCCTGCCGGCCGCTTCTCTGGAGGGATCTTGAGATGCCGCAGCAGCCGGACCACCGGAAGCTGCCGCGCCGCCGCGGGGCGGTCCTGAACAGCGCGATCTTCGAGGCGGTCCGGGCCGAGATCGCCGAATCCGGCTACGCGGCACTGACCATGGAAAGCGTGGCCGTGCGCGCCAGGGCGAGTAAAGCTTCGCTCTACCGGCGGTGGCCCGGACGCGCGGCCCTCGTCCTCGAGGCAGCATACGATGCCATGCCTGGCCCCGCCTCCGCGCCGGATACCGGCAGCCTGCGCGAAGACGCCCTGGCGATACTGCGGCTCGTGGCCCAACAACTGGAAGGAGCAGTGGGGCAAGCCATGCGCGGGCTCTTGGGGGAGGCGCTGCAGAATCCTACGGTGGCGGCTGAGGTCCACGAGTACGCTCGCGGCAACGTAGCAAGGATCATGGGCGCCATCATTGAGCAAGCCGCGGCCCGCGGCGAATGCCATCCCAGCGTGGCCACGGAGACGAGGATCGAGGCCGGCCCCGCCCTGCTGCGGCAGCGGTTCATTTTCTCCGGAGCACCGATTGACGACGATTATCTGGTGCACGTGGTGGACGAGGTGATGCTGCCACTTCTGGTTGGGCCGGGGTCGTCTGCTGCTTGCTAGTTAGCGAGCCAGATGTCCGGACCGAAGACCTCGTAGTGAATCTTTGTGGCGGGAATTCCGGCGTTGATGGCTTCGTTGCGGATGTGCTTCATGAACGGCAGCGGTCCGCAGAGGTACAGCGAGGCGTCGGTCGGAAGGTCCACCTCGCGCAGTGACATGAAGCCCGCGTTGGCCCCGGCCTGCGGTTCCTCCAGCCAGAGCTGGAGTTCGGCTGCGTCCAGGCGCTCGACGTCGTCCGTCATCTGCCCGCGCAGGGCCCAACTGTCCAGATTGCTCTCCGCGTGCAATACCAGGACTTGGCGGCTGGAGCCGGAATCGGCGAGCGAGCGCAGGATGGAAGCCGTAGGCGTGCAGCCGATACCGGCCGAGGCGAGGACCACAGGGCCGTCTCCATCCTTGAGCGTGATCTCTCCGTAGGGGTTGGAGATCTCCAGGACATCGCCGACCCCAACGGTTCCGTGCAGCACGGGCGAGACCTCGCCGCCGTCGTCGATCTTGGTCGTGAAGCTGCGGCTGGTGCCGGCGTCGCCCGAAAGCGAGTACTGGCGGACCTGGCGCAGGCCATCCGGGAGTGTGACTTTGACGCTGATGTATTGGCCGGGCAGGGCTGCGGTGATGGGGGTATCGTCGGCCGGCTCCAGGATGAAAGTCATGGACCCGGTGCCCGCGGGGGTCTTGGACGCGACCTTCCAGGGGCTCCACATCTTTCCGTTGGCCTGCGCCGCGTAGAGTCCCTTTTCGAGCTTGATCAGGGCGTCCGCCATGAGCCAATAGACCTCGGTCCAGGCTTCGGCGATTTCAGGAGTGATGACTTCGGCGAGATCCTCCGCGATGGCGGCGAAGAGGTGCTCGTAGACCACTTGGTACTGCGGCTCGGTGATCCCCAGGGAAGCGTGGCGGTGTGCAATGCGGGACAGGACCGTCTCCGGCAGGGTGCCGGGATTGCTCACCAGATGGCTTGCGAACGCGGCGATGCTTCCAGCGAGGGCCTGCTGCTGGGTGCCGGAGCGCTGGTTCGAACGGCTGAATAGCCCATCAAGCAGTTCGGGGTGCGCAGCGAACAGGCGGGAGTAGAACTTGGGGGTGATGTGGCCAATCCGTGAGCCGACGAGCGGCAAGGTGGCCTCGATGACGGGGAAGGACTTGTCCGAGAGCATAGGTACTCCTGTCGTAGTGGCCCGTGGGTGAGTGCGGACCGGAATCAATACTTGTATTTGGAATGCAAGTATCTATAGCTAAAGTTCTACACGCTGTAGAAGGATTTCGCGAATCGACAGCCCGGAGATGACAGGACGCGCTGGAACCAGGCTTACAGTCCGGGGCGTAACCCGATCGCCTGGAATGCCGGCGCCATTTGCCGAAGGCGCGGCAGGGAAGATACGACGACGTCGTCCAGCTCCCGGTAGAAGGCTTCCCTCGCGCGGGCCAGGGCGTGGCGCAGGCCGCACTCGGTAATCAGCGGGCAGTCGCCATGCACGGATTGGCACTCGGCGGGGTCGGGCCTGTTATTCAACTCCCGCAGGATGTGGCCAACGGTGGCCTTCTGTCCGGCGGCGCTGAGCCGGGATCCACCCTTGCGGCCGCGCTCGACGTCGATGAGGCCCAGCTCCCGTAGCCGAACAATGGCCTTGCTGACGTGGTGGTACGGAGTCCCCACGGCGTCTGCAATATTCTGGGTCGTCAGGAGTTCACCTGCGGGCGCGGACGACAGAACCAGGAGCGCACGCAGGCTCACATCCGCGAAGGCATTGATCTTCATGCCCTCAAGCTTACGGAGTAAGGTCTAGTCCACCCATACAAGGGGTTCATTGGTGTCAGCTTCGGCATTGTCAAAGGTGAAGCCTTCAGCGGTCCTGGCATAGGGGACAACGGCCGCGAGGAGGCCGCCGCTGCGATGCTCGGCCGCGGCGTGAATCCCGTCCGAGCCGTGCTCCGGCAGGATGACATCGCTCGTAATCGCCACCGCGCGGTATTCGTCACGGCCCTGGCGAAGCAATTCGAGGATGTCTGCCAGCATAGACTCCGTGTCGACGTTTCCCTCGTCGTCCGGCTCTCCGGGCGTTACGAAGACGATCCGAAGTTCGTTGTCCTCGGCGAGCGTGACGGCGAAGGGCAGGAAGCCACCGTTTTGTTCAAGGTGTTCCTGCGCCGTCGCCAGGGCGGCCCCAAGGGTTTCACGCACTTCGCGGAGTTCGAGTTCCTTGGTGCTTTCGAGGCCGTCGATGGAGTTCATGCTGCTGCTCGCCTTCGCGGCTGCCGGCTAGGCCCTGACCAGTGCAAGGACACGGTCCCGGACCTTTTCCATGGTGGCAACATCCTTCGCCTCGGCGTTCAGGCGTAGGAAAGGCTCCGTGTTGGAGGGACGAAGATTGAACCACCAGCTACCGTCCTTCGCAGTGAAGGTGCTGCCGTCCATGGTGTCCACGTCCACGTCTTCGCCATCAAAATCGGCCCGGACCCGCTCAATGGCTCCTGCCTTGTCCTCGATTTCGGAATTGATTTCACCGGAAGAGACATAGGGCTCGTACTGGCGGCCAAGTTCGGACAGCGGGCCATCCTGCTCGCCCAATGCGGCCAACACATGCATGGCCGCAAGCATGCCGGTGTCAGCGTTCCAAAAATCGCGGAAGTAGAAGTGCGCCGAGTGTTCGCCGCCGAAGACGGCTCCTTCTTCGGCCATGACAGCCTTGATGAAAGAGTGCCCCACACGCGTGCGCACGGCCCTGCCACCGTCCGTGGCCACGAGTTCCGGGACTGCCCGTGAGGTCAGCAGGTTGTGGATGATCACGGGGGTCTCTTCGCCTGCAGCCTGTGCACGGGCGATTTCCCGGCGCGCAACCATCCCCGTGATGGCAGACGGCGACACTGGTTCGCCTTTTTCGTCGATCACGAAGCAACGGTCGGCGTCGCCGTCGAACGCCAGGCCAATATCCGCACCGTGCTCGATGACTGCGGCCTGAAGATCGCGCAGGTTTTCGGGCTCAAGCGGATTGGCCGGGTGATTCGGGAAGGAACCGTCCAGCTCAAAGTACAGGGGAATAATCTCGAAAGGCAGGGCCGGAAGCAGCTGGTCACCAAGGACCGCGGGAGTGGTCAGCCCGGCCATGCCGTTTCCGGCGTCGACGACGATCTTCAGCGGACGGGAGCCCTTGAGGTCAACCAGGCTGCGCAAGTACTCCGAGTAGTCCTTCAGGACATCGCGGGTGCTGATCTTGCCCTGTACATCCGCAGCAGGGATGCTCCCGCTATTGAGGTACTTCTCCGCCAGCGCCTGGATTTCCTTGAGGCCTGTTTCGGAAGAGATCGGCTGGGCGCCGGCCTTGGACATCTTGATGCCGTTGTACTCGGCGGGGTTGTGGCTCGCGGTGAACGTCGCGCCGGCCGCATTGAGGGCACCGCAAGCGTAGTAGAGCTCGTCGGTGGAGATGAGGTCCAGGAGTTGGACATTGGCGCCGCGGCGGGCAGCGCCGTCGGCAAAAGCCTTGATGAATTCAGGGGACGACGGGCGCATGTCGCCTCCAACCAGCACAATTTCCCCGGCGAGGCCGAGGGTGTCGACGAAGGCCGCGCCGACGGATTCCACGATGTGGGAGGTGATGGATTCGCCGACGATTCCCCGGACGTCATAGGCCTTGAAGGAAGCCGAGAGGTCAAATGTCTTGTTCTGCTCGCTAGTCACGCGCTCAATCTTACTGTGGAGCGAGGTCGTCGCCGCGCCGGGACCTCATCTATGTGGAAAACGCTTGTCCACATAGATGACGTTCCGGGTTCTGGCTGTCTGCGGGTGCTGGAATACTGAAGCCATGCCCAACAACCCGGATGCTGCCCTACTCGCAGCAGAACAGTCCACCACCCGGCTGCAGGCCCTTGAAGTACTGAAGGAGCTTGTGGGAAATGCGGACGCCCGATTCCACGACGGCCAGTATGAGGCGATTGAGGCCCTCGTCGACGCCGGACGGCGGGCTTTGGTGGTGCAGCGGACGGGCTGGGGCAAGTCGGCCGTGTACTTCGTCTCGTCGTTGTTGTTGAGGCGCCGGGGCGCAGGGCCAACCCTCATCGTGTCGCCCCTGCTCGCGCTGATGCGGGACCAAGTGGCAGCGGCCGCACGTGCCGGAGTGCGGGCCGTGGCGATCAATTCCGCCAATCAGCTTGAGTGGGACAACGTCCGGGAGCAACTAGCCGCGGACCAAGTGGACGTTCTCTTGGTTTCGCCGGAGCGGCTCACCAATCCTTCGTTCCGGGAGAACCAGCTTCCCGAGCTCATCCGCCGTACCGGTCTCCTGGTGATTGACGAGGCACACTGCATTTCGGACTGGGGGCACGATTTCCGTCCCGACTATCGGCGCATCTCCGATCTTATCGAGCAACTGCCTGGGAGTGTTCCCGTGCTGGCTACCACGGCCACAGCAAACTCCCGGGTGGTCCATGACATCGAAGAGCAGCTCGGCGCCGGAGTGCTGACCATCCGCGGGCAGCTTGGCCGGGAGTCCTTGCGGCTAGGTGTCTTGAAGCTCGCCGATTCGCGCGATCGCCTTGGCTGGTTGTTGACCCATCTGGCAGACATGCCAGGCAGCGGAATCATCTACACCCTGACCGTTTCGGCCGCTGAAGACACCGCCCGGCTGCTCTCCGAGGCAGGCCACAACGTTTTGTCCTACACCGGGCGCACGGACCCCGCGGATCGTGAACGGGCCGAGCAACTGCTCAAGGACAACCAGGTGAAGGCGCTCGTTGCCACCTCGGCGCTCGGCATGGGCTTCGACAAACCGGATCTCGGATTCGTCATCCACCTTGGCGCCCCCTCATCGCCGGTGGCCTACTACCAGCAGGTCGGCCGTGCCGGTCGTGGCGCCGCAAACGCCGATGTGCTCCTTCTTCCCGGATCCGAGGACCGCGAGATCTGGCAGTACTTTGCCACTGCTTCGATGCCCTCCGAGGAGAAGGCCGCCGCCGTACTTACCGTCTTGGCCGAAGCCGGCTCTGCCTTGTCCACCGTGGCACTCGAAGCGCGGGTGGACCTGCGCCGGACTCCCTTGGAACTCCTGCTGAAGGTCCTGGCCGTGGATGGAGCGGTGGAGCGCGTGGGCGGTGGCTGGAAGTCCACGGGACGTCCGTGGATCTATGACGCCGAACGCTACGCCCGCATCGCCGAGGCCCGGGTGGACGAGCAGGATTCCATGGTGATCTACCAGGACACCGCCGGATGCCGCATGGAATACATCACCGCCGTCCTGGACGACGAGTCCGCGCGTGCGTGCGGCCGCTGCGACAATTGCGCCGGCAGGTGGTTCCCGGCGGACGTGGCAGCAGCCGCCGCCGACGCCGCCGGGCAGACGCTTCGCCGGGCGGGCCTTGCGCTCGAGCCACGGCTTCAATGGCCCAGCGGGATGGACCGGCTGGGCGTGGCGGTGAAAGGCAAGATCAAACCGGAGGAATTGCTGGCCGAAGGGCGCGTGTTGGCGCGCCTGACCGACCTCGGCTGGGGCGGTGCCCTCCGTGAGCTCTTTGCCGCCGGTGCGGCTGACCGCGAGGTTGAACCTGCCATGTTGCAGGCTTGCGTGCAGGTTTTGCGCGAATGGTCTGCCGGAGACGGCCGATCCACCGGGTGGAGCGGCCAAGGGCGTCCGGCAGCCGTCGTGAGCATCCCGTCCAGGAATAAGCCGGCGTTGGTCGAGTCTTTGGCCCGCGGCATAGCCGGAATCGGCCGGATGCCCTATTTGGGAGCCCTCGAACTCCAGCACGGCGGACCAACTGGCGGGCGCGGCGGCAACAGCGCCTACCGGCTGGCCGGTGTCTGGGAGCGCCTCGTGGTGGGTTCGGAACTTGGACAGAACCTTGCGTCGCTCGGCGGCCAAGGCATCCTTCTGGTCGATGACCTTGCGGACAGCCGCTGGACCATGACTGTTGCCGGCCGCGCTCTCAGGCAAGCCGGAGCAGGATCGGTGTTGCCTCTTGTCCTCGGCCAAGCGGCGTGACGGGCGCAGCCCCGGACGTCCTGTCCGAATCCAAGTGGCAGCCACGGCTCGCCTTGCTGGTTGCCGCCACCTTCTTCATGGAGTTCCTGGACGGAACAGTCCTTACAACCGCCATGCCGAGCATCGCCGCCGACTTCAAAGTAGTCTCGGCCGATGTCAACATCACGATGACCGCCTACCTGGTGACTGTGGCCATGGGAATTCCGCTCAGTAGCTGGCTCGCAGAACGATTTGGCGCACGCCGGATCTTCTGTCTGGCGATCGCCGTCTTCACGGTGGCGTCGGTGCTGTGCGCGGCCAGCCAGGACCTCACTCTGCTGACCTTGAGCCGGGTGGCACAGGGGGCCGGCGGAGCCATGATGGTGCCGGTAGGCACTCTCGTGGTGCTGCGGGGCACGCCCAAGTCGGAGCTTCTCCGCGCCACGGCATTCCTTGTCTGGCCAGGGTTGCTGGCGCCCGTTTTGGCGCCGCTCGTTGGCGGAGCTTTCACAACGTATCTTTCCTGGCACTGGATCTTCCTCATCAACGTGCCGTTGGGGCTTGCTGCGTTCGTTGCAGCCCTGAGGCTGGTTCCGCGCAAGGGGGGCGATGCGGGCCGGCGGCTCGATTGGCTCGGCCTCACGCTCACCACGTTCGGCGTCGGATCGCTTGTGGTGGGTCTTGAAGGGGTCGGCGGTCACGGCGCGGGCGCGGTTCCGGCAGCAGTGCTGCTGGCCGGAGCATTGGCTTTGTCTGGAGCGGCCTGGTGGATGCTCAAGGCCAGGGCTCCGCTCTTCGATCTCCGGGTTTTCGCCACGCGCACTTTCCGGGCCACGTCAACCGGAGGGTTCGTCTATCGCCTGACCATCAGCTCGGTGCCCTTTCTGCTGCCGCTGTTGTTCCAGGATGGCTTTGGCTGGGATCCACTCAAATCCGGTGCCATGGTGGCAGCGGTGTTCATTGGCAACATAGGCATCAAGCCCGCAACGACGCCCATCATTCGGCGATTCGGCTTCAAGCCGGTGTTGGTCTTCGCCTCTTTCGCCTCGGCCGTCACCTTTGCCGCTTGTGCAGCGCTCAACGCAGGGACTCCGGAGCCCCTGATTTTTGCCTTGCTGCTTGCCAGCGGGGCCTTCCGTTCGATCGGATTTTCCGCGTACGCCTCCGTGCAATATGCGGATATCGTTCCAAGGGAGCTACCTTCGGCCAACGCGGTGTCAGCCACCCTGGTGCAACTGGCCGCTGGTGCGGGTATTGCGGTGGGTGCGCTCTTCTTGCGTCTCTTCGATCATGTGTCTCTCTTCGGCGATGGCCCTTCCTCGGCATACCGTGGCGCCTTCTTGGCCATGGCCGCTGTGATGCTTTTGAGCACAGTGGACAGCCTCACGCTGCACCGGCACGCCGGAGCTGAAGTCAGCCGCAGTGTTGTGGGCAAAGCTACGAAGCCGGGTGCGTGAACGGGACCCGCTCGAACGACATGACGCTCGTGGCTTCCTCGGGGTTGACCGTGACCTTGAGCCAGTCCTTGGCATTGTTGGATCCATCCACGGTGATTCGCGTCAGGTTCTTCGCTGCTCTGGCCTGCCCGTAGAAGGAGAGCCACGCGGAACCGGCAGCAAGGGGGTGGTCTTGGTTGTAAACGTGGCTATCGCCGTTGATCAGGTAGACCGGCCCGCCGAACGAGTTCGATTCCTCGATCAAGGTCTGCACCAGGGGCTTGAAAGCACCAAAGTCCGCCTGCGAAGGGGCTGCGACTGTCGGGTCGAACATGTCCGCCTGCGTCATCACGACGACGGCCCGGTCACCGTTGTTCCGCGCCTTGCGGAAGGTGTCCCGCAACTCCTGGATGTCAGCTTCGGTCCTCTGCTGTACCTCGTCCACTTGGGCGGCGGTCGGCTGGCTCTGGCCAAGTCCTGTCCAAGGCAGCATCGAATTATCGCTGCCCGGAATGTTGACGGCAGTGAAGGCGACCTCATGCTTGCGGAAGCTGACGTTCTCCGGGAAGCCTTCCTTTGCCTGTGACTTCACCTGCATCGGGGAACCAAGCGTGACACCTGGCTTCGGGAAGAACACTTCCCGAACCTTGGCCAGTCTTTCGAGGGGGTTGTAGGCGCCGTTGTTCGTTCGGTGGCAGTCAGTCCACTCGTTGTCGCCCGGGGTGTAGACGAGCGGAGCCGTGAAGCTGTCGAAGTTCTTCTTGATGGCTTCGAAGTACTGATCCGTGCACTGGGATGACCCGTTCTTGATGTCGCCCACGTGTGCTACAAAGCTCAGTTCCTTGTGTGCGTTGAGGTCCTGGATGTAGGACGGGAAGGCTTGGATCTCAGCGGCACCGTAGGGTACATCGCCGATCACGCCGAAGCTGAAGCCTTCGGTATTGCCTTGGCGGCCGTTGCCGTTGGAGCCATTCTGTCCTGAAGTGTTGCCGTCATTGGCCGCCAGTGCCGGCGGAGTGAGCAACGTGGTTGACAGCAAGACGGCCCCAACCGTCGCGATCGCGAATCTCGTCATTGAACGCATGAATCTCTCCTCGTCGGTGGTCTCCTTTACCCGGACGAGGCTATTGGCGCAAGCTGAATTCAAGGAGTCGGAGACATGAATCTTCCTAGCCAGAACCGGACGCTGAAGGCCCCGGAACGCAAAAAGGCCCCGGTCCAAGGACCGGGGCCAAAACGCGGAGACGGGGGGATTTGAACCCCCGGTGGAGTTGTGCCCCACACTTCATTAGCAGTGAAGCCCATTCGGCCGCTCTGGCACGTCTCCAGTTGCTATTGCTAGCCAACCAAGGATACGCAGAACTGGGCACCCAGTGCAAAACGGGGACGCGGGCCGCCGTCGGGCGCCGCGCCACCGCCTGCCGGACCCGACGCGGGCCGCCGTCGGGCACTCCACCGTTGAGGGCGTTAGTGCCGTGAACCCTCCTTGCCCGCAAGCGCACGCCACAGGAAGTGCTGGCTGCGGGCTTGGAGCGAGGCCGCCTGGCGGTTGTCCGAGGCTCCCGCGTGACCGCCTTCGAGTGCTTCGTGGAACCACACGTTCGGGATGCCCATTGCCTGCATCCGGGCGGCCATCTTCCGCGCCTGGACCGGGCCTACCCGGTCATCGGAGGTGGCTGTCCAGATGAACGTCTCCGGGTAGTCCACTCCGTCGCGCAGCAGGTGGTACGGGGAGAAGGTGCGGATGTACTCCCACTGCTCCGGGACGTCGGGGTCGCCGTATTCGGCAATCCAGGAGTAGCCGGCCGAAAGCTTGGTGTAACGGCGCATGTCCAGCAAGGGGACACCGCAGGAGACGGCTCCGAACAGCTCCGGATACTGGGTGAGCATGTTGCCCACCAGCAGTCCGCCGTTGGAGCCGCCCACGCAGCCGAGCCGCCGCGGACTGGTGACGCCCCGCGAAATGAGGTGCCGCGCCACAGCGGCGAAGTCCTCGAAGGCGCGGTGTCGATTCGCCTGCAAGGCAGCGCTGTGCCACGCGGGACCGTACTCGCCGCCGCCGCGGATGTTGGCTACGACGTAGACGCCGCCGCGTGAATGCGGTGCGGAACCGTCGTCGGGCGCAATGCCTTCGCTCCGGCGTTCCAGCCAGGCGCGCCCGATGGCTCCGCTGTAGGCGGGGGTCCTTGAGACCTCGAACCCGCCGTAGCCAGATAGCTGCGTTGGGTTCTCGCCGTCGAGGTCCAGATCTTTGGACGCCACCTGGAAATAGGGCACGCGCGTGCCGTCCGCTGAGGTGGCGAAGTGCTGCTGGACCTCGTAGTCCGCCTCGTTGAAGAACGACGGCGAGGACTTCACTACCGCGTGCGTGCTCGCCACCCCGCCGTCGTGGCCTGCGTCGAGCGTGTAACTGGCGATACCCGGGGACAGGGTGCCGCGCATGAGCGTCGTGGGGGTGGTGAAGCCGGTAGCGACGAGCCAGTAGTCGTTTCCGGCGTCGTCGCCTTCTGCTTCGTCCTCGTCGTCGACGGCGTAGGCGTTCACATCATGGAGCGGCGGGCACGCATCCAATAAAGTGGAGGCCCACCCGCCGGTGGAGTCCTTGCGGGCCGGGTCGAGCACCCTGATCTCGGACGAGACGTCGTGCAGCAGGTTCAGGAGGAGGTAGTTCCGGGTCCAACTCCATGACTGGAGGGAGGTGTGCTCATCCGGGGTGAAAAGCACCGTGAAGTCACGTGTCCCGGACAGGTAGCCCTCAAAGTCGGCGGCCAACAGGGATCCGGCAGGATAGGTGGTTCCGTCCACGTTCCAGTCCTGCCGAGGACGGAACATGAGCCATTCGCGGTGGGAACTGAGGTTCACGTCGGTGGGCACATCGATGGCCAGCCACGCGTCATCGCGCAGCACGGACGTGGTCCGGTTGAAGAAGTCGATCCAGTCCACCGCGAAAGTGCGTTCGAAGCCCGGGGTGGAGTCGCGGGCGACGAGCGCCATCATGTGGTCTTCGGGGATCTCGAAGATCCGCTCGGCTTCGGCCAGGGATTGGCCACGACGGAGCTTCACACCGGTGCGCGCGTACGACGAGCTGGTTTTAGGCAGGCCGTCGGCGGTCGTGGCAACCAGCAAGGTGTCGGCGTCGAGCCAGCTCACGTTGCCCTTCGCGGTCGAAAGGTCGAAACCGCCTGCGGCAGGGTCCACGAAGGTGCGGGTTTCGACGTCGAACTCGCGGTGGCGGTTGGCGTCGCCGCCGTCGGGGGAGAGGGCGATGATGGCGAGGCGGTGCGGTTCGCCTTCGGCCGGGCGCAGGAAGTTGGCGCCGTGGAAAACCCATTCTTCGCCCTCGGCGGCGGCCAGCGCATCGATGTCGAGCAGCACGTCCCATTCCGGGGCGTCGCTGAGGTAGCTTTCCCACGTGGTCCGGCGCCAGAGGCCCTTGGGGTTCTGCTGGTCTTTCCAGAAGTTGTAGTAGTGCTCGCCGCGCTTGTTGACCATGGCGATCCTGTCCGTGGAGTCCAGAACCTCCAGGATTCCGGCTTCCAGCGCGGTGTATTCGGCGTCGTCGAGCAAGTCTTCGGTGCGGGCATTTTGCTCCCGCACCCAGGCCAGCTGTTCCTCGCCATGAATGTCTTCGAGCCAGATATTCTCGTCGACAGGTTCGGGGGCGATTGCGGTACCCTGGGCAGTTTCGTTGTCGGGCGCGGGCGCTTGATCAGCTGCTGTGGTGGTCATGCCTCATCCTAGAGTGACTGTCTGAGCAGGAAGCAAGTCACAAGAAGTTAGGCTTGGGCGTGGGTAAATCGCAGAACATCCGGGTTGGGCTGATCGGGGCAGGTCCCCGCGGCACCAGTGTGCTGGAGCGATTGCTCGCCAATTGGGTCGCGACGGAAACGCACACACGCTCCCTGCACATCGACGTCGTGGACCCCTATCCCGCCGGTCCCGGGCACGTCTGGCAGCCCGATCAGTCCCGGCTCTACCTCATGAACACGCAGTCGTTCTACCCCACACTGATTCCCGAGGACGAGCGACTCGCGCCGCCCCTCGCCGGGGGCTCTTTTGAGCAGTGGCGGACGGAGAAGCAGTCCGTCGGCGGTCAAGGCCTGAGCTCCGAGGAACGGGCCGAACTTGCCTCGCTCGCCTCCCACGACTTTCCCAGCCGTGCCCTTTACGGACGGTATCTCCGTTCGACTCTTGAGGAACTGCTGGACCGCGTTCCGGCCGGAGTGGAGATCGCCTTCCACCGAAGCAACGCCGTGGCGGCGCATCCACTGCCGGGAGGCCCGGCGGACGGTTCGCCGGGCAAGCCAGCGGGCGGAGGGTTCGACGTCGAACTCGACGACGGCGCTCGGCTCACCGTGGATTCCCTCGTCCTCGCGCTGGGCCACCTTGAGTCCCGGCTCAACCCGGAGCAGCGTTCGTTCAGGGAGGTGGCAGCGGAGCTCGGGCTGCTATATGTGCCGCCGGCCGCTCCGGCCGATGTGGACTGGGCGTTGGTCCCTGCGGGGGAGACGGTCCTGGTCCGGGGCATGGGGCTGAATTTCTTCGACGTCATGGGCCAGCTGACCGAAGGCCGCGGCGGACAGTTCGTGCCGGCCGAAGGCGGTCTCCACGGGAAGCTCAGGTACCTGCCTTCGGGCCAGGAACCGAAGATCATTGCGGCATCCAGGCGCGGCACTCCGTACCGGGCCAAGGCCGGGCTGGACGGTTACTATCCCAAGTCCGTGCGCTTGCGGTATCTGACCGAGAGCGCGGTGGAACGCTTCGCCGCGGCCGGTATCCAGCCTGGCTTCGACCATGACCTTTGGCCCCTCCTGCATCGCGACGCCTTGTGGGCCTACTACTCAACGCTGGTTGTGGCCGAGCCCGTGGCCGTGTCTGATGCGACGGAATTCCTGGCCGCTCTCGAAGACTTGTTGCAGCCCCACGCGCATGCCACCGGGCGCTGGGAAAACCATGTCGCCGAGTTGGTCTCCACCCATGTTGCAGCGTCGCGCCGCCTTGACCTGCTGGGCCTCGCGGCGCCTTTGGCCGGGCATTCCTTCGCGTCCAGGAAGGAACTCGACGCCGCCGTCGCGGACTATCTGGACGATGACGCCCGCCGCTCCGCCCTGGGAGAGTCGGATCCCGTGAAGATGGCCATCGGTGCGTTGCACACCGGACGGGCCATCCTGAAGAGCGCCGTGGCCGACGGCGGTATCACTGACGAATCGTGGGTGGGCGAGCTGCGCGGCTGGTTCGAATCCTTCGTTGAGGGGCTCGCGAGCGGTCCTCCAGCGCTGCGCGCCGAACAATTGGCCGCTTTGGCGCGTGCCGGCGTCGTGAGTTTTGTGGGCCCGGATCCGCGGTTCAGCGTCGACCGTTCCCAGCGCGTCTTCCGGGCGGTATCTGCTTGGGTGCACGACGACGCCGCGGAAGCCAGGATCCTGATTGAGGCCATGTCCCCGGCGAACCGGGTAGGCGTGAGTGTTTCTCCGTTCCTGCGGCAGTTGCTTGCCGACGGATTGGTGCGGCCCAAGGTGATGATGACTGCCGAGGGAACGCCGGTGCAGACGTCCGGCTTGGATGTCCAGCCGCATCCGTACCGCGTGGTGGGCGCCAACGGTTCCGTGACTCCGGGAATGTACGCCCTCGGCCTGCAGCTTTCTTCCACGCAATGGGGTACGGCCATCGCCGCCGAGGCCCGGCCTTCCGATGGTCGCGGCTATCGGAGTGGCCAACGGACCCTCCGCGACGCCGACGAAATCGCCAGGGACATGCTCGGACTTCCGCTCCAAAAATGAGCATGTTCCCCCAATAAGACTGCGCATGCTCCCTGCCGGTTCCGACGAGTGGACATAAGCCTGATATGTCCACTCGTCGGTCCCGGGGGAGAGCATGCTCTCTGGCGGTAGCGGGCTGCGCCTGGCGGTTGGGCTTATGCAGCCTGGTTTTGGATGAGTTTGAAGATCGCACCCGTCGGGTCGGTCAGGGTGGCCATCCGGCCGTAGGGGGTGTCCTCAGCCGCCTGGACCACGGTGGCGCCCAGGGAGACGGCCTGCTCGATGGTGTCATCGACCTTGTCCACCGCGAAGTAGACGCCCCAGTAGGACGGCACCTCGGCAGGGAGGAAACCGGAGGCATCCATGATGCCTGCCTTGGAGTTGTCGCCCTCACCGAGCGTCGTGTAACGGAACTCCGGGGTGTCGCCCACGACGGTGGTTTCCCAACCAAAGACGTTTTGGTAGAAGGAAACGGCCGAGTCGTACTCCTTGGCGAAGAGCTCGTGCCAGGCCGGCGCGCCTGTTTCGGCAGCCAGCTGATAGCCCTTCATCTCGCCGAACTGCCAGGCACCGATGGCCGCTCCGGAGGAATCCGCGTACATGGCCATGGTTCCCTGGTCCGGAACTTCCATGGGTTCCATGTAGACCTGGCCGCCGTTGGCGAGGGCTGCTTCGGTGGTGGCCTTGATGTCGTCAGTCCGCAGGTAAGTGGACCAGACATCGGGCATCTGGCCCATGTTTTCCTGCTTCTGCATGATCCCGGCCACCATCTTGCCGTCCTTCGAGGCGGTGATGTAGCCACCGTACTTTTCCTGATCCCCGGTCTCGTAGGTCCAGCCGAAGAGCGTGTTGTAGAAGGACTTTGCCTTCTCCGGGTCCGAGGTCATCAGGTCGATCCAGCAAGGTGAGCCGGGGGTGATGTCAGGCGTGGGCATGTTTTCTCCTGTGTCGTTACCGCGGTTGTTCCACGGTTTCATGTGTGGGTGGTGGAGACAGACAAAACCCTATGCGGGGCCTCTGACAGTTTCAATGCCTTCGCTCGATGCCACTAGCGGAACCTAGCCCATGACGAGCATCAAAATGAAGTAGATCGCTCCGCCGACCACCGAGTAGATGGCAAACGGTGTCAGGGTCCGGGTCTCGAAGAAGCGAAGCAGGAACTTGGTAGCGAACCATGCGGCGACACCCGCGCACAGCGCGCCCACCAGGAACACGCCACGCTCGTCGGCCATGGCCGGAGTGAAAAGGTCAGGCAGCTTGAGCACGGCGGCCGCGCCGATGATCGGCGTGGCGAGCAGGAAGCTGAAGCGCGCGGCGTTCTCGTTGTTCAGCCCGGACAGCAAACCGCCGGCCATGGACGAGCCGGAGCGGGAGATGCCCGGGATCAGGGCGGCTGCCTGGGCCGTTCCGATTGCCAAGGCGCGCTTCCACGGCAGGGTGGCGATTTCGGCGTCGGAAGCCGTTGCGGTGGCTGGCTGCTCCGCGGCACGGCGGCTGTCCCTTGTCCGCAGGCGTTCGGCCCCAAAAAGGACCAGACCGTTGACCACCAGGAAGGCCGCGGCGATCAGCGGGGAACCGAAAAGGTTCCGGATGGGCTTCTCAAGGACCAAACCGATGATTCCCGCAGGCACGGTTCCAACCACGAGGAGCCAGCCGAGCTTTGCATACGTGTCTGACGGAGCAATCTTCCTGTCCCGGATTGAACGGCCAAGGCCCTTGGCAATCTCAATCCAGTCCCGGAGGAAGAAGAAGAACAGCACAATTGCTGTAGCCAGGTGGGTGGCAATGAGGAAGTTCAGGAATTCCGGCGCCTTCTGGTCCAGGCCCCAACCGAAGAGCTTGGGCAGGATGACGCTGTGGCCGAGGCTGGAAATCGGGAAGAGCTCGGTGATTCCCTGCAGCAGGCCCATGACGATGGCCTGGATCATATTAATCATGGGCTCGATCCTAGCCAGTACCGGTTACTGCGAGATGAACGTTTGCTGGGAGGCAGCCGGGTGCCAGCAGGTGAACGCGGTCGATAGGGTAGGTGGCTAATATCGACCAATGACCCAAGAACGATGGCGGCAGGTTTCCGAATGGCCCATGGTGGCGGCAGCGGTGCTGTTCCTGGTGGCCTATTCATTCCAGGTGATCGCCAATCTCAGCGAGGCCCAATCCACCGTTGTTGACACCATCATTTGGGTCACGTGGCTGGTGTTTGCCCTGGATTACGCGATGTGCCTCGTCTTGGCGCGGCGGCGCGCCAAGTGGTTCGTGCGGAACCTGCACGAATTGCTGATCCTGGCACTACCGGTCCTCAGACCCTTGAGGTTGTTGCGGCTCGTGACACTCCTGAAGCTGCTTCATCGCACAGCCGGGAACGCCATGCGAGGCCGGATCCTCACTTTCGTCCTCGGGTCCGCGGCCCTCCTGACGTACTGTGGTGCGCTCGCCGTGCTTGATGCGGAGGAGAACGCCGCCGGCGCTAACATCACCAACTTTGGCGACGCCATCTGGTGGGCGATGGTCACCATCACCACCGTCGGCTACGGGGACCACTACCCGGTGACGGTGGTGGGACGCTGCGTTGCCGGCGGCTTGATGGTTTGCGGAATCGCCGTCCTGGGCGTCGTGACCGCATCGGTTGCCTCTTGGCTCGTTGAACAAGTCTCTTCCGGAGCTGCGGCGGCCGCGACAGTCGCCGAGGAACCCATGAAGCAGGAGATCCGCCGGCTGGCTGAGCAGGTCGAGCGCTTGAGCGCGCTTCTGGAAAACGCTGACGGCGAGCTACGAGGCGGCGTGGTCGGAGCCCGCGGCGACCACTCGCCGCCGCCTTAGCCCGCCCGTCCCCGTAGCTCGCCGTCGAGGTGCGTCCTTAGTCCCTTCCGCGGACCGGGATGCTCGCGGAAGAAATCAAGACGGCGCTCTTCTCTTCGTTGGTGGCCGGACGGATCTGGCCGCGTTCCGGGACGAAGACGATGGCCTCATCTTCCTGCTCGGGGGCGTTGACGAAGGAACGGAAGCGGCGCAGCCGTTCCGGGTCCTTCAGGGTCGCGGCCCACTCGTCCTCGTAGGACCCGACGTGCTTGGCCATGGCGGCCTCGAGCTCGTCGGCGATGCCGAGCGAGTCCTCGACGACCACCTGGCGCACGTGCTTCAGGCCGCCGTCGAGCTCTTCCTGCCAGCGGGCGGTGCGTTGAAGCCGGTCGGCGGTGCGGATGTAGTACATGAAGTAGCGGTCGATGTACTTCACCAGGGTCTCGTCGTCCAAGCCGCCGGCAAGGAGCTGGGCGTGGGCGGGGTTCGCGCCGCCGTTGCCGCCGACGTATAGGTTCCAGCCTTCCGAAGTCGCGATCACGCCGACGTCCTTGCCACGGGCTTCGGCGCATTCGCGGGCGCAACCGGAGACGCCCATTTTGAGTTTGTGCGGGCTGCGCAGTCCCCGATAGCGCAGCTCCAGGTTGATGGCCATGGAAACAGAGTCGAGCACACCGAAGCGGCACCACGTAGAGCCCACGCAGGATTTCACGGTGCGCAGGCTCTTGCCGTAAGCCTGGCCGGATTCCATGCCTGCGTCAATGAGCTCGCCCCAGATCTCCGGGAGCTGTTCGAGGCGGGCCCCGAACATGTCGATCCGCTGCCCACCGGTGATCTTCGTGTAGAGGCCGTACTTCTTGGCGATCGTCCCGATGACCACGAGCTTGTCCGGTGTAATCTCCCCGCCCGGGATGCGGGGGACCACCGAGTAGGTGCCGTCCTTTTGCATGTTGGCCAGTGCGCGGTCGTTGGTGTCCTGCAAGGTGCCGCGGCCGGCGTCGAGCACGTACGCGGAATGCTGGGAGGCCAGGATGGACGCGATGGTGGGCTTGCAGATGTCGCAGCCCGCGCCGGTGCCGTATTTGGCCAGGATGTCCTCGAAGGAGGTCAGCTCCAGCACGCGGATCGCGTCGAAAAGCTCCTGCCGGGAGAGCTCGAAGTGCTCGCACAGGGCCTTGGAGACTTCGATGCCGGACTTCTTCAGTTCCCCTTCGAGGAGCTTCTTGATCATCGGCACGCACGAACCGCACTGGGTGCCGGCCCGGGTGCAGGCCTTGAGGCCTGGCACGTCGTGGACCGGCTCCTTGCCTTCGCATGTCCCGCACGCGTTGACGGCGTCCCGGATAGATCCTGCGGCCACATTGTTGCAGGAGCACAGGATCGCGTCATCCGGGAGTTCGGTCTCGGGGGCGTCCCCGCCGCCGGCCGCGGTGAGGTAGGCGCCGGGTTCGGCAGGCAGTTCCCGGCCCAGCAGGGGGCGCAGGCTCATGTACGGGGTGGCGTCGCCGACGAAGATCCCGCCGAGGAGGGTCTTGGCATCGTCAGTGGTGACGATCTTCTGGTAGACGCCGCGTGCGGGGTCGGCGTACACGATCTCCAGGGAGTGCTCGGTCTTGGCGAACGCATCGCCGAAGCTGGCCACGTCCACTCCGGAGAGCTTGAGCTTGGTGGCGGTGTCGAAGCCGGGGAACGTCGCTTGGCCGCCGTGCAGCCGGTCGGCCACGATCTCGGCCATCGTGTTCGCCGGAGCCACGAGCCCCAGGCACATCCCGCCGAAGTTGGCGACTTCACCAATAGCGAAGATGCCCGGGATCTCGGTTTCGCAACCATCGGAAATGACAACACCGCCGCGCGGACCAAGCGTAAAGACCTGCTCCTCACCCTCCGCTGCACGGAAGAGCTCGTCGCGGGGCCTGACCCCGATCGCGACGATCACGATGTCGGCGTCGATGATGCGGCCGTCAGCCATGAGGACTCCGGTGACCTGGCCGTCGTCGGACAATACTTCCGAGGGGAACACGCCGCCGTGGATTTCGAAGCCTTTGTCCTTGATGAGCCGGCCCATTGCCTGGCCAGCGCCTTCGTCGAGCTGCGTGGCCATCAGCCATGGCGCACCGTCGATGACGATCGGGGTGGCGCCAAGCCGCTCAGTCCCGGCGGCCGATTCAAGGCCCAGGAGGCCGCCGCCGATTGTGACGGCTTTGATCCTGCGTCCCAGTTTCGCGGTGAGTTCGGTGATCGCCTTGTTGATGGCCCAGACGTCTTCGAGCGTTCGGTAGACGTGGGTGTGTTCGGCGCCCGGGATCGGGAGGCGCGCGGCGTTCGAACCCGTCGCGACCACGAGTGCATCGTATTCGTAGCTGTTGCCGGCAGCGGTTTCCACGGACTTGGCTTCGGGGTTGATCTTGACTACCCGCTCGCCAGTGCGCAGGTCCAGGGCATCGTGGTCCCACATCGACGCGTGCCCGAGGGTGAGGTCGTAGTCCACCTCGATGAGCGCCTTGCTCAGCGTGACCCGGTCGTAGGGAAGATGTGCTTCCTCGGTGAGGACCGTGACGTGCCAGCCCTCGAGGCCGCGGGTATGCATGGCATCGGCAAAACGGTGGGCCGCAGGGCCTCCGCCCGCGACGACAATGCGGCGCGGGTTCTCTGAAGGGGAAGTATGTCCGGTCACTGGCGGCCTTTCGCATGTGCCGCAGAACCGTCATCCGCGACTTGTCACTTCAGACTAAAGACGCGCAGTTTCGCGTCAGTTTCCCTTTTGTTTCGGGGGCTTAACTTCGGCATCACGGTGAGGATTGCGGTTATGTGAGGTCTCCTTTACGAGCAGGACACATTGATTGCATTCCGGCGAAACATGGCGGGCCTACCGTGAAGTTGTGGCCGCAAACGGCCCGTGCCGGATGGCGGAATTGGATCCGCCGGACCGGCAGGCTAAGCGATAGGGGCTGAAATGACCGTAATTCTGGATCGTGAAAAGGAACAACAGCAGAGCGCACCGACCGCGTCCGGCTGGCACCGCGTCTGCGCGATCGACGAGCTGGAACCGGCCTGGGGCGAAGCTGCCCTGGTCGGAGGCAGGCAAGTAGCGCTCTTCCGCACCACGCCGGATGAAGTCCTGGCCGTATCCCAGCAGGACCCCGCAACCCTCTCCAACGTCATGGCGCGGGGAATCGTCGGTTCCCGAGGCAGCCGTCCCACGATCGCCTCGCCGCTTCACAAAGAGGTGTACGACCTGGAAACCGGCGAATGCTTTACCAACCCCGAACTGCGGCTTGCAAGCTACGCCACCCGTTTGGTGGACGGATATGTCGAAGTAGCCGTCTAGGCTGCATCAGGGCGCTGCCCCTACTGGCAGAATGGCCGATATGGACGCACCCAAGCAGTTTCCCGCCGTCGAGCTCCGCATAGAAATTCGCGATACTGAACCGCTCATTTGGAGGCGGGTGGTCCTCCCCGAATCGGCCACCGTCGCTGTGCTGCACGGAAGCATTCAGACGGCCTTCGGTTGGAAGGATTGCCACCTTTACGGCGTTAGCGGTGTCGATCGTAAGGGCGTCCGCCGGATCATCATCGGAACCGACGACGACGGCGTGCAACCCGGCGCCGAGCTTGCTGCCGACGTCGGGCTGCTTGAGCTCATTGACCCGGCCCGGCCGGGTAAAGCTCCGCTGGAGTACGAGTACGATTTTGGTGATTCGTGGATTCACGAGATCGAGGTCGTGGGCCCGGCCACTCTCCCTGAAAACACCGTTGCCTGCCTCGATGGCGCGATGCGGGGACCCCTGGAAGACTCCGGCGGGGCAGCGGGCTACGCGAATGTGGTGGCCGTGCTTGGCAACCCTGGCCACTCCGAGCATGGCCAGTGCGCGAAGTGGCTCGAATTGGTAACCCATCAGCCGGCAGCCGATTTCGACCCCACCGACTTCGATCTCGTCGCGGTGAATGGGCAGCTGCGCCAACTGGCACGACGGATCTGGCCGGGCGACGCTACACCGGAAGACAGAGAGACCGTCCTTGGCCCGGTTTCGTGGTTTCTAAATGCAGCACACCCGGACGGGCTGGAACTGACATCCGCCGGCTACCTCAAACCCGCAATAGTCAAACGGGCCATGACCCAGCTCGGCTGGGATGATGAGTGGCCGATGCCGGGGCGAAATGAAAACAACGTTGTTCCGATCCTGGACCTTCGTGAACAACTGCAGGATTGGAAACTGTTACGCAAGTTTAAAGGAAGGCTGGTCCTCACCCCCGCTGGCCGTCACGCTGTGCAGGATCCTGCAGCCCTGTGGGACTATCTGGCCGAGCGGTTCGCCTTTCCGCACCACGGCGTCGACAAAGAGGTCATGCGCCTGCTGGTCCATTGGGCTGTTAGCGGCGAGGCGCCCCCGTACAACGTGCGCCGGGAAGTGATTCAGTCGGCGCTCCACGCAAAGGGTTACCGGATGCCTGGCGGCACCGAGATTCCCTTGGATGACGCCTGGCACCTGGATCTGGACAACAGCCGGACCCTCCGGTGCCTGGCGTTGCGGGAGTCGGCCAGCTGGAGTCTCCGGAACTCGGAACTGTCTGACGGCGGGCTCAAGTTCCTGCTCGACGTGCAGCGCCGATTCGGGGACCGCAGCTACTGAACTGGCTAGCGCCGTCGAAAAAGCAGCAGATGCCCACAAGAAGCGATTCTGTGGGCATCTGCTGCCAGTTCGCGCCTTAAAGCGCGCCACGCGGAAGGTAAGGGATTTGAACCCTTGGTGCGGGGTTACCGCACACTGGTTTTCAAGACCAGCTCCTTAGGCCGCTCGGACAACCTTCCCTGCCTAGTAGTGTTTCATAGGGAGTTGGCTGTGCCAAAAACCTGCCTCCGCGATTAACGCGGTTAAGGTGTCTGAAAGGCCAATTGCACTGAGCAAGATCGGGAGCACTCTATGAAAGCCGTCTACATCTCCGAACCGGGCGGACCCGAGGTTCTGGAAATCCGCGACGTCCCTGCTCCGGTTCCCGGCCCCGGCGAGGTTCTCATCGACGTCGTCGCCGCAGGTCTCAACAGGGCCGATGTCCAGCAGCGCCGCGGTTTCTACCCGCCACCACCGGGAGCGTCCGACATTCCCGGCCTTGAAGTCTCCGGCCGGATTGCAGCGTTCGGGCCCGAGGTGAGCAAACCGTTTTCCGTGGGTGACAAGGTAGTGGCGCTGCTTTCGGGTGGCGGCTATGCACAGCAGGTTGCTGTCCCCGCGGAGCAGGTCTTGCGATTGCCCGACGGCGTGGATCTGGTCACCGCCGCGTCCTTGCCTGAGGTAGCCGCCACGGTGTACTCGAACCTCATCATGACTGCACAACTGCAAGCGGGTGAGACGGTACTGATCCACGGCGCCACTGGCGGCATCGGCACCATGGCCATCCAACTCGCCAAAGCGTACGGTGCCACGGTCGCGACGACGGCCGGAACGGCCGAAAAGGTCGGAACCGCGAAAGCCTTCCTCGGAGCCGACATCGCCATCAACTACGCGGAAGAAGATTTCGCCGAAAGCCTCAAGGCACAAAACGGCGGCAAAGGCGCGGACGTGATTCTCGACGTCGTCGGTGCCAAATACCTGCAGCAAAACGTGGAAGCACTCGCGGACTACGGAAGGCTGGTGGTGATCGGGCTGCAAGGTGGCGTCAAGGGCGAACTCAACCTCGGCCAGCTGGTCAGCAAACGTGCGGCGATCATCGGCACAGCGCTGCGCCCGCGGCCGGTCGCCGAAAAAGGTGTCATTATGAACGCCGTCCGCGAATCGGTCTGGCCGATGCTGGCCGATGGCCGGATCAAGCCGCTTGTGGCCAAGTCGTTCCCTTTGGAGCAGGTCCGCGAAGCCCACGAGTACTTCGATTCCGGCGAGCACATGGGCAAGGTCCTTCTGCTGCTCTAGCGACATCCGCAAAACCGGCAGCACGAAGGAGAGCGATGTCCATCCGGTACAGCATCCTGGCATTGCTTCAGGAGCAACCACGCTACGGATACCAATTGCGGGCGGCGTTCGAGGAACGCACGGGATCCGTCTGGCCGCTGAACATCGGGCAGGTGTACACCACGTTGAACCGGCTGGAGCGCGACGCTTTGGTCCGCAAAGAGGGCGACGACGGCCGAGGCCACGTGCTTTTCAGCATCACCGACGCGGGGACTGCGGAGATCCGCCGATGGTTTTCAACCGCGGTGGATCGTGGAGCGCCGCCGAGGAACGAATTGGCCATCAAGCTGGCGTTGGCCGTCTCGACGGCGGGGACCGACGCACACGCTCTCATCCAGGCCCAACGTGAGATATCCCTGCGGGAACTGCAGGAGTACACACAGGATCGCAAGGACCTGGCCGCCAATCAAAGAGTGACGGATACCGCCAGGCTGCTTGTCCTGGACTCCCTGATCTTCCATGCCGAGGCGGAGGCCCGCTGGCTGGATCTTTGCGAAGCCAGGCTGGTCCAGCAGTCCAATGGCGCCAGCAACGGCGTGATCGGAATCGTCCGCGGCAACGGGACAACCACCGCATAGACTGCTCCGCAGGAGGTGCTGACATCGAAACATTGACGAATGCCGACGTCCGGATCCGCCTGCTTGGCCCCGACGACGCCAGCGCGCTGATCAGCCTGGCGGAGATGGATAACTTGTTCGACGAAGATCCTTCAGTCCCGCCGTCGGGCGCGTTGACGTACGACGGCGCCCGCTCCTTCCTGGGCGACCCCGCCGTGCTGTTTTGGCTGGCTGAGCTCGGCGGGGGGATGGTGGGATTCCTCCACTGCTGCATTCAGCGCCGCCGTAATGCCGGGCCCTGGGCGGAACTGCTCCTCATGGAAATGGGGACCCATGCGCAGTGGCGCCGCCGCGGTATCGGCCGGTCCCTTCTGGCAGTCATGGAGGAGTGGATGCGGGAACACGGGCTGGAAGAAGTCTGGGTCCCGGCCAACCTCTATGCAACGGGTTTCTACGAAAAATGTGGTTTCGCTAAGGACGAAGGCGAAATACTGGTCAAGGCGCTGGGCTGAGTTGCGGCACATGAGAGTATGAACGCATGAGCGATCAGGACGACACTCAACCCAGTGGCGAGAGTTTTGACGACATCCCGGTGGAGGGCACAACCTTGGACGCTGGCACGGCACAGAGCGCATCGGAAGCGGGCCCCAGGGCCGACGGGAAGCCTGGCGCCAAGAAGGGCAGCACCCTCCAGGACCTCGTCGACGAACCAGCCAAGGTCATGCGGATCGGCACCATGATCCGCCAGCTCCTCGAAGAAGTGAAGAGCGCTCCCCTGGACGAGGCAGCGCGCGGACGCCTTGCCGCGATCCACGAACGCTCCATCAAAGAGCTGGAAGAGGGCCTCGCTCCTGAACTAGTGGAGGAGCTGGAACGTATCAGTCTCCCTTTCCCTGAAAATGCGACCCCTTCCGACGCTGAGCTCCGGATTGCGCAGGCGCAGCTTGTCGGCTGGCTCGAGGGCTTGTTCCACGGAATCCAGACCGCCATCGCCGCCCAGCAGGCAGCCCGGGAGCACGCTGTTGCCCAGCTGCAGCTTCGCCAGCTCCCGCCCGGAACCATGATTGCTCCCGGAGTCGTTATCGGGGAGAACGGTGAGCCCCAGCGTGCCCACCTTCCCGGCAAAGAAGCGGAACCAGGCAAACCTGCTCGAGTTGAAGATCCGGACCACGGTCCGGGCCAGTACCTCTGAGCGCTGGTTTGGGATTCTTTGGGGCCGTCCGGCAGGGGCGGAAGGATGACGCTGAACTTGGCAAAGGATTGTGGCGCCGTGCCCACGACCGCTTTCACCGCGGCCTTGATCGCTATCACCAGGTGCTGGAAGGTGTCGAAGACGAGCAGCTCTACGGCGAACTCGTAGCCATTGCCAACGAACTGGCGGACTTGTCGTCCAGGGTTCGTGCGGTCTGCGTGGAGGCCCAGCTCCGTTCGCCCAGTGACGGGCTGGATATTCCGGGATCGCTCGCAGGTGTCCATCGCGCGCTGTCCAAAGCGGGTAACTCTCTTGCCACGACGGCGGAGGCGGCCGCGATGCTGCGTCTCGCCGTCGGGCCCGTTCCTGTGGGTGCGGCTTCGGTACGGCGACGCGCCGAAGCCGTTTACGAGCACGTCGAGGAAGCCGAACGGTTGCTGGGGACCAAAGCCGGCTCATAGAGTTCGGCGAGTTAGGTGCAGACGCGTCTATTCCCACATAACAACTATTAAGCGCCTAGCTTAGAGGGGCTGGAATCCGTAGCCACCCCGTGTGCACGGCTGGCAGGATGGAAGCCATGACTTCGTCACCGAACCTTACTTTTAACGACGGCAACTCCATCCCCCAGCTCGGCTACGGGGTGTGGCAGGTTGAGGACGATGTAGCCGAAAAGGTAGTGCGCCAGGCCTTCGACGCCGGCTACCGCCACATCGATACCGCCAAGATCTACGGCAACGAGGCAGGCGTAGGACGCGCCATAGCATCCTCCGGCCTCAAGCCCGAGGAAATCTTCATCACCACCAAGCTGTGGAATGCGGACCAGGGCTACGAGTCCACGCTCGCGGCTTTCGAAGAGTCCATGAACCGCCTTGGCCTGGAAACCCTTGACCTGTACCTGATCCACTGGATGCAGCCCAAACAGGACAAGTTCGTGGACACGTGGAAGGCCCTCATCGAGCTCCAGAAGCGCGGACGCATCAAGTCCATCGGCGTCTCCAACTTCAGCAAGGAAGGCCTGCAGCGACTGATCGACGAGACCGGCGTTGTTCCGGCGATCCACCAGATCGAGCTGCACCCGTTCTTCAACCAGTCCGAACTCCGTGAGTTCGCCGCTGCCCGGGGCATTTTGACGCAGGCCTGGTCGCCTCTTGGCCAGGGTGGCGAGCTCCTTGAGAACGCCGCCATCGCGCAGATTGCTGCCAAGCACGGCGCCACCCCGGCGCAGGTGGTTATCGCCTGGCACCTCGCGATCGGCAACGTTGTGATCCCCAAGTCCGTGACCGAGTCCCGGATCCAGGAGAACTTCGCAGCCCTTGGCGTCACCTTGGATGAGGCCGACATCGAGGCCATCAACGGCCTGGACCGAGGCGCCGAAGGCCGCATCGGACCGGATCCGGCAGTCTCGGACTTCGCATAGTTCTTAACTCGCGCAGTTCACAACGCGGGATCTCGCAATGCGGGGTCACTTACGGCCCATTCAGCGGCACCAAATGGGCCGTAAGTGACCCCGCGTTGTTCAGAGGGGAGGGCTTGGGGCGGTGTACTTCGAAGACGTCCTGGTGCCGGATTTTGCGGCATCAGGACGCAGCTCGCGCAACCACCCCCAGGCTTCTTGTTCATCGGAGAAATACCGGGTGGGGCACTGCGGTGCGGGGAGCCCGTGCCTGCCGTGGGCAATGACACGGTCCACCGGCGTGCTACCCAGAATCGCGAAGGCCGTGATCGTGGCCGCTTCGCTGAAGAATCGGACGGCGTCGCGGCTGACAGACTCGACGCCGATGACCTGAAGTAGGACCGCAGCGCCCCTTCCGCCCGTCAGCGCCAGGTACCGCTCCTGGACAAGACCCCCGTCTTCTGCGGTGATTCGGCCTCCTGGGCGCAAGATGATCCTGAGGATCCCTTCACCTGCGTCCTCAATCCTGACATTTTCATGTTCTGGGCTGAACCCCGCTCCACCGCCGTCCACGCCGGAAACGGTGTCGACCTCTGCGTCGTGGTGTAATTCGCCCTCGGACTGAACCAGCGTTGTCATCAAATCCCCCAGATGTGATTTCACTGCGACTCCATTGACACAGTCCCCGGATGAGCAACATCGGGTGTGATCACAGTAACGGTGAGGTTGCCCGGCGTCCATGATTAGTAAGTATGCGGAGTGTTTGCCCGCGGGAGCCCGTCTGGAATCAAGTACCGGGCACGGCGAAGGGCGCACCCCGCTGGGATGCGCCCTTTGCTCTACGGGTCAGGTCAGTCCTTTTTGAAGGCGTCCTTGACCTTCTCGCCGGCCTGCTTCAAATCGCCCTTGGCTTGGTCGGCCTTGCCCTCCGCCTTCAGGTTTTCATCGCCTGTGGCGTTCCCGGCAGCTTCCTTGCCCTTGCCGCCAGCCTTCTCGGCAGCGTTCTCAATCTTGTCGCCTAGTCCCATGGTGTTTCCTCCTCTGGTTCGGCAGCCGATCGATACGGCCGTTACTACATACTAAGCATGCTTCGGGTTTGGATTTCAAATCCGATTCGGCCTTCCCGATGGCTAGGCGCCTCTACCACCCCGGGGACTCGACGACGTTGCCGTCACTCCGGAGGCACCCCGCCGGATGAGGCCAGGTTCTATCGTCGGTTCGACATTCTTGGTTCACTAGCAAGAAACGCACTTTGCAACGCGGATCGGGGCGCCTCATGGATGATCGTCGCACGGGCTTCACTGTTGCATTCCCCGAAGCGAGGAAATACAGAGCCGTCAGGATCATGTCGGGAGTTTTCTTCCTCCTGTTCTGGATCCTGTCGGGTGTCACCTTGTTCGGGTCGGCTGAACTTCCCAAATGGCCTCTGTTCATCGTCGCGGGAATCGCGGTGGCTTTCTCTTTCGGGTTGTCCACGTACGAGAAACGGAAGTGGAAGGGGCTTGCTCTCATCTTCAACCGCAGATTCGCCGATGAGTTCACAGCGCACACCGAGTGCGACTACCCGCAGGATGTGGACATCTTGAGCGTCCAACGGTCCATCGCCGTCCGAAGGCTGGACGGGTCCGTCTTGCTCTGGGGCGTGAGCCGGTCCAAGGATGGATTCAGAGTATTTCCGATGACCTAAGAGCGCGCGTTGTTCCGAAGGCCCTTGATGTGGCCCGGAATATGGGATGTCTGTTCGGGACGGGGGATAAACTCTGACGATGGGGGATTCGAGGGACAACGAAGGCATCTTCGGGGAGGTCACCGGAGGCTCGGCCTCTGGGCCACGGAAAGTGCCGGAACGTATTCCGCTGTGGAAGCTCGAAGAAATGCTGGGAGAAGGTACGCCGACGCCGACTGCCTGGCGCGAAGCAGCTGATCCTACCCCGCGACCCAAGAAACTGCGGCGGGTTGCCAGAGCTGTTTCGATCGTCGCCGGGATGGTTGTGCTTCTGGCCGGGCTCTATTTCGTGGGACCCTTTGTGCCCGGACTGAACGGACTTGGTGGACTAACCGGCGCCGCCAATCCGGGTGCGATCGGGCCCTTGGCACCCGGCGGGCCTGCAGCCGGCGCGGCGCTCCAGGCAAAGGATCATCCACCGGCGGGTATCGGGGAAAACCCGGGCCCCCTTGGTCAGCCTGCACCGCTGACCGTGACCAGCAAGTCATACGCCTTCCTGCAGAAGCGTGAGGACGGCAGTCCGGTCACCTATGATCCGTGCCGGGCGATCCATTACGTCACCCGCCCCGACAACTCACCGGCAGTCGGCCCCGAGCTCATCCAGGAAGCTGTCACTGCGATCTCCCACGCAACTGGACTGACCTTCGTCAACGACGGCGACACGGCAGAGGCTCCGTCCGCGGGCCATCGGTCATATCAGAAGGATCGGTATGGGGACCGTTGGGCTCCGGTGCTCATCGCCTGGGAGACCCACGCCGAACAACCGAAATTCACGAATCCCGCGCAAGGGGAAACTGTCATGGGCCTGGGAGGCAGCGAAGCTGTCAGCTTTGGGAATACCGGCTTCACCTACGTCAGCGGGCAGGTGGAGCTGAACGGCCCTGCACTCCAACGGATGTCGGCGGAACTCGGAACGGAACAGGTGAGGGCCGTGATCGAGCACGAGCTCGGTCACGTGGTTGGCCTGGACCATGTCAACGACCCTAGCCAGATCATGAATCCCTCGGAGACCCCAGGAGTGGTTTCGTTCGGCGCCGGCGACCTCACCGGGCTCTCCCTCGTTGGTCAAGGAAAGTGCCAGCCCACTTTGTAGGGGAGCGGGACAGGCACGCTCTATCCTACGATGCGCTCCTTGACCCCCATTTGCTGCCGAACGCGTCGATTGCTCCTTGCAAGAGGGGCTGGATTGCATGAGGGCCGCCGTCGGGTTTTGAGAGATCCCGGATGGTCAATGCAGCGGTCCGCGCTGCTACAAACCGAGGTCTTTGACCGCGGTGACCCAGTTGTGGGCGATCGCATTCTGGGCAGCTGACAGGGTGACCTTATGGGTGCAGATGGCCTTGTGCAGAGTGTTCTCCACCGCGTCTTTCGGGTTCGTGGTGCCCGTGGCGCTCGCCTTGTTCGGCTCAGGCCACAGATTCGACACGGAGTTGGTGCCGCCGAGCTCAAGGCTGATGAGATGGTCGTATTCCGTGGTCTTCGCGGCAGTCTGGCCGTATTCGCGCAGGCTCTCGGCCTTCACCTTGTCCGTATTCGAAGCTGGCGGGCGCACCGTGGCCGTATAGCCGCTCATGCAGATCGTCGAATCGAGGTTCTCTTGGGTAACCGCGGGATCTGTTGCCCCGGGAGTGCAGGCCGGGTCCGGCAGGTACTCGCCCGTGGCGGCGTCGACCACTTTGGCGGAACACTGTCCGGCAGCAAGCTGCTCGTCGGTAGCGACCATGCCGGGGGAGTGGATGGACTTCACGGCTGCAGCCGCTGCACCCGAGGGGGCGCCCCCGGGAACGGGCGCCACTGCCTGGGGAACGGCCGGCGACGCGGCCTTGGTCATCGCATCGGCGGGGTGGGTTCCCTGCTGACATCCGGCGAGGGCCAATGCAGCAAAGAGGAACGCGGCGGGCAGGGCGAGGCGATTGCGGAAGTTCATGACCCTCAAGTGTTCAGCGGCTCGGAAGTCCGTCCTCCGGAAAGGGGACGACGGGCGGAAACCGGTAACTCCCGCCCATCTTTTCTATCCTGTTGCCTGAACTTCGCAGCGCCCGGCGCGCCGGGCGGCCTACTCGCCCCGGGTCTCAACGCCTTCGGCGACCTCACAGAGCTTCGTGGATTTCATGCAGCCGAAGGACTGGCCACGGGTACACAAACCCTGCGGGCAGGGTGCGGGCAAATAGGGCCACCTGGCCAGCTGTGCATCACGGATGAAGGAGGTACCGGGCGATGAGATAGAACGCAAAATCGGCGGCACCGATGATCATGCCCGCGATGGCGAGCCCGCGACCACGCAACCCGCGCTCTCTGGCCCGCCGGAAGCCAAGGCCTGAGATGGCGGTCCCGAGCGGGCCCGCCATGGCAAAGACGAAAAGCCCGACGCAGCTGATGATGAAACCCGCTATTGCCGCCTTGCTGAACGGAGCGCGTGGCTGGACTGGTGCGTATGGATTAGGTATCTGCGGGGCGTCGGACGGCCAGCGCTTTTCGGGAGGTGGAGGAACACTGCTCATGAGGTCTGTTCTTTCTCCTGGAATGATGTCAGGCGAGCCTACGATATGGCGTGGAAGCATGCCTGCAGGCCGGGAATCCACGGGTGTGTCGGAGCCTTGAAAGCGAACTACCTACTCTGATGCCGGACGGACGTCACGTCATTCATTTCGTTCACAGGTAGCCCGCTCGGTTAATGGCCACCGGTCCTTCTGCTCGCCGCAATCATCTTGACGATTCTGAACAACCTCGGCCATGACCAGTCGATCGCCCTCGAGGTGGAGCCGGACGACGACAGCCTGACATAGAAGTAGGTGTCTGGGCTGGGGTGGCGCGCAGGCATGACGAATGACGTTCCGCACGGGTCCGGCCATCGACGTCTACATTGCAAAGACCGCCATGCAAAGCCAAAGCACGGCCATGACCATGTAGATGAATCCCATGCCTTTGAGTGTCGGCACGTCGGCAAAAGTGAAATGCTCAGGGGAGAGGCCCCGGCTCTCCTTGTACATGCGGGACCATGAACTTGCCGCACCGTTGATGTCCCGGAAGACGCAAAATCCAAATGCGAAAAGGAACACACCAGCGGCGCCAATAGCGATGCGTGAGGGCCAAAACTGTCGTGTGAGGACATAGATCAGCAGGCCTGCGATGAAGAGTGAAGGGATCAGCCATGACAATGCGCGAGCGGGCTGTGGCATCTCAGTGGCAAGCCGCTTGATCAACCGGATAGTTTTGATGACGCCCCCAAGATCCCGGCAACTTGCCGATGCATTGCATTCCTGCATGCAGGATAGACCCACCCCAGGTGGCAAAAGATTACAGCCGCACTACGGGGCGATGCAGGCGGAAGGCTGTCCAGACGGCGGACATAGTGACTCCTTGGCCGGCCGCCACGGGGAGTTAGGAGGGGTCGCACATCGGTGCACTGGGTGCGGGTCGGTCCAGGAAGTGGAGTGAGTCCATGAAGGCCTTTTGTCCGGCATCAAGGAAGGCGTCGGGGGAAGAGCCGGATATGGCGAGGGCCTGGATGAGGGTTGAGCCGTGCATGACAGTGAGGATTTGAGCGTTCAGTCTTCGGCCATCGGCGTCGGTGTACGTGAACTTGCCAAGGATCGCAGGAAACGACTGCAACGTTGTCGAATCACGGGTTTCGACGACCGGCGGGGCTGAGGTGGATTTTCCCTGACCGTTCACGGTTGAATCCATGAAGCCTTGCAGGATCTCGGTCGTGTGTGCAGGGTTCATGCACGGCAATGGGACAGCGATAACGGATTGTCCGTGGTATTGGGCGGTGAATACGTCCGCGGTTGCTGTCGTATCGGCTGTTAGGGGAATTGCGACCTTGGTGTGGGTGGGCGGGCTGAGTAATTTCACTTCGAAGCCGTGGGTCGGGTCGGTGTAATCTGTCAGACGCGGAGTTGGAGTTGGCCGTGCGGTCGGGGTGGGCGGGGGAGCAGCCTGTGTCGTAGAGGCGGCCGCCGCATCCTGGCCGCCGTTCAGCGCCTGGGGAAGCAGTGCCCAGACCCCGGCGCCGCAGAGGACGGCCAGACCGGCGATGCCGAAGACCAAGGTACTTCTTCTACGCCCTGACTGACGTTGGCCGTTCTTGCCATCTGTCCCCGTCGACAAAAGGGGCGCGACGCCTTGAATTGTCTCGTCTGGCTGGGCCGGTGTGTGGTCCTCGGACTCTCTATTCATTTAGTCCCCTGTTTTCGGTTGGCGTCGGAGTTGATGGCGGGTTCTGTCGGGTCGGCTGTGCCTCGCACGCAGTCTATGCGCCGACGCCTGTTGCCGGCGCCGAGGGGATAGCTTTGCCTGCTCCGTCGATGACGGTGTTGATGTAGCCGCTCAGCTCTTTGATTTCGGCGTCGGTCGGCTGCGCGGCCGGGATTTTCTTGCTGCCGGTGACGAACAGGGTGCCGCTCATGGCCACCATGCTCAGCGTGTAATGCGGTCCCGTTTGGTCGGTGATGGTCTGGACGTTGGCTGTTGATTTCTGCCCGTGCAGGTCTGCAAGGACGGGTGAAAGCTCGTACTTGGCGGTCTGGCCGTCGAGGGTCAGGGTTGATGGTGAGCAGCGGGTCCGGGTCTTTTCGAGACTGTAGATGCCCTGCCAGAACAGCCCGGAATCATCGGAGGATGCGGTAATTGCTGACTGGCTCGCGGGCGGCCCGATCAGGGCCGCTGCTGCCGGTATCCGGTCATCGGAGAGGCTTCCGTCGTGCAGCAGGCTGAGGCATTCATCGGGGTCAGTTCTCAGCAAGGATGAACCCATCGACTGGATGCCTTGGATCTTTTTGAGCTGGGCGTCGTCCAGTACCGTGGCGGCGGCACCGTTGATAGCACGGACGCTTGCGACCATTGCGCGCAGTTGAGCCAGTGAATAGACCTGGGCAGGGGCCGCACTGGATGTGGGGCCGGGGCTGATCGTCCAGGCGTCTGTCGGTGCCGCACTTGGTACTGAAGCGCTCAAGCAACCGGAAATCGGCAGGATCATCATGCCGGCGAGCAGCGATATGAGAACGCGCGGAAACCTCAATGCAACCAACCCCCAAATAGATCGCCAAGGTGAACGCGGGCCGACGATGCACGGCATTTGCGTTACCCTCAAGCCCCGATACCTTCAGGCATAGGGGCTTGGACAAGATTAGCTTCTCGACTCCTTCCCCGAAAGCAATTGTTGGCCGGGCCTCCGCCGTGTCCGCTCTGAGCCTCTATCGGGGCCTCAACAAGGTACTAAACATCGGGATGTTGGCGTCATGCCTGCCTTGGCGTCGCCCCTGCTCGCCGCGCTGACGGGCCGAAACGAATGGGCAGTTTCTGTGTAGCATGACGTTCAGTGACAGCGAAGCGTCGATTGCCTGTGGGGAGGGTTTGAATGGCCGAGGTGAGGTTCGTTCCACGTAGCCAATGGGACACGCTGCCTGTCCAGCCGCCGGCGGGAATGTGGCTGATCCGGGCCGTTCCTTTCATCAAAGGGATCCTGGCGGCCTTGGGGGTTGGAGCACCGCTGGCACTGATCGACGCCGCCACCCACTATGCCTTCCCGACGTGGATACCGCTGGTGCCCCTTTGGCTTGCCATCGCCCTGTGCGCCGGGGCCATGGTGATCGCTGTCCTCGCGATCCGCCCCTACTACGCCGAGCGGAAACTCGGCTACACGACGTGGCCAGAGAAAGACCCGGCACCGGGGCCAAGCGGCAGATGAACCGGCTCACGAAGTCTAAAGGCCGACTTGGTCCGGTAGAATCCCCAGGAGGCTCACGTGCTTCACACCATTAAGGACCAGGGCGGCGGCGCGGTCCCGACCGCGCCGTGGGAGCCGACGGTCCGGTATCCCGTGCTCAAGGGTTTCAGCGCCGCAGCCTGGCAGCGGACCTCCACAACAAGTCTCCTGGCCTTCCTAGGCACGGGCATACTCATGGTTGGGTTTGCGATCGCCAGCAACAATGGCGCCGGGGTCAAGAACGTCGCCCTCGTGTTTTACGGGATCTTCGTGCTCGCGAGACTCACCGCGGCGGTGTCGGGCGCGGTGTCCATTTACAAGGCCCGCAGGGAGTACCGGCATGGCTACACGACCCTGCAGAGCTTCTCCAAGTTCGGCATGTACTACAGGGCGCTCCCTCGTATCGAACCGGGTAGCCGAGCTCTTCCGCGGCTCCGAGGACCCCCTCCGGCCATTCGGCCATAAATATCCACGGCATGTTCTCCTTGGCGAGGAAGTTCACCGGAGTCCAGGAGAAGATGAAATGCGGACGCCCCGGATAGATCTCGCGGACGGCCGAACGCTCGAGCCGCCAAGGGCCGAAGTGGCGCGCCCACCACCGGCATCGGGGGCGGAACTCAAGCTGCGAGGCGCTCATGGTGAGTATCACCCACGGTCCTTTGATCCTGAACCGCCCGGAGTTCGATAAGCCACCTCTGAAAACGTAAGTCATTCGGTCACCCGGGGTTTCAGTCATCGTCGCGTTCGGGTTCCAACGTAAGGCCCGCGGCGATGCGTCGCCGGTCCTCCTTGTGCGATTTGCGGACGAGCCTGAGTCGGAGCATTCCCTTCACCATCAGGACTCCCGCGATAAGCATCAAGACCGCCATCAATGCGATGGCCCAATACGTACTCGGATCGCTGGCTTTGGGTTGAAACACAACGAACAGGACGATGACGAGGAGCATCGTGAAGTTGGCGACCGCCATCGGACCGAACATCGAGTACACGGCTTGCCACGTGTTTCTGCTGGTCGTCGGCCCCTGCGCTCTTCTGGTCACGTCAGCGGCCCTGCCGGTCCTGCGGGACCTCTCCGAAGTGGACATTAGACCCACCCGCCGGGCTGTCTCTCCCGCTCACGACGGCGAAAGGCGGCAACAAGTACAACACCCACGTACCGTGCATTCGGCGCTTGGACATGATTGATGATTGCTCCCAGCCCGGACGACGTAGCCGCCACATTGGCCTTATGGCCATTCCGGGTCAAGGTTGGCTATTTCGAAAGCCAGTCTTGCCATTCCCGCCTCAGAGTCTTCCCATTCTGTGCACCCTGCCGTTGACTCGGAGCCTCGCGGCGGAGTAGTCAGATGGGCGGTAATGTCGCGTGCCTCGACTTCCTCCACGAGGATGCGGAGCATTGTGTCGGCCATGGCCCGCGGTAGCTCACCGTTTGTGTCCAAGTACGCCATCAGGCCTGTGTCTGTGAGGTAGACCGGGGAGCAGTAATTTGCGGTGTATTCCCCGGTGCTTGCCATCTCGGCGGCGGTCAGCTCGTTGCCATTGCCGTCAACACGCATGCATCGTCCTATCGCAACATGGAGTGCCTCCGCCGCTTTGTCCGTTTCGTCCGAAATGACCAGGAAGAACGGTGAAGGCCCCTCCCAGCCATCGAAGATCCCCTCAGACCGCTCGCCCTGACTTTCAAAAATGTCCGGATCGACTGTCACGTTTGCCATGCTGTCCCCCTGATAGCTGCCACTTGGAGCAGCTCGGGAGTGAGCGCCAACGCAGCACGATTCGAATATCGTCTGCCACGGAACGTCGCTGGTCAAGGTTCTCGGTGGTGGCAACGGTATGCAGACAAGACCTCGGGGGCGCCCGCATGGCACCGTCCCTCATAAAAGGGGTGGTCCGGTCGGACCTCTGTCGCGGCAGGACGGTAGCCCTTACTCTTTGGGCAAGGGCAATCAGCGGAGGGGTGGCATTGGGGAGAAGTCTCAAGGAAACTGGGGTCGCTCCCGTTGCCGCTGCGTGTGGCGTGGGCGACGTGTGTCGGCGCCGTTCTGGTCACCGTCCTGGGTCCACTTGCGCTGCCGGGCGGCGTAGCGAAAGCAGTCTTCCCGTACACCTTCGGGTTGATTGGCCTTACCGCGCTCCTTCTGGGCATGATACTCGTCACCGATTATCACGGTTCCCTGTCTTCTGTTGCCAAGCACTCAATGATCGGGGTCGGGTCGCTGCTACGAGTCCAGCAACAGAGTCAAAAGTGGAGCCCGGACCTCGGAGCAAAAAATAAGCCCCACCATTCCAATGGATTGGCGGGGCTTTTCGAGCTTCCTATCAGAATCGAACTGATGACCTTTTCATTACGAGTGAAACGCTCTACCGACTGAGCTAAGGAAGCACCGCGTTATCGTCCGGGTACCGGCTGAATCACGCAAGATACAACTGTAATAGAGTCACCTCGTCCGGGTCAAAACAGCCCGGCGCGGAGCTCCCTTGGCGCCGTTGTTGCGGAATTCACCCGCTCGTCGCGCCGGGTTCAGGCCGTCGTCGCGGACCGGGGGCAAGCTGGGCGGACTAACGTGGCCGCACGATTTCGGTCATCAACCAGCGAAGGGGCGCCATGAGCATGGACAGCAGCAAGAGGATCAACGCGGACGACGCCGGGGCGCACCGTGCGGAGCGGCTGCGGCTTGCTGTCTTGGATATGGTGGGCACCACGATTACCGACGATGGCCGTACCGAGCGGGCGATGTCCCTCGCCCTGCAGGAGACCGGCGTCGAGCCTGGTTCGCCCCGTTTCGAAAGCATGCTCGGCTACGCCCGGGACACCATGGGCTTTTCCAAGTTGACCGTTTTCAGCCATCTTTTTGAAGAAGCCCAACGGGCCGAGAGCGCCAACAAGGCCTTCGAACGCGCCTACGACGATCTGATTGCCGACGCTGGTGTCCGGGCTATTCCAGGTGCTGAGGAAACCATCGACTGGTTGCGAGACTCCGGCGTGAAAGTTTGCCTGGCTACGGGCTTCGGCCGGCACACCCAGAACATGGTGCTCGAGTCCCTGGGCTGGATGGGGAAGGCCGATCTCAGCCTGTGCCCGGCCGACGCCGGCCGCGGACGCCCTTACCCAGACATGATTCTCACGGCAGTCTTGGCCCTTGACCTGGATGATGTCCGCGAGGTCGTCGTGGTGGGGGACACGAGCTCGGATATGTTGTCCGGCCTTCGCTCCGGCGCCTCCGCCGTGGTGGGCGTGCTCACTGGCTTCCACTCCGAGGCGGCTTTGCGTGCGGCCGGCGCCACCGCCGTCGTGCCCTCAGTCAAGGATCTTCCCGCGTTGCTTGAGCCCCGCGCGGCACGGCTCTAGCGCGGGCGCCTCAAGTTTGCGAACAAGCTCAGCACATAGTCCCGTCTGAAGGCGCCGTTCCATTCACGAAGTAGTTGTCCACGGCGTCGGAAACGCACTGGTTGGAGCGGCCGTAGGCGGTGTGGCCTTCGCCCTTCCACGTCACGAGGGAAGCATTGCCGAGTTGTTTCCGCAGGGAACCAGCCCAGGCGACAGGTGTCGCCGGGTCCCCGGTGGTGCCAATAACCACAACCGGCGCCGAGCCCGTGTACTTGACGGGAGCAGGCGTGTGCACGGGCTTGTAGGGCCAGTCCTTGCAGTTGATGCCGCCGTAAGCGAAGTAGTAGCCGAAGGTTGGGGAGAGCTGCTTCAGCCGGGCTTCCTCGGAACGCATCCCGGCCGTGTCCGTGACCATGGGGTAGTCAAGGCAGTTGATGGCGTTGAACGCGAACTGGGTGTTCGAGGTGTAGGTGCCGTTCGGGTCCCGGTCTGCGCCGAAGTCGGCAATCCGAAGCATGAGCGACACGTCGCCCTTGAACGCGGCCACCAGGGCCTGGGTCAGGACGGGCCACGATTCGTTGTCGTAGAGCGGGGTGAAAATACCGCTGACGAACGTCGCCCCGGTGACCAGCCGCCCGTCCTTGGCGCGCTTGGGATTCTGCTCGACGTCGGCAATGAGGTCCTGGATCTGCTGCACGCCATTATCGACGCTGCCGGTCATCGGGCATCCGGATCTTGCCTGGCAATCCGCCACATACGTGCGGAGCTCCTTTTCGAACGCCTCGGCCTGCCCCGCAGTGAGGTCCTCGTTGGTGAGGGCCGGATCCACAGCGCCATCCAAAACGAGCCTGCCGACGTTGTTCGGGAACAAGGATGCATAGGTGGCGCCCAGGGACGTTCCGTAGGAGAAGCCCAGGTAGTTGAGTTTTGCGTCGTTCAGCACTGCACGGAGGATGTCCATGTCCTTGGCGGAGCTGGCAGTGTCAATGTGCGGCAGGGCGGGCCCGGATTTTTCCACGCATTTGGTATTGATGGCCTTGGTGTCGGCCAACGCCGCGGCGATGCCTTGGTCGGTTTCGTAGTTGTAGACCTTCTCGCGGGAAGCGTCCCGCTCGGCATCGCTGAGGCACGTCACCGGCGCCGACCGCTTGACGCCGCGGGGATCGAAGCCCACCAGGTCGAAGCTGGACCGCAGCTTGCTGGTGAAGTGGGTTTTCGCCGCGTCCCTGACGAAGTCATAGCCCGAAGCGCCGGGGCCACCGGGATTCACCAGGAGTGAACCCTTCTTTGTGCCTTGGCTCTGGAGCCGGATGGCCGCGATGGAGATGCTGTCACCATCGGGTTTGGCATAGTCCACCGGCACTTTGATGTTGGCGCACTGGAATCCCTGCTCACAGGACGTCCAGTTCACTCTTTGGGAGTAGAAACTCTCCAGTCCTGCCGGCGCCGCGGCGGCGATGGACGCATCCGGGGTGCTGACGTTGCCGGACCCGTTGCCGGCACCATCGTTGGGCGCCGGTACCGAGAAAACGCAGCCGCTCAGCAGCAGGCTCGCGGAGACCGTGGCAGCGACTGCCGCTGCCACCCGCCGCAGTGAGGGGAACCGTGTCCTGGAACTGGACCCGGCGGGCCGGCGTCGTGCGGGGGTCATGCGTTTCTCCTCAGGCTGGGGAAGCGTGCTGTACTTCTAAACTATCCGGCTATTGCTGAATCAGGCTGCTCGCCATGGACTCGACGGCCAGCAGCGGTGCCACGTTGGTGGTGGTGATCCGCACGCGCGCCTTGTTGATGGCATCCATGCGGGCCAAGGTGATTTCAGGCGTGGAGCCTGCCGCATAGGCCTCCAGTTCACTCCTGAGTTCAACGTTGACCAACTCCACGGCGTTCCCCAGTTGGATGACCAGGACGTCCCGATAGAAGGACAGCAGATCAGTCAGCGTGCGGTCGAGGGAATCGGTGATGGAGCGCTTGGCCCGCCGTTTCTGGTCGTCCTCAAGTTGCCTCACCTGGCTTCGCATCGACGGCGGCAGCGTGCCCGATTCCGGAGCGCCCAAGCTCGCGAGCAGGGCGACCTTTTCGGCGGCGTCGCGTTCGTCGTTGGAGCTGTTGGCCTCATCGGTCGCGATCTTGACCAGCTTTTCGGCCATCATCACGGCGGCAGTGACGCCCCTCAGGCCCAGCGGGAAACGGACAGTCTCCATCCGGCGTTCCCTGGCCTCCGGATCGCGGGCCAGCCGACGCGCAATGCCGATGTGGCTTTGGGCAGCGCGGGCGGCCCGGTCAGCGATGGCGGGGTCGACGCCGTCGCGCCTTACCAGCAGGGCGGCGACGTCGGCAGCCGGCGGAATCCGAAGGCTCACGGGACGGCAACGCGAGCGGATGGTGACCAGCACATCCGCGGGCGACGGTGCGCACAGCATCCAGATGGTCCGGGGTGTGGGTTCCTCGATGGCCTTAAGCAGTACGTTGGTGGTGCGCTCGGCCATACGGTCCGCGTCCTCCACCACAATGATGCGCCAGCGGCCCGACGCCGGCCGGTCGCCGGCCTTGGACACCAGCTGGCGGGCTTCTTCGATGGTGATGGTGACCTTCTCCGTGCGCACGAAGGTCACGTCTGAGTGGGTCTCGCCAAGGATGGTCCGGCACGATGCGCATTCGCCGCAGCCGCGAAGTGCGACGTCGTCCTGCTCACAGTTCAATGCCGCCGCGAACGCCTTGGCCGCGTTGGAACGGCCCGAACCCGGCGGTCCGGTGAACAACCACGCGTGCGTGAGGCCTTCGCCTTGGGCAGCCGCGCGCAATTGCGCGACGACGGGCGCTTGGCCCTGGAGCTCGTCCCAGACGCTCATGTGCGGCTCCCAAGTAAGTCCTGCACGCGCCGGAGGATCTGCGCGGCGAGGTCCTCGACGGCATCCTTGGCGGGCAGCACGAGGTACGTCTCCGGGCGCGCCTGTGCCAGTTCCAGGAAAGCGGCACGGATGCGGGCGTGGAAATCGTCCGGTTCCGACTCGAGCCGGTCCTCGGCAGCGTCTCCGGCAGTTCTGCGGTCCCGGCCATCGCCGGGGTGGACGTCGAGGAGGACCGTCAGGTCCGGCTCGAGTCCTTCGGTGGCCCATTCGTTGAGCCGCCTGACGTCGACGGTTCCGAGATCCCTGCCGGCGCCCTGGTAAGCGACGGAGGAGTCTATATAGCGGTCCGTGATCACCACTGCGCCTTGTGCCAACGCCGGGCGGATGACCTGGCTTGCGTGGGCGGCCCGGGAGGCTGCGAACATCAGGGCCTCGGTCCGGGGATCAATAGCGCCGTGGCCGTGGTCCAGCACGAGGGAACGCAGCTTCTCACCGATCGGCGTGCCTCCGGGCTCCCGGGTGCGCAGCACGGAAAAGCCAAGGGACTCGAGCGACTCAGCCAGGCGGGCGGCCTGCGTGGACTTGCCGGCCCCGTCCCCGCCTTCGAAGGCGATGAAGAGTCCGGGGCGCTGGTCCGGCATGGGGCTCTGGTCCTGCTTGAGGCGCTGCGTAGTCACGGATCTAAGCGTACAGAGGAACTCTGACAGTGCCCGACGGCGGCGCTCGCCCGCCCGGGCGCGACGCACCCTGCCGCTGGGCGAGACGAAGCCGTAACAGCTTTCCAGCGCCCGCTCCCCGCGCCGTAGGCTGGGGCAATGAGTCTTTCCCGAGAACATGCCGCAGATCTGTCCCCTGACACTGTGGTGGTGGCGGCAGGCCGTCCCGAACGAAGCCATGACCAGCCCGTCAACCCGCCCATCGTTCTGTCCTCCACGTATTTCGGCACGGGAGCACTGAGCGACGGCGACCGCGGCTACGGACGCTATGCCAACCCCACGTGGGATCCGTTCGAGGAAGCGCTGGCCCAGCTGGAAGGAGCCGAGCTGCCCGGCCTGCTGTATGCCTCGGGCCTGGCAGCGGTGAGTTCCGCGTTGTCGCTCGTGCCGGCCGGGGGAGTCCTCGTCATGCCGACGCACAGCTACGCAGGATCGCTCGTCATGGCCACCGAACTCGCGGCCAAGGGCATCCTTGAATTGCGGACCGTCGACATCGCGGACACCGACGCCGTCAAGGCGCAGCTCGCCCCCGCGGATGGAAAGCCCGCCAGCATGCTGTGGATCGAAAGTCCCACCAACCCCATGCTCGGCATCGCCGACGTCCGGGCCCTGGCCACCGCGGCCCATGAGGCCGGCGCCATCGTGGTCACGGACAACACCTTCTCCACGCCGCTCGTCCAGCAGCCCCTCAGCCTGGGCTCCGACGTCGTGCTCCATTCGGTGACGAAATACCTGGCCGGCCACTCCGACGTCGTACTCGGCGCCTTGGTGACATCCGACGCCGGGCTGCGCGGGGAACTCCTGCACCACCGCATCATCCACGGCGGCATCGCGGGCCCGTTCGAGGCCTGGCTCGCGCTCCGCGGACTGCGCACGCTGGCACTCCGGATCGAGCGCTCGCAAGCTTCTGCCGCAACCCTGGCCGAGCGGCTGAGTACCCACCCCCGCGTCGAGTCGATCCGTTTCCCGGGCCTGCCCACCGATCCCGGCCATGAGCGGGCCAAGTCCCAAATGAAGGGCTTCGGTTCGATCCTCTGCATCCAGCTCGCCGGAGACGGGACCCGCAGCGGTGCCGACGCGGCAGATCAGCTGGTTCGTGCATTGCAGTTGTGGATCCCGGCGACGTCGCTGGGCGGCGTCGAATCCCTCATCGAACGCCGACGCCGGCACACCGCCGAGCCGCTCAGTGTGCCGGACAACCTGGTCAGGATGAGCGTCGGAATCGAGAACGTCGAAGACCTCTGGGCGGATTTGGAGCAAGCGCTCAAGTCGCTTGACCGCTAGGCTTGTGGGCGTGGACGGAAAAATTTTGATTTCAAACATCCAGAATGGGATTTGGTTCATTCTGGGACTGGTCGCCTTCGCTTTGGAGCTGTGGGCGCTGGTCGATTGCCTGCGCCACAAACCCTCGTCCTTTGAGGCCGCGTCCAAGCGCACCAAGACTTTCTGGCTTGCCCTGACCGGCATCGCAGCGGTGATCGGCGGGCTTTCCCTGCTCGGTGGCGGCAGTGGCTTCGGCTTCTTCGGCATCGCGGCTGTCACCGCGGGGTGCGTCTATTTGGCGGACGTCCGTCCCGCGGTGAAGGAAATCGGCAACAGCGGCCGCAACCAGGGGCCGTACGGTCCCTGGTGATCCCCACCGGCTCCCAGCCTTCGCAAGCTCAGGCCGGGGCCAACTAAGCCGGGGCCACCGCTGACCAGTCGACCGTAAGTTCCCCCAAGCGCCAGCGCGAGGGTCCGTCCTGAAGGGGCCAACCGGCGTCGCGCATTGATTGGCACATGGCGGTCCACCGCTGCCTGCTGCCGAAGGACGCAATTGGTGCGGCTTCCAGCCAGGCTTGGTCCAACGCATTCAGGAAAGCATGGATGCGTTCGCCGGGGATATTGCGGTGGATGAGTGCCTTGGGCAGGCGTTCGGCCACGTCAGAGGGCAGTTCGAAGCCGCCGAACCGCATGGACAGGCTCAGGCTCAACGGCCGGTCCGGATCCAGTGCAACCCACGTCACCCTGCGGCCGATTTCGTCACACGTACCGTCGATGAACAACCCCTGCGGTGCCAACCGCGACTGCACGAGCGCCCAGATCCCCGCCACGTCCGACTCCTCGTATTGCCGCAGTACGTTGAAGGCGCGCACCAACACTGGATTGCCCGGAACAGGAACCTCGAAACCGCCCACGTGGAAGCTGAGCCCGGGCCTTTCCAAGGGCTTCGCGATACTGACTCGCTCGGGTTCGATCTCGATCCCGCACACGCGGACGTCCGGGCGGACGGCCTGCAGCCTTTCGAAGAGTTCGACGGCGGTGGCCGGGGAAGCGCCGTAGCCAAGGTCCACTACCAAGGGGTCGACGGCGGAGCGTAGCCGCCATCCCTGCGGGCCCGCCAACCAGCGGTCCAAACGGCGCATGCGGTTGGGATTGGTGGTGCCCCTGGTGATGTTTCCGACGGGTTTGCCGCGCCTTCCCTGCACCCGCTCCGCTTTTCGCACCACCGTCCCACTTTATCCTCCAACGCGGGGTCACTTACGGCCCATCCGGCGGACGAACACCGGCGCTAAGTGACCCCGCGTTGTGGAGGGCGTAACGCCCGGCAACGGCAGGGCTTGATCGCCTAGGATGAAAACCATGACTTACAAGCTGATTCTGCTGCGCCACGGCCACAGCGACTGGAACGCCAAGAACCTGTTCACCGGCTGGGTGGACGTCGACCTGAACGACCAAGGCCGCGAGGAAGCAGCCCGCGGCGGAGAGCTTCTGGTCGAGAACAACATTCTCCCGGACATCCTGTACACGTCCCTGCTCAAGCGGGCCATCAACACCGCGAACATCGCCTTGGACAAGGCCGATCGCGGCTGGATTCCGGTCAAGCGTGACTGGCGCCTCAACGAGCGCCACTACGGCGCCTTGCAGGGCAAGGACAAGGCCCAGACCCTCGCTGAGTTCGGTGAAGAGCAGTTCATGGAATGGCGCCGCAGCTACGACACCCCGCCGCCCCCGCTCTCCGACGACAGCGAGTTCTCCCAGGCACACGATCCCCGTTACGCGGACCTCGGCGATGCCCTCCCGCGCACCGAATGCCTCAAGGACGTCCTCGTGCGTCTCCTGCCGTACTGGGAATCCGACATCAAGGAAGACCTCAAGTCGGGCAAGACCGTCCTGGTCACGGCTCACGGCAATTCCCTGCGCGCGCTCGTCAAGCACCTCGACGGCATCAGCGACGAAGACATCGCGGGCCTCAACATCCCCACCGGCATCCCGCTGGTCTACGACCTGGACGAGAACTTCCAGCCGATCAACCCCGGCGGAACCTACCTCGACCCAGAGGCAGCGGCAGAGTCCATCAAGGCTGTAGCTGCCCAGGGCAAGAAGTAGTTTTTGAGAGAACGACGGCGGCCGGCCCACCTTGCGAGGTGGGCCGGCCGCCGTCGTTGTTTGCTAAGACTGGCTAGAAGCCTTCAGGCTGCCATTCACCGGTGACCAGGTAGGTCACCTTGCGGGCAACGGAGACGCCGTGGTCGGCGAAACGCTCGAAGTAGCGGCTGGCGAGGGCCACATCCACCGTGGTGGCTGCAGTCTCGGCCCAGGCAGGATCAGCGATTGCCCTGAAGACGCTCAAGTGCAGATCGTCCACGCGGATGTTGAGCTTGAGGATGTCGCGGGCAACTTCGAGGTCGCGGGACTCCAGGAGCAGCGTCACCTTCTGGATGATTTCGAGGTCGAGGCGAGCCATGTCCTTGAATGTCGCCGTCAGCTGCTCGGGGATGACCGTGGCCGGGTAGCGCAAACGGGCCAGCTGGGCCACGTGCCGGGCGAGGTCACCCATGCGCTCCAGGGATGCGCTCATCCGCAGGGAGCCGACGATCATCCGGAGATCGCTTGCCACAGGGCCCTGGAGGGCCAGGATGTCGATGGCGCGCTCGTCGAGGCCGTTCTGCAGGAAGTCGATCCGCGCGTCGGCGGCAATGACATCCTGTGCAAGATCGACGTCGGCGCCTTCGAAGGCGGTGGTCGCGTTCTGGATCGCCTCAGTGACCAGCTTTGAGATCTCGATGAGGTCCTCACCGACCTGGATGAGCTCCTCCTGAAAAACCTTGCGCACGGTGGCGTCCTCTCCTTGGAAATCTCCTCCGCACCCCTCTAACGGCGCGGAAATCATCACAGCTAACTACGGTCCAACTAGTAAGAGTGGCAGTGGTCAATGAACGATTGCGCACCTTTAGGTGAACGTTAGCTGAATCGGGGCGGTTTGGTGACCGTTCCATATTTTGCAGTGTTTTGAGCGCATAAGCTAGATCCGTGGATCCAGTGCTCATCGGTGTCATCGCAGGTCTAGTCGGCCTGTCGTGCGGCGTCTTTGGCGTGCTCGCGTTCAGGCTCAGTGAACGGCAGCGGAAGATCGTGGACCTGGACGTCACCGAGCCGCTTCTTCCGGAGGGAGCAGCGGAGGTGCTGTCGGTCGTCGGGCGCGCTTTCGTCGTCGTGGACGCGATCGACGGCGTGGTCCGGGCCAGTCCCGCGGCCTATGCGTACGGCCTCGTGCGGGGCCACACAGTGGTGCACAAGCAGTTGCTGGACATGACCGCAAAGGTGCGGCGCGACGGCGTGATCCTCGAGGAGACTTACGAGTTGCCCCGCGGTCCATTGGGCAAGGGAACCATTGTGGTCCAGGTGAGGGCAGCCATGCTCGGATGGGAATATATCGTCCTGCTGGCCGATGACCGTACCGAAATCACCCGTACCGAAGAGATCCGCAACGACTTCGTGGCGAACGTCTCGCATGAACTCAAGACGCCGGTGGGCGCCATCTCCCTGCTTGCGGAAGCGCTCGAGGCAAGCCCGGACGACGAAGAAGCCGTGCGCCGCTTCGCGAAGCGCATGCACAAGGAATCGACACGGCTGGCCGCGCTGGTTCAGGACATCATTGAGCTGTCCCGGCTTCAAGGTGCCAATGTGGCACAGCAAGGGCACGCCGTGGACATCAATACGGTGATTTCCGAGGCCGTGGACCGCTCGCAGCTCCCGGCCGAGCTCAAGAACATCAAGATCGTCGTCGGGGGCCGCACGGAAACGATGGTTTTCGGCGACCAGGACCTGTTGGTGACCGCCTTGCGGAACCTGATCGACAACGCCATCCGTTATTCGCCGGAGAACACCCGCGTGGGAGTGGGGGTCCGCGCCAAAGAAGGCGTGGTGGCCATTTCCGTCACGGACCAGGGCGAGGGTCTCAGCCCGGAGGACCAGGAACGCATCTTCGAACGCTTCTACCGTGTGGATGCGGCGAGGTCCCGGCAGACCGGGGGAACAGGCCTGGGACTGAGCATCGTCAAGCATGTGGTGTCCAACCACGGCGGCGAGGTCACCGTCTGGTCCCAGCCAGGCCAAGGTTCTACTTTCACCATCCGCCTTCCGGAAATGGAAGGCCAGGAGGACGACGACGCCGGGGCGAAGCCCCGAAGCGTGATTCAAACGACGGGCGCCGTACGCGCCCTAGAGCAAGGAGCTGGCGCTTGAGCAGGATTCTGATCGTGGAGGACGAGGAGTCCTTCAGCGACCCTCTGTCCTACCTATTGGGCAAGGAAGGCTTCGATGTCCAGGTTGTGGACAACGGCAGTGACGCCTTGGTGGAGTTCGACCGGAACGGGGCCGACCTGGTGCTGCTGGACTTGCAGCTTCCGGGGACCCCTGGCACTGAGGTCTGCAGGCAACTGCGCCAGCGTTCCAGCGTCCCGGTCATCATGCTGACGGCCAAGGACTCGGAAATCGACAAGGTGGTTGGCCTGGAGCTCGGCGCGGACGACTACGTCACCAAGCCGTACTCCTCGAGGGAACTCGTGGCGCGCGTGCGTGCCGTGCTGCGCCGCCAAGGCGAACCGGAGGAACTCATCACGTCCACCGTCCAGGCCGGCCCGGTGCGGATGGACATTGAGCGGCACGTAGTGAGCGTCAACGGCGAACAGGTGTCGCTTCCGCTGAAGGAATTCGAACTCCTTGAGATGCTCCTTCGCAATTCAGGCCGGGTGCTCACCCGCGGGCAGCTGATCGACCGCGTCTGGGGCTCGGACTACGTGGGCGATACCAAGACCCTGGATGTCCACGTGAAGCGCTTGCGCAGCAAGATCGAGCCGGACCCCTCTGTTCCCCGCTACCTGGTGACGGTTCGGGGCCTGGGCTACAAGTTCGAGCCGTAGGAACCTACAGCAAAAAGGAAGGGCTCCCCTCGTGGGAGCCCTTCCTTTTTGTCTTCGTGGATCCAGCTTGTTGCCGACCCTAGCGGCGCAGGCCGCTGGCGGCCTAGTGGCCGGTTGCGCTTGCGCTCGGCGTCGCGCTGGTGCCCGAGGTCGCACTGCTGCTCGGGGTGGCGGAACCGCTGACCGAGGGGCTCGGAGAAGCGGAAACCGTGGGGAGGTACTTCGAGTACTCCTTCAACGAAGCATCCAGGACCGGGAACTGCACGGTGCGAGAATCGGAGCCGGTCTTGATGGTCACGGAAACCATGGAACCCGGGGCTCCGCCGCTTGTGCTCAGAATCGCGGGGTCGGTGTTCTCGTTGAGGTAGGTCTGGGACTTGGCCTTGACCGGAATAGTCGCCTGTGAGCCGCCTGCGCCACTGATGGTCAGGGTTGCATCGCTCGAGGAAGTGTTGAACACGGCACCAATGACGCGTCCCGGCTTGTTGGCGTCCGTGGCGACGATGAGCATGTTGCGCAGCTGAAGCGAACCGAGGTCATCCCTGACGCCATCAGACGGAGAGTACTGCTCGTTGGTCTGCTGGGGGTTGATATAGCCACAGCCGGTCACGGACAAGAGACCGATGCTGATGGCGGCCGCCGCCATCGCCAGTTTGCCGCGCTGGACACGGTTCATCGCAGTAATGCGCACGACACGTACTCCTCTAAGAGTCATTGGAACACTTTTCAGCCATAGCCTATCGGCAAACTAGCAGGAACAAGGATTCCGATCACCATTGTGGCGGCCCTCCAGAAGGAGTAGGGTCATCCGGAACGCTGCGTCCAATGCACTTTTATGCCCTCCCGTCAAGAGGGTGCCGGAGGGTCGAAAAGGCCATTTTCCGCGTATTTACTGGGCTCAGGACCCCTTTCCGTGCCAATCGTATGCCTTAAGCGTGATAAACTGGTCTGCGGGAAAGGGGAAAGTCCACATGGTTTTTGAGGTCGGCGAGACAGTAGTTTACCCTCACCACGGTGCAGCAAAAATTGAAGAAATCAAGATGCGCACTATCAAGGGCGAAGAGAAAATGTATCTCAAGCTCAAGGTGGCTCAGGGTGATCTGACCATTGAAGTTCCAGCAGAAAACGTAGACCTTGTTGGGGTCCGCGACGTAGTGGGCAAGGAAGGCTTGGAGCACGTATTCGACGTTCTCCGCGCCGAGTTCACTGAAGAGCCCACCAACTGGTCCCGTCGCTACAAGGCAAACCTGGAGAAGCTTGCTTCCGGCGACGTCATCAAGGTTGCAGAGGTCGTCCGCGATCTTTGGCGCCGTGATCACGATCGCGGCCTTTCCGCAGGTGAGAAGCGAATGCTGGCCAAGGCTCGTCAGATTCTGATTTCAGAACTGGCATTGGCTGAGAAGACCGACGAAGAGAAAGCCGCAAGCGTTCTCGACGAAGTTCTGGCTTCCTAACAGAGATTCAAAGATTTGAACCCCGGTAGCAACCTGCTGCCGGGGTTTCCTTTTGCCCGAAAGCTGAGCTCCCAGCGCCGCAGCCCAACCAACTCGCAGTAGGTGTCGTTCTGGGCGACCAAAACGACACCTAGTGCTAGCTAGTTGGGCCGGTGGGCACCACGTAGGCTTGGGCGCATGACTACACCATCCCAGCGCGAGGCCACCGCCGTCGTCGTCGTTGCGGCAGGCTCCGGTGAGCGGCTTGGCTACGGCATGCCCAAGGCGAAAGTGCCGCTGGGCGGCGAAACGATCCTGACCCATGCCCTTCGCGGCGTCGCGACCGCCGATGTTGCCCGCCAGATCTGCGTGGCAGTTCCCGCAGGCGATCTGGAAATGCGCGAGCTTTGTGAACAATTCCGCCAAGAGCTGGGCGCTGACGGTCCGCTGATCACCGTGGTCGACGGCGGATCCACCCGTGCCGCTTCGGTCCGGGCGGCCCTTGGGGCGGTCCTTGAGGGAACTCGCGCTGTGCTGGTTCACGACGCCGCGCGTGCCTTGACTCCCGACCGGGTCTTCCACCGCGTAGCCGTTGCGCTCTCGTCGGGCGCCAAAGCGGTCATCCCCGCTATTCCGGTGGTGGACACCGTCAAGATGGTTGCGGAAACGGACGGGGACGACGCCGGAATCGCGCCGGAGATCGTCACGGGCACCGCCCCGCGCGAACAACTGCGCGCCGTGCAGACTCCGCAGGGATTCGACTATGAGACTTTGCTGCGCGCCCACGCGGCGGCCGCGACGTTCGACGACGAGCAGTCGGCGGCAGTCACGGACGACGCCATGCTCGTCGAGCTCCTGGGCGTGCCCGTGCACGCGGTCCGGGGCGCCAGCCAGTCGTTGAAGATCACCACGCCGCTGGACCTCATCATTGCCGAAGGCCTGCTGGAAGGGCCGCTCGGAGTCCGCTGGGTGGAAGGCTGATGGCAGGCTCGCAGAACGTAACGATGATCCTGCCGCGCACCGGCATCGGGGTGGACGTGCACGCCTACGCACCTGACAACGATCCGCAGCCGCTATGGCTCGGCGGGCTGTTTTGGGAGGGGGAGCGCGGACTTTCGGGGCATTCCGACGGCGATTGCGTCGCCCATGCGGCTGCGGACGCGCTCTTCTCGGCGTGCGGCATCGGTGATCTGGGCACGCATTTCGGCACGGACCGTCCCGAACTCGCGGGTGCGTCCGGGGTGAAACTCTTGGGGGAGGCTGCCAGGATCGTCCGTGCCGCCGGTTTCGAAATCGGGAACGTGGCAGTGCAGTTCGTTGCCAACAGGCCAAAGTTCGGGCCGCGGCGTGAAGAATCGCAGCGTGTCCTCAGCGCCGCCGCTGGAGCTTCCGTCAGCGTCACGGCAACCACCAGCGATGGCTTGGGTTTCACGGGGCGTGGCGAGGGCATTTCCGCCGTCGCCACGGCACTCGTGTACGCCGTGCCGGGAGCGCACAAAGGCGATAGCGCCTAAATCGCGCCTAAACAGGGACGGATGGCGCCCAACGAAGCCTGATGGTCCGCATCCGCTAATCTGGAGCGGTGACCCTGCGCTTTTACGACACCGCATCCGCCGAAGTCCGCGACTTCGTTCCCCTTGAAGCCGGCAAGGCCAGCGTCTACTACTGCGGTGCCACGGTGCAGGGGATGCCGCACGTGGGACATGTCCGCTCCGCGATCGCCTTTGACCAGTTGACCCGCTGGCTTGAATATCGCGGCCTGCGTGTCACCGTTGTCCGCAACGTCACAGACATCGACGACAAGATCCTCGCCAAGTCGGCGCAGTCATTCGGGCCGGACTGGGCCGAGGAACCAACAGCCAAGGCCGAGGAAGAATGGTGGGCCCTGGCCTACCGCTACGAGCAGGAATTCGAGCAGGCCTACGACGTCCTGGGCGTTTCCCGCCCCACGTACGAACCGCGCGCCACCGGCCATATCCCGGAGATGCACGCCCTCATTCAAAGGCTCATCGACCGCGGCCACGCCTACCCTGCGCTGGACGACTCCGGCGACGTCTACTTCGACATCCGCTCCTGGAGCAAGTACGGCTCGCTGACCCGCCAGAACATCGACGATATGCAGGGCGCCGCCGACGTCGAGCCGCAATTCAGCAACAGGAAGCGCGACCCGCGGGACTTCGCGCTGTGGAAGGGTTACAAGGACGGGGAGCCGACGACGGCGAGCTGGGTTTCGCCGTGGGGAACCGGCCGGCCGGGTTGGCATCTTGAATGCTCCGCCATGGCTACGAAGTACTTGGGCCAGCAGTTCGACATCCACGGCGGCGGATTGGACCTCCGCTTCCCGCACCACGAGAACGAGATGGCACAATCGCAGGCCGCGGGCGACGAGTTCGCCAACTTCTGGCTGCACAACGGCATGGTCACGTATGAGGGCGAAAAGATGTCCAAGTCGGTGGGCAACACAGTGAGCCCCGAGGAGATGCTCGAGCTCGCGAGTCCGCGCGTTGTCCGGTACTACCTCGGCCAGGCGCAGTATCGCTCCATCCTGGACTACCGGCCCACCTCGCTTCAGGAGGCTGCGGCTGCCGTGGAGCGTATCTACGGTTTTATTGCGAAAGCCTCCAAGAAGTTCGGTGGCGAGTTTGCCGCCCACCCTGAGTCGAGTCCCGTGCCGGATGCCTTCGCTGCTGCCATGGATGACGATCTCAACGTCCCGCAGGCCCTTGGCGCCCTGCACGAGACTGTCCGTGCCGGAAACACGGCGCTGGCGTCCGGGGACGACGCGGGAGCCCGGCAGGCGCTCCAGGCCGTGATGGCCATGACCACTGTGCTCGGACTGAACGATGTACGCGGCGAGGTCCAGGAGAATTCCGAGACCGCCCAGGCCCTTGAGGTCCTTGTGGAAGCCCAGTTGCAGGCGCGGGCCGACGCGCGGGCCAACAAGGATTGGGCGGCTTCCGACGCGATCCGGGACACTCTCGCGGCAGCCGGTATCGCCGTCGAGGATGGCGCCGACGGCGCCAGCTGGAGCCTCAAACGGGACTGAGAAAGGGCCGTCGTCCCGATTTAAGTTGATTCAGTAGACTTGATTGCAGACGTACTCAACACAATCAAGGGTGGAATTCATGGCCAACAACGGTCGCCGGGCTGTCAAGAGCAAGAAGGGCCCCACCACCGGAACCGGTGGCCACGGTCGAAAGGCCCTCGAAGGCCGGGGTCCGACCCCCAAGGCTGAGGACCGCGAGTACCACAAGGCGTACAAGAGCAAGCAGCTTGCTGAACGCTCCGCGGCCAAGCGTGCGGCCGGAGGCGCCAGCCGCTCCAACCCGGGCGCCCGCTCGGGCCCCAAGGGACGCGCTACCGAGGAAGTGGTCACCGGACGCAACTCCGTGGTGGAGGCACTGCGCGCCGGAATCCCCGCGAAGGCACTGCACGTTGCCATCCGGATCGAGATGGACGACCGCGTCAAGGAATCCCTCAAACTCGCTGCCGAACGCGGCATCCCGCTGCTGGAAACCGGTAAGCCCGAGCTTGACCGCATGACCGAAGACGCTGTCCACCAGGGCCTCGTGCTGCAGATCCCGCCGTACGAATACCAGGACGCCTACGACCTCGCCGAAGAGACGGTCGCCAAATGGAAGAAGGGGTACATCCCCAACGCGCCCCTCTTCGTTGCGCTCGACGGCATCACCGACCCCCGCAACCTGGGCGCCATCATCCGCTCCGTTTCCGCCTTCAGCGGCCACGGCGTGATTGTCCCCGAGCGCCGCTCCGTCGGTGTCACCGCTTCGGCTTGGAAGACCAGCGCAGGCGCGGCGGTCCGCGTTCCCGTGGCCCGGGCATCCAACCTGAACAACGCCCTCAAGCAGTTCAAGCAGATGGGTATCTTCGTGTTGGGCCTGGACGGCGACGGCGATGTCTCGCTGCCGGATCTCTCCTTGGCCACCGATCCCGTGTGCATTGTGGTGGGTTCCGAGGGCAAGGGCCTCAGCCGCCTGGTCCGCGAAAACTGCGACCAGATCATCTCCATCCCGATCGACTCCGCCATGGAATCGCTCAACGCCTCTATGGCAGTGGGCATCTCCCTGTACGAAGTCTCAAGGCAGCGCGCGGCCAAGTAGCCGATTGGGTGGCGGCCCAGCCGCCGGCCAAATACTGACGCTCGCTCACTTATGTGGTGTTTCCGACGGACGCCCGCTCACTTAGGTGAGCGGGCGTCCGTCTATTTATCCCCAGATGTGAGCGAGCGTCCTTGTTTTTGACGCCAGATGTGAGCCAGCGTTGCCGTTACCTTCAGAAGTCGCGGCGGTTCGCCAGGACCGGGAGTTTGACCCGCGCGTCCTCGACGACGGCGGCGTCCAGTTCCGCGAACAAGAGGCCGGGTTCGGCGTCGAGCTCTTCCAACACGTTTCCCAAGGGGGACACGACGACGGAGTGCCCCACTCCGGTGGGTGCCGCACCTTTGGGTTCACGGCCCTGGGTCACTGGATCGCCCTGACCGCACGCAAGGACGAAGGTCGTGGTGTCGAGAGCCCGGGCCCGCGCGAGCAGCTTCCACTGCTCCGCCTTCCCCGGTCCGGCTCCCCAGGAAGCGGACACGATATTCACATCGGCTCCGCGCTCGGCATTGGCCGTGAAGAGCGCCGGGAATCGGATGTCGTAGCACGTGGCCAGGCCAAAGGTGAGGCCACCGGCGTCGAACGTCACCGGATTGGTGCCGGCGTCGACGGTGTCGGATTCCGCAAAGCCGAACGCGTCGAAAAGGTGGATCTTGTCATAGCTGGTGTCCACTCCGGGCCCGGTGGCGATCAGGGTGTTCCGGACCTTGCCGCTGCTGCTGCCGTCGGAGGCCACTCCAGGGGTGAACATTCCGGCCACGATCACGATCCCAAGATCCTGGGCGATCTTCCGCACCCGGCTTGCCCATGGCCCGTCCAGGGGCTCGGCGATGTCGAGCAGGGAATTTCCGAACGCCCGCATGGTCGCTTCCGGGAACACCACGAGCTCGGCGCCGCCCTCCTTGGCCCGGCGCGCGTAGTCTTCCAACAGGACCAGGTTGTCTGCCAGCTCGCGGCCGCTGATGAGTTGAGCAAGAGCGATTCGCACGATTACCTCCACATTGGTGTATAGCCAAAGTATGCAACGACCGCGCCGAGGATACGAACTCATCCGCGTGCGCGCGGGCGTCTTCCGCGCAACCGACACAATCCGCTCCAACGACCGGTTTCACGAAAAGCGCAACGGGCCGGGGGAGATGACGTTTCAGCAGGTGAGCAGCTTGTTTGCGCTCCCGGGGGCCGTCGGTTTGGGTCCGACCGGAGGATGCGGGCACTGTCATATGGGCCGTGGGCAAGGGAGAATTGGCGCTGGAGACTAAACTCTCAACTAATGGTTATGCCGATTTTTGACACAGCATCTACAGTGGACGCCTCGCGGCCGTCGCCGCTCGGGCTCAGTGTTCCGCTGCCCGGGAAATCCGACCGCGACACCTCCTCGCCGGACCGGGTCAACGTCGCTGTATGGGCCCCCGGACTCGCTCGAGTCGAAATCGCCTACAAGGCCCCGGGCGACTCCTGGAAAGTCCACACGCTGCCCAAACTCGAGGACGGCGTGCACCACGGGATCGTGGACGGGCTTCCGCTCGGCACCCGGTACGGCTTCCGGGCAGCAGTCCACGAGGACACACTTCCACTATCTGTGCCTGCTCCGGACTTTGACGCCGACGACGCCGAGCAGCTCTTGCTGGATCCTTACGGTCGGGCGGTGCACCAGCGCGGAGAACTGCTGACCTCCGTGCGGATGGACTCGGCTTTCGATTGGGGCGACGACCGTCCGCTGCGCACGCCGTGGCGGGAGACTATTGTCTACGAGGCACACGTCCGCGGCCAAAGCATGCTGCATCCGGATATCCCCGAGCACCTCCGCGGCACCTACGCGGGCATGGCCCACCCCGCCATGATCGAGCACTTCCACTCATTGGGAGTCACGGCTGTCCAATTGCTTCCCATCCACTTCCACATCGACGAGCAGCACCTGCAGTACTTGGGCCTCACCAATTATTGGGGCTACAACACAGCAGCTTTCTTTGCGCCCCACTCGGACTACGCCACGCAGGCAGCCCAGCAGGCCGGGCCACACGCCGTCCAGGATGAATTCAAAGGCATGGTGAAGCTCCTGCATGCCGCCGGGATCGAAGTGATCCTCGACGTCGTCTACAATCACACGGCGGAAGGCGGCCCCGACGGCGACACCCTCAGTTTCAGGGGCCTCGGCGAGCAGCGGTATTACCGCCACGATGCCCACGGCCGCTACCTCGACACGACGGGCTGCGGCAACACCCTCAATTTTGCGGAACCGAGGGTAGTGGATCTGGCCATTGAATCGCTGCGCTATTGGGCGGAAGAATTCCACATCGATGGCTTCCGTTTCGACCTTGCCGTGACCCTGTGCCGCAATGCGGGCAACGAGTTCGATCCTGAACATCCTTTCCTGAAGCGCATCGCGGAGGACCCGGTGATCTCCAAGACCAAGCTCATTTCCGAGCCGTGGGATGTGGGCTACGGTGGCTGGCAGACAGGGCGGTTCCCCAAGGGATGGGTGGACTGGAACGATCACTTCCGCGACGGCGTGCGCCGCTTCTGGCTCTCTGACCGGGGCGCTGCCGACGCCGGGATGTCCGGGGGAAACGTGGGGGTCTTGGCGGACGCCTTGACTGGCTCAGCCCGGGTCTTTGAACCCTCTGGGCGCTCAAGGCTCGCCTCCCTCAACTTCATCACCGCCCACGACGGTTTCACGCTTGCCGACTTGGTGTCCTACGACCGCAAGCACAACGAGGCCAACGGCGAACAAAACCGCGATGGCCACAGCGACAACCGCAGCTACAACCACGGATTCGAAGGACGAACGGAGAACGAGAGGATTCTCGCGGCCCGTGCCCTTTCGAAACGGAACCTCATGACGACGTTGATGATCTCCATCGGCGTGCCCATGATCACCGCCGGCGACGAGCTTGGGCGCACACAGCAGGGAAACAACAACGCCTATTGCCAGGACAACCCCCTGACGTGGATCGACTGGACCCAGACACCCGAATCGCACGACATGCTGCGGAGCACCAAACGGGTGATCCGGCTCCGCAAGGAGTTCATGCAGGCCCAGGACGCGGGCTTCCCGGACAAGGGGACGGGCCTGGACTGGTTTGATGAGGAAGGCCAGCCCATGACGGCGGCCCGTTGGCACGATCCTTCCCTGCGGGTTGTGCAACTCCTGGTGAGCTCGGAGGGCGGCGCCTACCGCGGCTTGCTCGTGATCAACGGGAACAAAGACGATCAGAAGGTCGTCCTGCCCAAACTGGTCGCCGAATCCGGTGCCGGCAGCCGGATGTTCGAACTAAGACTGACGACGTCCGAGCTCAATGACCGCAGGCAGGGCGCGCTGGTCGCGGCAGGCGAACGGGAAGTCGTCCAAGGCAACACCATCAACGTCTACCGCACCTAGGAACCATGAAAATCTATTCCGCAGACACGTGGACACTCGAAGAACTACAGGAACAAGTGTCCGACGCCGGCCGCCGGACCGTGATGGTGCCGCCGGCCGCAAACAAGGAGGCCGTCCTGGAAGTGTTCGGCCAGGTGCTCGATTTCCCCGAGTACGACGGCGTGGACCTGGATGCGCTCAACGATTCACTCCACGATTTCGCAGACAGTGTGTCCGAGGACGAGCAACCACCCGTCACCCTGATTTGGCAGGTCCCTGCCGTCTACCGAACGGACCGGTCCTTCGGGTTGGTCTGCGAAATCCTCCAGGACGCCGAGTTCTACTCCGGGCGGGACCTCGCTGTCATAGCGGTCTTCCAGCATTAGCGCGACCGGGCGGGCAGGGCCCGCCCGGTTAACCGCTACGCGTTGACGATCAGCCCCAGTTCGGCCTTGGAGGCCAGGGAGGGGTGTTTCGGGAAGACCCGGACGGTGTAGCCGAAGGACCCGGAGCGGTTGATCAGGATGGACCCGGTGAACAGGTGGCGCCCGTTGCCAAGGTCCTCGAACGAGCTCAGTTCGGCCACGGTGATGTCCTCCAGCTCATCGCTTTCTTCGGCCCGCCCATAGGCCACCTCGACGCTCACATCGTCCGGTGTCAGCGTATGCAGGGCGATGTAGGCGTTGACCTGGAGGGTGTCGCCGATCTGGGGCTCCTCGGAGACGCCGATGGAATCGACGTGTTCCACGATCAGCTGTGGCCAGGCGGTGCGGACCTTGGTGGTCCAGGCCGCGAGTTCCTTCGCTTCCTTGAACGAGCCGGCCACGGCGCGCCGTCCCGACTCGGCTGCGGGGCGGTAGAGGGTGTTGACGTAGTCCTGGAGCATGCGGTCGGCCGAGACGGCGGGGCCGAGGTGGGCCAGGGTGTGCTTGATCATCGAGACCCAGTGCGTCGGCACGGCTTCCGGGCCGGACTGCGAGGGCCCGGCCGCGCCGGCTTCCGCGGAGACCGTGGAGCCGTAGAAGCGCGGGGCCACCTGGGTTTCCAGGAGCTCGTAGAGCGCGGCCGCTTCGATGTCATCGCGTTCTGTCGGGGACGCGTCGTTGTTCGCGGTCGGGATCGCCCAGCCGTTCTCGCCGTCGTACATCTCATCCCACCAGCCATCCAGCACCGAGAGGTTCAGGGAGCCGTTGATGGCGGCCTTCATCCCGGAGGTCCCGCAGGCTTCCAGGGGCCGGAGCGGGTTGTTCAGCCACACGTCGCAGCCCGGGAACAGGGTCCGGGCCATCGCGATGTCGTAATTGGGCAGGAACACGATCCGGTGCCGCACGGCGG